>JAITEZ010000281.1 GCA_031281735.1 Deltaproteobacteria bacterium | reverse complement strand
CTCCATCGGCTCGTAGGTGTCGGCGAAGATGAGCTTCTTGTCGAAGTAGATGGGGATGGGCAGGTACGCCGCGCCCCCCTGGCCGGGCATGGTCATGAAGCCCCCGGCCACCCCCACGAACTGCGTGCCCGGCTGGCGGTCTATGGTGAGATCGCGCCTCTCCCCGGGCTGGAAGAAGTACCGCTCGGCGGTGACCAGCCCCTTCACCGGCACCGAGGCGGGGACCGCGCTCGCGGCAGCCGGGGCGGGCGGGCAGGCGACGAGCTCGGCCAGGCCCTGGGAGGATTTCATGTTGGAGGCGAACCAGCCGGGATCGCTCAGCTGGTACAGGCAGACCATCAGGGCGGCGGGCCCGCCCCCCGACTGCCCTGTGTTGAGATCCGGATCGGCCAGCACCCCGATCTTGATGCCGGCCGGCTTGAGCACCCAGTCGATGGCGCCGATGCTCTCGGCGGGCGGCCCCTCGGGCGGGGTGAGCGGGGGCTTCTTGCTGCAGGAGGCGACCGGGAGGGCCAGGGCGGCGAGGGAGAGCGCCAGGAGGACGGCGGGCAGGCCCGCGCGGGGGGCCCGGCGGACGCCCTGGGCGCGGGGCGCGGGACGTCCGCCCCGCCCGGTGTGCGCCGGATCCCTATGCACGCCGGTGCCTCCTTTCCGGATCCCGGTTGAGCACGTAATGCCCGGCCGGGGATCCCCCCGGGGACAGGAAGGCCGAGAGACCGAGCCTGCCCCTCCTGACGCCCAGGGCCACCCCCTCGGCGGCGCCGGGGGGCAGGTGGATCTCCAGATCCCACAGCAGGGGGCTCGCGAGGTACCGCGCGACGGCGGCCTTCACGGCCCCGTAGACCCGGCCCCCGGGCATGAGGCCCTCCAGCCCCTCCAGATCCCGCACGCGGGCGCGCAGCCGGAACTTCCCCGAGAGGTCGCGGGCCCTGACCCCCAGCACCATGTCGCGGCCCAGCGAGCTCGCCCCCCCCCGCACGGCGGCGCGCTGCCCCCCGGGGATGTCCACCCAGCGGGGGACGTTCTCCACAAGCTCCAGGTGGATCCCCGGCGCCGCGGCCTGCAGGAGGGACACCAGGCCCGGGGCCGAGCGGATCTTGGTGGCGAAGAGCTTCATCTCCCGGAAGTCGCCGGCGGAACTCTCCTCGCGGTAGGCCTCCCCCATGATGGCGAAGAGGATCTGCCGGGAGACCGGGTCGTTGAGCTCGAGCACCCGGAAGGCCAGGAGGGAGTAGAAATACGAGAGGGCGTGCGAGCGGTAGCTGGAGAGGCTCACCAGATCCAGGAGCTCGCGCGCGGCCCGCTCGTCGAACTGCTCGTCCTGGAGGATCTCCTGGGCGTAGAAGTGCGGCAGGGGGGAGGCGGCCCCGTAGAGCCCCATGAAGGTCACGGTGAGGCGGTAGAGCGGGTCCGAGATGCCGCCCGCAGCGGGGATCCCGCCGTCGAGGATGTCCGGGAGCCGCCGGAGGGGATCGGGATCCGGGGCGGCGCTCCCCGGCGCGCCGCCGTCCGCGTCCGCCGGGGCCTGCGGAGGGACGGCCGGGCCCTGGCGGCCCCCCGGCGGCTCGGCCCCGCCGCGGCGGGGGTGGAGCCTCTCCACCTGGACCAGATCCGAGCCGGGGAAGCTCAGCGCCGCGTCGGCGCGGATCTTGAGCCCGCGGCGGACCAGGCGGCTCATGGAGGCCCCGGCCTCCCCGCAGCTCTGGCGTATGACCCTGATGGCCTGGAAGTAGGAGAAGCTCTCGGGGCGCGAGAGGAGCTCCTCCACCAGCGACGCGTTGCTGTTCAGACCAGGCGCCTTGTCCCGAGCCGTGGCGGCCAACTGTAGACCTCGCGGGAGCTCCTCTCGCGGACGACGAGCCTCGTGTACGTGTTCAGGTAATGGAAGAAGGAGAAGAAGCGTTCCAGGACGTCCCCGCAGAGCCTCAGGTCACCTTCCGAGGCGAAGCCCCGTGAGTCGGCGGTCATTTCCAGGAGGGTCCCCCTGATCGGCCGGCCCGCCACGAACTGGTCCTCGCCCTCGGCCAGGAAGTCGCCGAAGGCCTCTATGCGCTTCTGGTTGGCCAGGAGCCGCCCCGTGTCCGGATCGTTGGGGGAGGCGTAGAGGCTCAGCGTCTCCCGGAAGCTCTTGGAGTCCAGGCCGTCCAGGAGGTTCACGTGCAGGTGCGAGAGCATCCGCCAGAGCTCGTGGTTGGTGCTCACGGGAGGGCAGTGGCGGGTGGGCGGGGTTATGTTGGTGAAGCCCGCCATGGCCGGGCTGGAGTCGGTGGGGAGCCGGATCTCGCCCGTGCGCAGGAGGCCCGTGATGCCCTGGTTGTGGCACAGGAGGTTCAGGGACAGGGTCTCGGGGTTGAGCTTCTCGCCGGGCTTGTAGATGACCCGCAGGAAATGCTCCGGGAGGCCCGAGATGGGGGATCCCTTGCGGTGGATGGTGTAGATCCCGGTGTCGCCGGACTGCTCGGAGACGCGCTCGAAGGGGAGGTACTGCCGGATCTTCCCGGCCTTGGAGACCGCCGAGGCCCCCTCCACCCTGAAGATGGAGATCCTCCCGGCCTCGAAGTCCTGGGGCCGCACCAGGTACTCGATGTGCCTGTGGTCGATCAGGATGGGGATGGCCGGGTGGGGGAAGACGTTCTCCGCCGGCACGGTGTTCACGAGGAAATGCTCAGCCCGGAAGCCCGGGGAGGAGTCCTTGAGGCCCGGCAGGGGGAGGGCGAGGGAGATCTCCTTGGAGCCGGGGGAGGCCGCGTCGCGGAGCCCCGTTATCTCCGCGTACAGGAAGCGCTGGGGCATCGCGAAGTAGTCCTGGACGAGCCGGAAGCCCTGCCGGCGCGGGGGCGCCGGGGCCCCGGCCCCCTGGCCGCGGGCCGTCAGGGGCGGGGCCGCCGCCGGCTGCCGCAACGGCCGGCCGGGCAGGCCCAGGGAGTTCATGCCCGGCCCCGCCCGCCTCCCGGCCGGGCCCTCCTCGGGGCCCAGGAGACCGCCGGGGTTCACGGAGCCGCGGGGGAGCGGGCGTTCCGCCCCCCGGGCGCCCACCAGCACCCTCCCCTTGCCCTCAAGCACCAGCCTGCGCCGCTCGCTCGCCTCCGGGTACTCCCCGGCGAAATACAGGGTCAGCCTGTCCGGGAGCCACATGGACAGGGGCGCGCTCCCGGAGAGCGTGATACGGAGGAGCGTCCCGCCCGACGAGCCCTCCTCCACGCCCGCCCGCGTCACCGATGCGGGGAGCACGGTCAGGGGCGCGGTGGTGGAGTACAGCGCCTGGGCCCCGTCCACGGGCACCGAGCCCAGGAGGGTCCCCCGGGGCACGTGGATCGTCTCCGTGAAGCCCTGTACCGGGGTGAAGAGCATGACGGTCCGGCTGGGGACGGGCTCCAGCGCCTCCGGGAAGAGGAGCCGCAGGAGCGACTGGACGAGGTCGGGGAAGCCCTCCTCGAGCCTCTCGCGCACCAGCCCGGAAAGGAAGGCGACCCCCTCCAGGAGCCGCTCGACGTCCGGGTCGTCGCCCCTGGATCCCAGCATGGGGGCGAGGGCGGGGAAGTCCCGGGAGAACTCCGCCGCGAGCTCCCGCAGCGCCGCCAGCTCCTCCTGGTAGTAGTCCAGTATCATGCGTCCACCGGATCCGGCCGGCCTCCGGGCCCCCCCGTCATTTCTTCACGTCCACCGCGCCGTCCGGGTTGACGGACGTCTGGAAGAAGATGTTCTGCTTCTGGTTCTCTATCTCGACGGATCCCGACAGGGAGAACTCCAGCACCCCCGACTCCTCCCGTCCCGGGGAGTAGGACACTGTCGCCCCGTGGATCCTCGGCTCGTACTTCTGCACGACCTCCGTGAGCGCGAGCGAGAGCTCCCGGATGCCGTCCAGGTCGCCGCGCCCCATCAGGCTCACGAAGTCCGGCATCCCGTAGTCCGGCACCGTCTTGGCGGAGCCCTGCCTGGTGTTGAGTATGAGGGCCAGGTGCCTCTCGAGGGAGCCCAGCAGATCGTCGGACTTCGATCTCCCGCGCTTCTTGCCGCCGACGGCGGCCCTCACCCTTTCCAGCAGCCTGAGCCTCACGAGTGTCCTCCCCGTCGGGGGACGCACCCCCCGGAAGGCGGGCCCGGCCCGGGGGAGCCCGGAACACGAAGACCGCCGGCCGCGACGCCTGCGGAGCGGGAAGCCAGCGGGACGGGAGTCCGCAGGACGAAAGGCACGCGTCCCCTGCGGCGGGGCGGGGGACGGGACGCGTGCGCCCCGCCCGGCTGCGGGGCGTCCGCAGGGATCCCCTGGGAGCCCAGGACGGTGGGGGCAGGTCGCGGGGCCGAGGGCGCCCAAGATCTGGGTGCCCTGCGGAGCCCTTGCCCCGAAAGGAGATCAACGGCTGGCCACAGTATGATTTTTACACCAAAACGCGAGGGCTTTCAAGCTAGACGCAACGCGGACAGCACGCACGGGCCCGCCTTCAGGCGCGCAGAGCACAGCCCCTGAGAGCGCCGACGCCGCACGCCGCGGTCATCCCGCCCCCGCCTCGGTGTTCCGCCCATGGGCACGGGCCCATGGTGCTTAAGGAGACGCCGACGCCACGGAGGATCCGGGCGGTCATGGCGGAAGCCCGCCTGGCATGCACAGGCACCCGCGCCGGGCCCTCGGGCGCCTGCGCCGCGCGCCGCGGTAAGCCCGCCCTCGCCCGCCCTGGCGTTCCGGCCCGCCGCGCGAGGGCCCATGGCCCCGCAGGAGGCTCCGCCGCCGCTTGAGGCCAGGGCGGTCATGGGGAGGCGCCCCGCCTGACGTGCACGGCCGCACTCGCGGGGCCCCCGGGGGCGCCTGCGCCGGGCGCGCGGTCAGCTCACCATCACCTTGGTGTTCTGGCCCATCGGGCACAAGCCCATGGTGTTGAAGGAGGCGTCGCCGTTGTGGAAGGTCTGGGCGGTCATGGCGACGGCCTGCTTGCCCTGTATGAACACCTTCGTGGAGCCGCTGGCGGGCGAAAAGGATCCCGTCTGGATGAAGACGTTGGAGGCCACCCCCCCCGCCACGCCGGCCTCGTCCCCGTTGGAGATGGGCACCTTGGTCTGGACGTTGAGGGCGAAGGCCCCGTCCATCATGACCTTGGTGCTCGCCGTGCCGGGGTTTGCCATGTTCAGCTGGAACATGTTCACCAGCGGGGTCGGGATCGGCCCGGCCGGCGGCGCGGGCACCTTGCAGACGTCGGGGGCCAGCGAGTTGGCCGTGCCCCCCTTGATGGTTAGAGCGAACACTTTTCTCACCCCAGCTGGACGGTGGAGCCGTCCATCTTAGCGGGACCCTCGGCCTTGAGGTCGATCGTCCCGGCCCGGGCCCTCAGGCACTCCCGGGCGTCCAGCCTCAGATCCGGGGCCGAGATCCGCATGGCATCCTCGGCCTCGGCGCGGTGTGCACGGGACCTCGACAGGAAGTTGCCCGCGATGCGCACGAGCTCGCGGGCCTTGACGGAAAGGAAGGTGAAGTCGAGCCTGGCGAGCACCCCCCTGACGGTGAGGCGCGCCGACTTGACCGTGGTCTCCCCCGCCGCGACCCGCAGGCAGTCGGCCGCGAGGGCCACGCGCTTCCCCTCGATCCTCGCGGCCTCGGGAAGCTTGAGCACGGCGGGGGCGGCGGACCTCTCTAGCACCGCGAGCGCGTAGCAGGCCCCCGCGGCCCGGCAGACGAGGACGCGGTCGCCCACCTGCGGCTCTAGCAGGCAGGAGGGGGCCCTGAGCGCGTCGGTCTGGGCCCCCCCGCACTCGCAGGCGAGCCTGTCCCCGGCCCCGATCACCACGCCCACCAGGAGCTGGGGGGCCGGCGGCGCGACCGGGAAGAGGATCGGCCCCTCGTGGATGAAGTCCTCGAGCGAGAGGGCCGCCGCCGGGAGGGGGGCCCGGTCCTCGGAGGCGGTCGGCGCGGCCTCGCCGGCCGCGGTATGGGCCTGGTCAGATCTCATGGGTATTCCTCCGGTTCGCTCCGGCTGAGGGGTTCTGTGAGGCCATTATAGCCCGGGGAGGGGCCCGCGGGAACCCGGAGGCTACCACTACCGTTCCGCCGTCCCCCTGACCTGACGGAGCACATCCCGTGCCAGGGGGACGGCGGCAGTGGCGGGACGGGGCCCGGATCCCCGGGAACCGGGCCGGAGGCGTTTCCGGGCGGCCGCGCCCGCGCCCCCCCTGCGTCAGCGGAGGCCCGGCGCACCAGCTGGCGCCAACCTTACCGCCACCCGGCAACTGTCAACTGAAAGGGACTCCCGCCCCGTCCCCTGCAGGCCGGGGCCTCCCAATCACTTCCTTCCCGCCCGTCCGGGGGGTACCAGCCGGCCGCCCGCGGCGCCGCGCGCCGCAGGGATCTCGGCGAGCGGGCGCTTGGGGATGCCCGGCGAGCCGAAGCGGTCACGGGGAAGGCCGAACGTTAGCGGGGACGAGGTTCCGGGGGGAGAGGGCCAGAGGGGGCGGGGCCCCGGCGGGCGGAAACTGCGGGGGACGGAAACAGGAAGGCCCCGCTAGGGCCTGCCTGCGGGGCCTTCCGTCCCCCGCCTAAGGACGGGGGCGGCTAAAAGAGGGCGATGCTACCAGGGGCGGTAGGGGCCGTAGGGGCCCTCTGAGCGCCCGGCGGTCCAGGGACCGTAGGGCCCGTAGGGGCCCTCTGAGCGCCCGGCGGCCCAGGGGCCGTAGGGCCCGTAGGGGCCGCGATGGGAAACTGTGCTGCTCGATTTCATGGGCTTGCCTCCTCCGGCATTACGCCGGCCACCTGCCGCGTTACTTGCGGCCGGTTTTCACAGGTGGTTGACTGTACTGCCTGCCTACCGTTAGGCAGACAGCATCGATGCGCCCCGCCCGTCCCGATGCGTCCGGGACGGCGCCCTGCCCCGCCCCGGAGGGGGTCGGGACAGGAGCTGCGGGGCCGGTGCCGGGCCGCCTCCTACCACCTGACGGTGGGTTGGAAGTCCTCCGCCCTGGCGAGGGCCGGGTCGGTGAGCCGGACGCCCTCGGCCTCCAGCCCGGCCGCGGCGGGATTGATGCCCGCGGCCCGGTGGAGGTTGGCGCCGGAGAGATCCGCCCCCTGGCAGAAGGCACCCGTGAAATCCGCGTGGGAGAAGTCCCCGTAGGGGGCGGACAGCCCCCCGATGTGGGCGCCCCGTAGGACGGCCCCCGCGAAGAAGGCCTTGGGCGCGGCCGCGGCCGTGAAGGAGGCTCCCGAGAGGTCGGCCCCCGCGAAGGCCGCCCCGTCCAGGACGCAGTCCTTGAACCTTGCCCCCTGCAGCGTGGAGTTCATGAAGGCGGCTCGGGGGAGCCAGGATCCCTCGGCCGCGAAGGACGGGATCACTAGGCCGGTCAGCTGCATGCCCGCGCCGCGGCAGGCCGTGAGCTCCAGGGACGCGAGGGAGCAGCCCCGCACGGCCGAGTGGTCCAGCACGCTCTCCGCCGCGGTCAGGTTCCCGAGCGAGCTGTCCATGAAGACCGCCGAGGCGAGGTTGGCCGAGCTGAGCGTCCAGCTGGGGGCGAAGGCGCAGCTGAAGAAGGTGGCCTTCCTCAGCGACGACCCGCGGATGACCGCCGCCTCGAACTCGCACCCGCTGAAGGAGGCGCCGTCCAGGGTGGCCCCGGAGAAGACGCCCCCCCGGAAGCGGCAGCCGTCGAAGCTCGCCCCGGTCAGATCCGCGCCGGCGAGGGGCGCCCCCTCGAAGGCGCAGCCGCTGAAGCCCGTCCCCTTGCAGCTCCCCGCGAGCGTGCCACCCGCGAAGGTGAACCCGGAGATCCGGATCCCGTCCAGCACGATCCCCGTGAACGACCCTCCCTCGATCCTACCCGCCCCGTCCGCCGACGCGGCCAGGAGCGCCAAACCTTCCGCGGGTTCCATACCGCCCTCCGCTCGTCACCCGCGCCCCCCGTGGGGGCGCGGGGTCAGTCCCGGGACGGCGCGCGGGGCCCCTCCCGGGGCGACCCCCGCCGCCTCGCCGGGCTCCCCCGCCCCGTCACCTCACCAGGCTCTCGCCTTCCAGAAGCAGGATGGTGTTGGTCAGATCCGCCCCCTTGAAGTCCGTGGAGCCGTCCGGCCGCGAGAGGTAGAAGTCGGCGGCGTACAGGCTCGCCCCCTGGAAGGCCGCCCCCGCGAGATGTGCCCCCCCGAAGCGCGCCCGCATGAGATCCGCGCCGAAGAAGTCCGAGCCGCGCAGATCCGCCTCGTGGAACACCGCCTCGCGGAAGACCCCCCCCTGGAAGGATGAGCCGCGCAGCCGCGCCCCCGTGAAGCTCGCCCCCGTGCCTCGGGCTCCGGTGAAGCGGGCGCCCGAGGCCTCCCTGACGGAGAAGGTGGCGCCGGAGAGATCCGCGCCGCTGAAGTCGGCCTCGGGGAGGCGCGTGAGGAGAAGGAAGGACGCGCCGGCGGCGCCCGCGTTGCGGAAGACGGCGCGGGAGAGATCGCAGGTGACGAACGAGCAGCGCTCCAGCCTCGCCTCCGCGAAGAGGGCCCCCGCGAGGTTCACGTTGGCGAAGGTCGCCCCCACGAGATCCGCGCCGCTCAGATCCGCCCCCTCGCCGTTCCAGCGCGAGAAGGTCGCCCCCGCGAGATCCGCCCCCTTGAGATCGGAGGGGAGCCGCGCCCCGCCGAAGGCGGCCCGTGGCGCGCGCGCTCCCGCGAGCCGGGCCGCCGAGAGATCAGCCCCCGTGAAGTCGGCCCCCTCCAGATCCGCGCCATCCACCGCGAACGCCCCCCCCGAGACGCGGGAGAGATCCGCCCCGGCGAGAATGGCGCGGCTGAAGTCCGCGCCGCCCACCAGGCAGCCGTCCAGGGCGGCGGCGGAGAGATCGGATCCCGCGAAGCTGACGTCCGAGAGATCCGAGCCCGTGAGCCTGGCCCCGGACAGATCGAGCCCGGAGAGATCCGCCCCAGCCAGGACCAGCCCCATCATGACCTTCCCCGAGAGGATGCCGGCCCGGGCGGGATCCGTCCTGGCGAGCCACGCCAGCCTCTCGACCTCGGCACGGGAGGCGATGACCGTTCCCGGCTCCCCGGGGGGCTCCTCGGCGGGCTCGGGCCCCGGCTCGGGCTCCGGATCGGGCCCCGGTTCGGGCTCCGGATCGGGCTCCGTCACCGCGGGCTGCGGGATCCCCGTCCAGGGATCCTCCAGGTCTATCGCGGCGAGCAGCGCCGGATCCGTGATCCCCGCCGCCCGGGCGGCGTCGGTGAGCCGCGGGAAGGCCTGCGGGGCCTCCGCACGCAGGCGGTTCAGCTCCGGGAGGGCGCCCCTGAGGGCGGGGAACCTGGCCGTGAGGCCGTCCAGGGCCTTCCCCAGCAGGGGATCCCGCCAGTAGGCCGCCTTCACGGCCTGGAACTCCCGGAGCATCTTGCCCACGTAGCCAGAGGTCCCGGCCCCGAAGCCCTGGGCCAGGATCTCCCCGTAGCCGGAGAGGGCCTGGGTGATCTCGGCCATGCCGGACCCGGCGGGGATGGCCTGCAGGTGGGCGACGCCCTTGATGAGGGCCTCTGCCTCGGCCTTAGAGAACACCCCCTCCTGAATGAGATCCTGGATCGCGGCCGCAGGCGTGTCCAGGGCAGGGACGGGCGGCGCGACGAGCTCCTTCATGAGGGATGCCGCCTTCTCCTTGCCGAGGGTCTGGCCGAGCAGGGCCTCGATGCCCGCCTGGGGATCCTCCTGCATGAGCGAGACCGTCCTCATCTTCTCGGCGAAGACGCGCCCCGACTCCTCGGGGACGCGGATGAGCCTCGCCCACTCGGAGCCGTAGGAGGAGAGTGCCCGCTCGAACTCCTCCGCGGTCCTGAAGTCCGCCTTGACGGGCACCGGCAGCTCCAGGGCCTCGACGATGTCCGCGGCCTCCCCCGGGCTAACCCCGCCCTTCGTGAGGTCGGCTATCATCGAGGCCCTCTCGGCGGCGGCCCTCTCGGCGGGGGTCATGGCCTTCAGGGCCGCCTCCGCGGCCTCGTACTTATCCATCTCCGCGAAGCCCTGGTTCAACGCGCCCCCGTAGCGCTGGAGGCTCCGGTCCAGATCCTCCATGGTGACGGGGCTCAGCCCCTGCTCGGCCAGGATGCTGTTGAGCTCGGGGAGGTCGGCCTCCAGGCTCTTGCGGACGTCGGCCACGATCGCCGCCGCGGTCACGGGCGGCAGTTCCGGGGGCGCGGGGGCCTCCTCCGGGGGCGGGGGCGGCGGGGCGGGGATCCCCTCCGCGGCGGGGGTCCCCTCCGCAACGGGAGGCTCCTCCGGCTCCGGCACGGCCTCCGGCGGCGGGGCCTCGGGCCCCGGCAGGGCCACCGCCACCGGAGGCGGCGGGGTCACCGCGAAGGGGAGCACCTCGGGGAGCGGCGGGAAGCCTTCCACGCCCCGGGCGAAGAAATCCTGCGGGCGCTCGGCCGGGGTGCCCAGCGGGGCGACCGCGCCCGCGAGGCCCCAGACGTCCTGGCCCAGGGCGTCAGCCGTCTCCAGCGTGCCGTGCCAGATGAGGATTCCCGCCCCGTAGAAGGGGAACAGCCACACCGTGTCCAGCCCGAGCCTCGGCTCAGCGTAAAGGAGGAAGCCGGGCGGGGCCTGGTCGGGGAGGGGGCCGGAGTCCGCGCCGGCGGGAATCGCGGGCGGGTCCGGGGCCTCGGCTCCCGGCGGGATCCTCGCCACCACGACCCGGGCGGCGAGCCCTGGGAGCCTGCCCCTGAGCTCCGCTCGCTGGGGATGCATGCCGCGCACCAGGACGGCCTCGTCCCCGCGGAAGGCCCCCTCGGGCAACCTCTGGGCGGGCTGGGCCAGGGAGAGCGCGTCCAGCTCGAAGTCCGCCGGGAAACCCGGCCAGGAATCCAGGAGCCAGTCGCGGCCGTAGGTGCCGGAGGCGGCCTGGCGCTTCCCGAACGGCTCGGGCAGGGGCGAGGCGGGGGGCGGCCAGGCGGCGGCCAGGGCCCCCCCCCCCTCACGGCGGTCGGTCACCTGCGGGTAGCCCAGCACCGCCCCGTAGGCTGTGCGGGAGGCCCCCTGCACCTGCCCGTGGGGGTTGAAGGGCCCCGCAGCGGTGCGCCGCCAGTCGAGGGGGAGCGACAGGTAGGGGGCGGGATCGCCCGGCGCAATGCCCAGGAGCGGTGCCTCTCCCACGGCCAGGAACTCCCGCGCGAGCGGGCCCACCGAGATCCCCGCCGCGGCCGACCCGGCCAGGATCGCGCCCGGCGGGGGGAAGGCCGAGCCGGCGGCCAGGAACTCGCCGCGGATCTTGGGGAGACCCAGGTCGAACACCACGCCCTGGTCGGCCAGTTCCTCCAGCGCCTTGGCGGAGGCCCCAAAGGAGTCCGCAGGCGAGAGCGCACCCGGCACCCCGTCCAGGTTGAAGCCCAGGAAGGCCGTCACCGCCAGGTAGGGCCGCCCCCCGAAGCGCACCGTCTGGCAGGACACCAATAGCGGGCTCTGCGTGAATTTACGTGTATTCATCCCTTAGCCTTTCTGCCCGTCTGGAATTCCCGCACGCCTGGCTTTCCTGCCCGCCGTAATCAACCCGCCCTCCGTCAGAGGGAGCCGTCTCCGCCCTCCGGCATCGGGAGGGCCCCAGCCGTAGCCCGGCGGCCCGCAGATCCCGCCGGCACCTACTCCAGATCCCCCGGAGGCAGATCGGAAACCGCCCGCGGCCCGCACTCGGCCAGGAGCCCCAGGGCCTTGAAATAGTCGGGGCGGAAGCCCGGCCCCGCGCCCCTGAGCACGAAGGCCGCGGCGGACATGGCCCTGCCCGCCGCCTCCGGATCGTAAGAGGTCAGCTCTAGCCGCTCCACCTCGACCACCGCCCGGCGGGCGAGGACCGCCGCCTCGGCGGGGCGGCCCGACCTCTGGTAGAGCCGCATCTCGGCGGACCTGGCGAGAAGCCTCTCGCGGCCCGTGCGGGGCCGCGAGGCGGGCGCACCCAGTTCCGAGAGGGACTTGGCGGCGTCCCCCTCCAGATAGCGGTCGTAAAGGGCGGTCTCGGCCTCGCCCCTCCCTCCACCGCCCTCCCGCGCGGCGAGCCAGTCCCTCGTTTCGCCGGAGGCGAAGGGCGTCCCGTCGTCGAAGGCGAGATCAGCTATCACGGGAACCTCGGCCAGCAGGGATCCCACCGCGGCGAGCAGCGCTCCGGCACACTCCTTCAGCCCCAGCCCCGCCAGGGCCTGGGCGGAGGCGTGCTGGATGTCCAGCCAGAAGACGTAGACGGGCACCCGATCCTCTGCCTCCGCCAGCGCCTCCCGGAACCTCCCGCCATCGATCAGGCTCCTGATGGTGGCCATGGCCTCGGGCGGCGGCGGGGGGAGCATCGTCCTGCCGTTCTCTGCCGGTGGCGCGGCCGACACCGGGAGCCAGACCCTGAGCCGCGAAAGCGTCCAGTAGCGCGGGAGGTCGTAGCGCCCCGCGCAGTAGGAGAGGAAGCTGTCCGCAGAGTCCAGAACGGCCTTGAGGGCGACCTGGGCGCCCTGGCTGTCGGGGCCCTCGCCGGGCTGGGCGGCGGGAGGCGGGGCCGGGGAGGCGGCTGCCTGCTCGGGGGAGGGGGCGGCTGTCTGCGCGGGGGAGGCACCCCCGCCCTGCGGTGCCCCGGCGGGAGGGGCGGCGGCTTCAGGCGCGGCGGTCGGTGCGGGCGGCGGGGGAGGTGGGGGGGGTGGGGGGGGGAGGGGGCGCCGCGGCGACAGGAACGGCGGCGAGGTTCTTCGTCACCTCCCGGATCGAGGGCAGGTTCTCGTTGGCGGCACCCAGGACACCGTCCAGGCGGGCAAGGGCCTCGCGGGCGGAATCCAGCGCCTCCTGGGCTACCGGTTCCCCCTGGTATTTCTGGATGAGCTGGATGGTTCTGTCCCGCCACCACTCGATGGCGTTGACCCTCGCCCGGAGGCGCTTGAGGGGCGGGAGGAGGGTTTGCCACCAGGCCTCCACGAAGTCCGCGAGGAACCCCGCCTGCGCTCCCAGGGACGCCGGCCCCTCGTTCTCCCCGATGGCCACGGCCATGTAGACCGCAGCCAGGATG
Organism: Deltaproteobacteria bacterium; assembly: GCA_031281735.1. Lineage (GTDB taxonomy): Bacteria > Desulfobacterota > Desulfarculia > Adiutricales > Adiutricaceae > JAIRZX01. Next base: position 1,230 of record JAITEZ010000281.1, on the reverse strand, counting down.
TCCTTGGAGGACTCCCTGAGGATCTTGTACGCTAGCGACTGCGCCAGAGGCCAGTTCACCCCGCCCGTCGCCCCGGACATTGAACTCAGGCGATCTATCTCGGCCTGGAGGGCCACGAAGTCCTCCTCCAGCCGCACGTCGCGGCCGGCAGGGGAGTCGCCCGGCAACGGGTCAAGCGCCAGTCTCTTTAATTCTTCAGGGGTGATGGTCATATGTCGGAAGCCCGTGTCGGCTGGGCTTCCCCGCGATCCCGGCGCAGGCGGTATGCCAACGCAGGCGCGGCGCGGGGGTCTGGCGGTCGAGACGCGGGGAGGCCCGCGTAGCCGGGGGAAGGCCGGGGCACGACCGGCCTCTCTCTGCGCAGGTTTCGGTCAATATGCGGTCATGGCATGTGTCGGTAAAGAGTGACGGGCAAGGAGGAGCCGCTGACTGGCAGTTTCCGTGGCCCCCCCGCGCGGGGCGGCGGATTCACATTCACACACTCGCCAGTGCTAGGCATCGCGTCGAGCGGGTTGAGGATCAGAGATGCCGGTGGGAAGGGGGCTGTCCGGGCCGGAGGGGAACTTCGTCCGCCCGTCCGTCGCCTTGTTTTGAAAGTATAACCGCTCAATCGCTGTCAAACAAGAAGAAGCTGTAAATATCTACGAACTGCAGTTCTCGGGTGACTTTCTAACCACGCATGGATTCTTTTTTCATAATTGCTTCGGGGCTTTTTATGGTGAATACTTTATAAATATTATTAACTATTTTTAACCTTTCTTTTTTATTATAATATCATAAATATATATTATTTTTTAATATATATACTTATAATACACTAATATTGTATAATAGTTAAAGAGTAGAATATATAACATATATTCTATATAGTTCATATGCTAGCACCTAATATATTATATATATTAAAATTTTTATATTTATAGATATAATATTTTATTTTCTATTATTTAATTATATAAATATATTTATATTATATTTATTCTACTTTACTACTTTAGGTAAATTATATTATTTTTCTATTTTATTACTAATATTACTCAATTATATATATAAATAAAAGATTATTTTTATAACTACTTTCTCTAAGTGAACTTATAATTATAATCAGAATTGTCGCATCCACTGCGTTTCCCGGACAATACCGGGAGTAAATCGGAGTTATTGATCCAAGGTGCGACTTCCGATCTACATGGAAGCATCATGATGCAACCCAACTATGCCGTGGTTAGA
>JAITEZ010000274.1 GCA_031281735.1 Deltaproteobacteria bacterium | reverse complement strand
CCATGGGCTCGAGCAGGAGCCCCCGGCCCGGGCTGTCCAGGCGGATCTCCCGCACCCTGCTGCAGTCGTTCAGGATCACGTGCAGCGAGCCGTGGAGGGCTATCAGGATCTGGCGGCAGACGCGGTGGGCGTGCTCGCCGCGGACCTTCTCGCCGGAGACGCCGTACACGAAGAACTGGCGGCAGGGGACGAACGGCAGGCCGGAGAACTCCACCGCCACGAGGGAGCCGCGCAGGTCGTCGTGCGTCGGGAGCGGCAGGAGCCGGCAGCCGCCCAGGTCGAGCGGCTCCGCGCCGGAGCCGTCGTCGCGGGCGGACACGGCGGCCGGGGCGCCGGGCCCGCTATCGGCGCCGCAATACCCCTGGATGCGGGCGGGGTTGCCGTAGACTATGGCCTGCGGGGGCACGTCGTGGGTCACCACCGAGCCCGCCCCCACCATGGCCCCCGTGCCGACGGTTATGCCGGGGAGTATGGTGGCGTTGGCGCCGATCGAGGCCCCTGACCTGATCTGCGTGGTCAGGAACCTCTCGGGCCTGACCTTGGAGCGGGGGAAGCGGTCGTTCGAGAACGTGGCGTTGGGCCCTATGAAGACGTCGTCGCCGACCCGCACCCCGTCCCAGAGCTGCACGCCGGACTTCACGGTCACCCTGTCGCCCAGCACGACGTCGTTCTCGATGAAGACGTGGTCGCAGATGTTGTCGTCCGCGCCCAGCACCGCGCCGGGCAGGACGTGGGCGAAGGCCCAGATCCTGGTGCCGGGCCCGACGTTCGCGCTCTCGCACAGCCCCCGCTCGTGGACGAAGAAGCCCTTCATGGCGCCTCCCCGCCGTCCCCGGGGGCCCTCCCGGCGAAGGCCTCGTCCCTGCGGACTATCAGCTGGGGGCGCCCCTTGGTGTTCTCGAAGCAGCGCCACAGGTAGCACCCCAGGATCCCCTGCGACAGGATGAGGAACGAGAACATGAAGAGGATGGTGAGGATGAGGGCCGTGTACCCGCTGACCTCGATGAGTCCCATGGCCTTCGCCGCGAGCGTCACCGCGGAGAGCCCTATCACCAGGGCCATGCTGGCGGCGCCCAGCCAGAGGAGGAGGAGGAGCGGCAGGTCGGAGAAGGAGAACACGCTGTCCAGGACATAGGTGAGCTTCTTCCCGAGGGTCCACGCGCTCCGGCCCTTCCTGCGGGGCAGGCGCCGGTAGGGGATCTCCATCCTCCGGTAGCCCACCCAGAACAGCAGGGCCACCAGGGAGGTGTTCGACTCCTTCATGTTCAGGATCTCGGAGGCCACCTCCCGCGTGCAGCCGAAGATGTCCACGCCGCCCGGCGGAAGGTCCGGCACCACGAAGCGCCGGTACAGCCGCCAGTACAGTCCGGAGAGCTGGCGCTGCGCCCAGGAGTCGGCGCGGCCGGTCCGGCGCCCCACCGTGACGTCCGCCTCGTCCGCGGAGAGGCGGCGGAAGAAGCCGTCCACCAGCTCGGGGGGCTCCTGGAGATCCGCCGCCATGACGGCGATGTAGTCGCCTTGCGCTGCCTTCAGGCCCGCCCTGATGGCGGAGAACGAGCCGAAGTTGCGGGAGAGGAGCAGGAGCCTGGAGCGGAAGGGCTCGCCGGGGAGGGAGTCCCGCAGGAGCTGCCAGGTGGCGTCTGGGGATCCGTCCACCACGAAGACCGCCTCCATGTCCGGCCGGGAGGCGGAGAGCGACCGCACGGCGGAGAGCAGATCGCCCACGTTGGGCTCGTTCTTGTACAGGGGGATCACCAGGGAGAAACGCGGGGTCATTGGGAGTCCACCCACCGCGCCACGACGGAACACACCTTCTCCAGCGCCCCGGCGGTCATCTGCGGGAACATGGGGAGGCTCAGCACCTCGCCGGCCGCCTGCTCCGAGAAGCGCAGCCCGCCCGGCTCGCGGGGGAACGCCTCCCGGCCGCGATAGGCGGGCTGGAGGTGGACCGGCACGGGATAATGTATCGCGGTGGCGACGCCGTTGCTCTCGCAGAAGGCCTTGAGCCCGTCGCGCCGCGCGGTCCGCACGACGAACTGGTGATAGACCGGGGAGCACCCCGGCGGAAGCTCGGGAAGGAGGAGGGGGAAGCGGCCGGCCTCGCGGGACAGCAGGCTCCGGTAGCCCTCGGCCAGGGCCGCCCGTCTGGCGTTGTCGCCCTCCAGCCGCGGTAGCTTCACCCGCAGGAAGGCGGCCTGCAGGGGATCCAGGCGGGAGTTCATCCCGACCGCCTCGCTCCTGTCGCGCTCCCGCCACCCGTACTGGCGCAGCAGGCGCAGCCGGCCGGCGAGATCGCCGTCGGAGGTGGCCACCATCCCCCCGTCCCCGAAGGCCCCCAGGTTCTTCGTGGGGTAGAAGCTGAAGGCCGCCGCCTCCCCGAAGGAGCCCGTCATCCTGCCCCCGAGCCTGGCCCCGTGGCTCTGGGCGCAGTCCTCCAGGAGGACGAGCCCGCTGGAGGCCGTGAACTCCCGGAGGGCGGGGAGGTCGCACGGGCTGCCGTACAGATGGACGGCGAGCACGGCCCTGGGCTCGAGATCCGGGCGGGTGTCGCGGCAGAGGCGCAGCGAGCTTGCCAGGGAGGCCGGCGAGACCGTGAGCCGCGTAGGGTCGACGTCGGCGAACCAGGGCGTCGCCCCGGCCCTGGCGATCGCCGCGGCCGAGGCCACAGCCGTCAGCGACGGCAGGAAGACGGCGTCGCCGGTACCGATCCCCAGGCCCCTGAGCATCAGCTCTATGGCATCCGTGCCAGACGCGCAGCCGATCGCGTGCCTCGCGCCCACGAAGGCCGCGAATTCGGCCTCGAAACCCGACACCTCGTCGCCGAAGATGTAGCATCCGCTCTCGAGGACCCGTCTCGCGGCCTCCAGGAACGCCTCCGGGCGTTCCTGGAAGCCGGCCAAGGGGTTTGACTGGGGGATCATGTCGCGTAGGTGTCCTGGCCCGGCGGCGGCAAATGCCCGGAAGGGGATCCCCGAGACGGCGCGCCGTCCGGCGCGCGGATCCGGCGGAAGCACCTGGTCGGGGCGGGCTCCGTCCGCAGGCCCCGGGGCGGTGAAGGCCGGGGCGCCGATCGGCGGCGGGCAGGCGGGTCTGCAGTCCCGGCTGGCCGCCCGTCGCGCCGCGCGGAGGAAGGCGGCTCGCGGCCGGCCGGGGCCGGTCCCGGCCGCCGCGCGCCGCACCGTCCCCGGCCTAGCGGGCCGGAAACGGGCCTGTCAAGGGAGGGTACG
>JAITEZ010000202.1 GCA_031281735.1 Deltaproteobacteria bacterium | reverse complement strand
CCCGCCGGTTCCGCCGCCGGCCGGTTCAGGCGCATCCCGGCCCGTCCGGGACGGGAACCAGGGCGCCTGCCCGGCGGGAGCGGCGCGGTGTCGCCGCCTCCCGGGCGGCGTGATGCCGGGCGGCACCATCGCCCGGAAGGGCGGGGCGCTTCACGGGCGGAGCATGGGCCCCGCTGTCAGCCCTCCAGGAGCCATTTCAGCTCCGCCGCGAGATACCCCGACCCGGAGACGGGTACCGTCTTGGCGGCCCACTCCTCCCACTTGTCCGGGTGGCTTTCGGCGACCTCCTTCAGGGCCAGCATGAGGGGGAACAGGCCCTCGGGCGGCCATGCCATGACGGCGCCCTTCTTGAGGAAGAGGTCGTACACCGTTCTCGTCGTGGGCCCGGACGGCACGGGCTCCCTGCGCAAGGCGGTCACCCGGACGCCGGGGAGGGGGCGTAGCTCGAGGCCGGATATCTTGAGTGCGAGTTTAAGGCGGCTCTGGAAGGACAGGGCGTTGGTCGCGGGGATGATGCAGAGGTGGAGCGTCCTGCTGGAGCGCTTGCTGAGCTTCATCTCCATGGCGCAGTGGATCAGCGGTGCCGACCTCTGCGGCAGCGCGGGTGGCGCGAGCGTGAGCGTGCAGCCTATCGGCAGCCCCCCCCGCCGTTCCGCGACGAAGCACTCGGCGAAGGCCTCCAGCGCCCCCAGCCAGAGGACGTCCGCGTCCTTGGGCGGGGGTGCGGCGCCCGCGAAACTGGCGAGTGAGGACTCGAAACGGTTCTGGATGTGACGGAAGGGAACCGGAGGCTGAACGGAAGTGCTGCCCGTTGGTTTGTCCGGTCCAATCCGCCCGCCATCATTCTGGGACGGGACGGGTTCCCACTCTCTGACTCGCATCTCCTTCAGGCACAGTTCGACGTGCTCGTGGGCGAGGCGGAGTATCCCGCGGGGGTAGAGTCCCTCCGCGGACTCGAAGAAGGCCCTGGGGAACGGGTAGGCGGGATAGGGGGGGCGGAAGGCCGGGGCGCAGGCGAAGACGGGGCGCATCCGCGCGGCGATCACGGCCTCCATGAACTCCATGTCCGTGAGGGGGCCGAGTATCGTTGCCGGGGCGAAGAGGCCGGTGTCCACCGCCCTGGCGGCTTCCGCAAGCTCGCTCCAGACGTCGCCCAGGCAGGTGACGATCACGAGGGTGCGGCGGGAGACCTCGCGTATCCGCGCGAGCCGCCGCGCGATCTCCTTCGCGGCGCGCGACCGGCCGCCCGCGCCCCCCGGGCCCGCGCCGCCGGGGTCGTTCGTGTAGTCGCGCAGGACCGAGTCCAGCTGGTCGAAGGCCAGTACGGTGAAGCCGCCGCCCAAGCTCATGAGGGAGTTCGCGGCGAAGAAGGCCGCCTCCGGCCCCCCCTGGCAGGGCCCGGAAAGGCCGAGCTCCTCCGAGTCGGCGCCCGGATCCTCGCCCGACAGCCAGAGCTGCGCGGTCACGAAGATTTCCGGATCGGCCGAGTTCAGGCCCACGATGCACCTCGCGGCGTCCTCCCAGGAGGGGGCGAGGCCGCTCGTCGCCGGACGCAGCTTGGGCACGAGGTTCCTGAGCACGATACGGAGCCTCGTGGCGTCCAGGGGCCCGAGCCAGTCGGAGAAGGCCTCCAAGGTGGTGGGCAGGCTGTCGAAGCCGGCGGACGCCATGAGTGTCCGGGCCTGCCGCATGGCGGCCGTGTGCCCGTCGGGCCCCTCGCTCATGAGGGACAGGGTCATCGCCCGGGAGCAGGAATCCCAGAAGCGGGCGAGATCCGTGAGATCCGCGGCCACGAAGAGGCCTCCCCCCCCGAGGGTCCTCCGGCAGAAGTCAGACAGGAGGTGCGTCTTGCCGGCCCCCGCCGCGCCGATTATCGGGACGGCGGGGCCCGGCCGGGCCCCCCCCGGCCCGGCGAGGGCGGCAAGCCTCCGCGCGAAGCCGGCCTTGGCGTCCCCGTGTATGCCCGGGACGTCGAAATCGGCCGCCTTGAGCACGTCGCCGATGATGAAGGCCCCCTTGAGATCCGCCTGCAGGAGGCATTCCGGCGGGAGCTCGCAGGTGGATACCCCGCCCGGGCCGGTCATTTCAGGTACATGACGTGGCGTGGCTCGCGCGCCACTATCACGGCGGCGTCCCTGTCCTCCTGAGTTATCAGCTCGTTGGAGGCGAAGGAGTACAGGACCACCCTCTCCTGCCTCTGGAGATCCAGCAGCAGCCTGTCCGTCTCTTCGCGGGTGATGCCCGGCATCGCCTTCCGGATCGCCGCGATCCTCAGGCCGCCGCCGGGGAGTTGCCGGGAGGCGTGGAGATCCGTCAGCATGCGGTAGAAGGCGTCGGCGGTGGGCGTGGCTGGCGGGTGAGGCCGGGGCGGCGGTTTCTGGCCGGGGCTGGGGCATAGGATCTCCCCGATCGCGATGTCCCTGTCATGCATGTTGGAGCCGAGTATGCCCAGGAGTCTCGCCATGATCGGCGCGCATTTCCTGCTGGCGGGAGGCAGTTCGAGCAGGCCCCCGCCCTTGACGCGCAGACGCCCCTCGATGTGCGCCCAGCCCATGTCGGTCAGGGTGAGCACCGTCAGGGTCTTCGGGCGGCGACCCTTGTCGCCCGGCACCCGCTCTTTTCCCTCTCTCACGAGGCCGAGCTCCCTCAGGGGCGCCCGCACCGCTTTCGCGTCGTAGCCGGACTTGCCGTTGACGTCCTGGAGGGTCGCCTCGCCCCCCCGCGAGAGAAGATCCAGCAGGAGGAGCGTCTGCATGGGCTTGAGGTCGCGGGACATGTGTCTCCCTTCCCGTCTTTCAGGCATCGCCGCGGCGGGCGGCCTTCCCGGCTGATTCCGCCGCGTAGCGGAGGATCTCGTCCCTGTCCGGCGAGCCGGAGGGGTGCCAGGTGAGGCACAGCGACCCCGTCACCCTGAGCGGTTCCCCGCGTGGCCCCTGGGCGGAGTCGCTCTTGAGGTAGAACTGCCCGGTCCCTAGGTGGGCCAGCCGCAGATCGTTACCCGTCCCCATTATCTCCTCCGCGGCCTTCACCGCTGCGTTGGCCGTCTGCTTCCCGAAGAGTTTGGTCGTGCAGTTATTGACGGTGCGGCTGTCCATGGACTTGAGCTCCTGCGAGGCCAAGACGATCCCGTAATTGTACTTCCTGGCCATGGAGGTGAAGCGGCGGATGATCATCTTGCAGGTGCTGCGGCCGTCCGACGGCACGAACTCCTTGGCCTCGTCGATCACAAGGAGTCCCCTGACGGCCCCTCCCGACCGGCTCTCCTCCGTGATGTGGGTGAAGAGCGCCATGAGGAGCCTTTCCAGGTAGTTCCGCTGGAACTCCAACTCCTGGCCGGTGAGGGACATGACGGAGACGCGGGTGCGGCCTGATCCGGAGGAGAAGAGCTCGGACAGGTCATTGCTGGAGTCGTCCTCTAAGCGCGGGTCGCCGCGGCGGGCGGAGGCGAAGGATTCAAGGAAGAAGTCCGCAGCGCGGTAGAAGCCTCTGGCCTCCGCCCGTTCGTCCTTGTCCGCGGAGGCGACCATGGACTTGAGTTCCTGGAGGAGCCGGGCGGGGCTCGGGGCATCGCCCGCTTTGAGAATCGCGCGGAAGGCGCTCTTGAGGACGTGCGTCTCGGCGGTCCTGGGCTTCCTGGCGATGTCGAGGAGCCTCAGCGCGGCGAGGGTTGCCGTCTCCAGGCCCAGATCGAGATCCTCCTCGTCGTCCATGAGGGCCTGCAGGTTCGGGAGCTTGGGGAGCCGGAAGGGGTTGCCTTTGGAGCGGAAGGGCGTCCAGACGACGACCT
>JAITEZ010000189.1 GCA_031281735.1 Deltaproteobacteria bacterium | reverse complement strand
CTTCACCGGGGCATTCCTCAAGAAGGCGCTCGCGGGCTACGGCCTCCGGGGCGGCCTCAAGGAGGGCGGCCTCCGGAGGGGGAGCCGGTGACGGCACCCCGCAGGGCCCGCACCCGGCGGGGCGCCCGCGAGCCGTCCCGCCGCGCCGGATCCCTCCGCCCCCGCGCGGGGACCCCCCCGGCCACCGCGCGGGGCCCCTCGCGGCCGCAGCCCGCCAGGGGGCGGCCCCCGGCCGCCGCCGGGGAACCACCTGCCGCCGCACGGGGGCCCCTCTTCCCGCTACCGCCCAGCAGGGCCCCCGGGACACGCCCTGGCCCCGCGCCGGCCCGGGGATCCGCCGGGCCCTCCCCCGCCGCGGGGCCGCGTCCCGCCGGAAAGGTGAGCCGATGGACAGAACCGCAGACGAGAGGCTGGCCGATTTCCTCTACGAGGGGCTGATGCTCAAGAGGACCCCGCGCACCGGCTGGCAGTTCCTGGGGCGCGGGCGCGAGTCCGTGGCGGAGCACAGCTACGGGGTGGTGTTCATCTCCTACGCCCTCGCCAGCCGGGCCCGGGGACGCGGCCGCGCCCCGGACATGGAGAGGCTCCTCCTGCTCGCCCTCTTCCACGACCTGCCCGAGGCCAGGACGGGCGACCACAACTACATGAACAAGCGCTACGTGGCCTCCTACGAGGACCGGGCCCACGCCGACGCGGTGAAGGCCCTCCCCTTCGCCCCGGAGCTCGAGTCCCTCTACGGCGAGTGGAAGGCCTGCGAGACGCTGGAGGCCAGGCTCGCCCACGACGCGGATCAGCTGGACATGGTCTGCGAGCTCGCGCGGCTCGCCGCCGACGGATGCCACCAGGCGGCAGAATGGATAGCCTTCGCGAGGAAGCGCTTCCGGACGGACGAGGGCCGCGAGCTCTGCGCCGCCGCCGAGTCCCGCGACCCCGGCGCCTGGTGGTTCGAGAGGAAGGACGAGTACTGGGTGGCCCCCAGGGGCCCGCTCCCCTCCGGGGAGGGGAACTAGGCCGTGCTCGCGCGGACCGAGACCCGCTCGGCGCCGGCCTGGGGCCCCGGCCGCCTGCGTCTCGCCCTCTTCCTGGCGGCGGCGGCCTGGATCCACCTGGGCTTCTTCCTCCTCTGGGAGCGGCTGGGGCCGGATCTCATGTCGCCGCCCCCCGTCACGGAGGAGATGCTGGGCACCCCCCTCGAGATAACCCTCGAGCTCTCGTCCCCCGAGGCGGGCGAGACCGCCGGCCCGGACCCCCCGGCCCCGGACGCCCTCTCCCCGGCGGCGCCTCCCGCCGGGGCGCCGGGCGCCGGGATGCGGATCCCGCCCCCCGAGACCCCGGAGAGCCCTCCGGACGCCGTCCAGGCGCCCCCGGGGATCCCGGACCGGGGTGCCATGGCCCGGGCCGGGATAGACTTCCCCCTGAGCCGCGACACGCCCCTTCTCCAGGAGGGGGCGCCGGGCGCCGGGGAGGGCGCCGGCCCCGCCCCGGACTCCCCGATCCGGCTCGAGCGCACCGCCCCGGCGGTCAAGTCCTACGACGCCTCCGTCCGGGCCAAGGTGAACATGCACTGGATCCTCCCGCCCGAGGCCCGCGCCAACTTCCAGCCGGGGCGCTTCACCGCCTCCATGACCCTGGCGCCGGACGGGACCATCCTCATCATCATGGTGGAGGAGAGTTCCGGGAGCACGACCCTGGATCATGCCGCCATGGAGGCCCTGAAGGCCGCCGCCCCCTACGATCCCTTCCCGGAGACCATGGCGGGGCTCGAGCAGATGACCTTCCGGATCCACTTCGACTACCGTGCCGTGGTCCGCAGGGCCCTGCCGGGGCAGATGAGGTGAGAAGGCTCCCGGGGCGGGCCGTCCCGCGCCGCGGCCCGCCCGGCTGCCGGGCCGGGCCGGGGGCGCCTCTCATAGTTTTTTTACATCCCCCGGGCGCCGGCGACGGCGCCCGCCCCGTTCCTTGACTGGCCTTACCGCGGCTGTTATCTTTAGGCTCCCTCCCCCTCCCGCCCTTATCCCCTCCCCCCCCGTCCAGCACACCACGCGGCCCTTCGCGCACCGGCGCCCGGAAGCCTTCCGGACAGGAGACAGGTCTTTTCATGAAAGCCAAACAGGAATTCAAGGTCGTCCCCAGGTTCCCGGAGCGCCTGCTCCCGCTGCGGAAGATGGCCTTCAACGTCATGTTCAGCTGGAACCCGGAGATCCGGGACATCTTCCAGCGCGTGGACCCCAAGCTCTGGTCGGAGACCAACCACAACCCGGTCCGCCTCATGAGCCGCGTGGAGCAGAAGCGCCTGGACGAGCTGGCGGAGGACACGGGCTTCGTCTCGGAGCTGGAGGAGGCGGCCCACCACTTCGACCTGTACATGAACGCCCCCCCCCGCAAGGACGGGCTCGGCACCTGCATCGCCTACTTCTCCGCCGAGTTCGGCCTCACCACCTGCCTGCCCATCTACTCGGGGGGCCTGGGCATCCTCGCGGGCGACCACCTCAAGAGCGCCTCGGACCTGAACCTCCCCCTGGTGGGCGTGGGGCTCCTCTACCAGACCGGGTACTTCCAGCAGTACCTCAACAACGACGGCTGGCAGATGGAGAACTACGTACCCAACGAGTACGACGCCATGCCGGTCACCCAGGTGCTCGGCGGCGACGGCAGCCAGGTGAAGGTCTACGTGCGCTTCAGGGACCGCCAGTGCGCGGTGGCCGTGTGGCGCATCATGGCGGGGAGGATCCCCCTCTACGTGCTCGACACGGATCTCGACGAGAACCCCCCCGACCTGCGGGGCACCACCTCGGCCCTGTACGGGGGGGACATCGAGAACCGCATCCGCCAGGAGATCGTCCTGGGCGTGGGCGGCCTGAGGGCCCTCAAGGCCATGGGCATCACCCCGACGATCATCCACATGAACGAGGGGCACAGCGCCTTCTCCGCCCTGGAGCGCATCAACATCCTCCGCAAGGATCACGGGCTGTCGTTCGACGCGGCAAAGGAGCTGGTCCAGGCCTCGACCGTCTTCACCACCCACACCCCGGTCCCGGCCGGCAACGACACCTTCTCCCCGGACCTGGCCAGGGCCTACTTCGAGGAGTACGCCAAGGAGCTCGGCATCAGCTGGCCGGTGCTCCTGGGCTTCGGGAGGGTGAACCCCCGCGACGACAGGGAGCCCTTCGGGGTCACCCCCCTCTCGCTCAGGCTCTCCGCCCACGCCAACGGGGTCTCCCGGCTCCACGGGCTCGTCAGCCGCCGCATGTGGCAGGGCATCTGGCCCCGCACCCCCGTGGAGGACACCCCCATCGACTACGTGACCAACGGAATCCACGTGTCGACCTGGGCCTCGCGGGAGATAGCCCGGCTCTACGGGCGGTACCTCGGCCAGGACTGGAAGGAGGATCCGGATCCCTTCCACATCTGGCAGCACGTGAACCAGATCCCCCTCTCCGAGCTCTGGCGGGCCCACTGCCACTGCCGCGAGAGGCTCGTGGCCTTCTGCCGCCGCGCCTTCATGAAGCAGCTCAAGCGCCAGGGGGCGCCCGCGGATCTGGTCCAGGGGGCCATGGAGATACTCTCGCCGGACACCCTCACCATCGGCTTCGCCCGGCGCTTCGCCACCTACAAGAGGGCGACCCTGCTCTTCTCCGACCCGGACAGGCTGGCCAGGATACTGAACAACCCCGACCGGCCCGTCCAGATCATCATCAGCGGCAAGGCCCACCCCGCCGACAACGACGGCAAGGCCTTCGTCAAGAGCATCATCCACTTCTCCCGCGAGGAGCGCTTCCACAACCGCATCGTGTTCCTGGAGAACTACAACATCCACCTGGCCTCGCTCCTGACCGCGGGCTGCGACGTGTGGCTCAACAACCCCCGCAGGCCCCTCGAGGCCTGCGGCACGAGCGGCATGAAGGCCCTCGCCAACGGGGTCCTGAACCTCTCGGTCCTGGACGGCTGGTGGGACGAGGGCTACGGCCCGGACTACGGCTGGGCCATCGGCAGCGGCGAGGAGGAGCCCGACCAGGCCCTGCAGGACCTGACCGAGAGCCAGGCCCTCTACAACCTGCTGGAGCACCAGGTGGTCCCCAAGTTCTACGCCCGCACGGCGGACGGCATCCCCGTCGCCTGGTGCGAGATGATGCGCAACAGCATCCGCGACCTCATGCCGCGCTTCAGCTCCCACCGCATGGTCAAGGAGTACTACGACCGCTTCTACACCCGGAGCTCCGAGCGCTGGCACGCCCTCTCGGCGCAGGGCTACCTCGCCGCCACGGAGCAGGCCGCCTGGACCAACCGCCTGCGCACCTCCTGGAACGACGTCGCCGTCCAGCAACTCAGGAGCGACGCCTCCGGCCAGGACAAGCTCGTGGGCGAGAAGCTTCTCCTAACCGCCGTCGTGAGGCTCGGGGCCCTCGTCCCGGACGACGTCACGGTCGAGGCCTACTACGGCTCCATGGACCACCAGGGGGACTTCACGGACCGCGAGACCGTTACCCTGCGCCCCGTCAAGGAGGCCGAGCCCGGCGTCTTCGTCTACGAGGGCTCCATGGACTGCGTCAAGACCGGGCGCTTCGGCTACACGGCCAGGATCATGCCCAGCCGGGAGAAGCTAGGGAACCCCCTCTCGCTGGGCCTCGTGGCCTGGGCGTAGGGGCGGGGGACGGCCCCCGGGCGCGCGCGAGGCCGTCCGGAAGCTCCGCGGGGCGCGGGACGCCGCAGGGCGCGGGTGGACACCTGTCCCTCTACCGCGGCCTGCCCCGCAACCGCGGACCGGGAGGCGGCTTCCGGCCGCCCCCCCGCGCCCCCGGGCGGCGGACGGGGCGATTAACCGGAAAGCCGGATCCCGGCAGGGATCCGGCTTTTCCCGTATCCTTCCGCCCTGCCTGGACGGCCGCGCCGGCCGATGCCCGCCGCGCGGAGAATACGGGCGCCCGCTTGAGGCGTCCCCCGCGCCCAGAATGCGGCCCGGGAGCCGTAAGGCGTCCCCCGCACGCCGCGACTGTGCCCTCGAGCAGAAGTGGCACGCGGGTTCCGGGGCCCTGCGCGGCGTTGGAGCACCGTGCGGGATCCCTAGGCCTGCGCGGTGCAGGATCATCGTAGCATGTCCTAAGCAATTTTCGATGTACGGGGAGTTGCACGATGTCCGGATCCTTGCGCGACGTCCGGGGCGTTCCACGAGGACAGCAGCGTCATATTCACACCGAAGCCTCACGCTCGGGCCGGAGCGATGACCTTACATCGAAAACTCCTTTAGCCATCGGCGGCAACGGCGGAGGGTAGACACTGAAGCCATCTCTGGCAGGCACGGCGAAAGAGCGTATCCCGCACAGGAAAACACAGGGCGCGTGCGGAACGTCCCGGACGGGCGAAGCGGAGGCCCAGCAGGCGAGGACGCTCTCGCGTCCGCGCCGGCCGCGACCAGGCCGGAGACGGCGCCCCCGCGGGCATCCCCCGCCGCGTCCGCAGCTCGGGGGGGACTGGCCGCGTAGGGCGGGCTGACGTGCCGCCGACGGACCGGCGAAGCGTAAACGGAGTGGCGTCCCCTCACCCGGAAACGCCGCACCTCCCCCTGCCGCCTCCGCACCCGAGCCATCAGCGCCGCGGCCCGGCTCCCCGCGTCAGTCCCCGAGCGGAAAGCCGGGCCCCGCCCCGTTCAGCGCGAGATGGCTGGGGGTGCGGCCGGATGCCGCAAGGGCGGGGCAGTGGACTGCGGAACGGACGGGGAACGCCTCAGGAAGGGCCAGGGAGGAGAGGACGGCGAAAAGCCTGACAGGGGGCCGGGGCCCCCCGGCCGCGGATCCGGCCGGGGATAGCGGGCCGCAGGCGAGGATAATCCCCGTCCCGGCGCCGGAGCGGAGGGAGGCTAGAGGCCGGGACTGGCGAGGGCGAGGCCCGCAGGTGACTGGACATGGAGATGGCGGGCGGGAGGGGAACGGGGGGAAGCCCTCGGATGAAGGGACATGAAGAAGGCGGACGGAAGGGGGGAAACGGGAGAGAGAAAGGCAACGGGCGAGGATGAGCCGGGGAAAGAGATGGTTCATAAATGGGACTGCCGGATTGGCCTGCCACGGGCACTAAGCGGACCGCTGCTTCCTTCCGGATCTGACGGGGTTAGCACGTGACCGTTACAGGGGCCAGCAGCCCCATTTATGAACCGCCAGCATTATAGCGTCCCGGGGAGCTTAAGGCAAGGCGCGTCAGGCACTTGCGGCCCCCCCGCAGCCGGGGGATCCGGCGGTTGAGGCGGAGACGGGGAGGTATCCAGTCCCCTCGCCCGGAAGGAAGCAACCCCCCCCTGGGAAGAGCCCCTCCTGAGGGCAGCCGGCGGACCCCGCCCGCCAGGCGTCAGCGACGCAGCCGGATCCGGTGCCGGCCGGGCGGTGCCAGCGCCGTCACCGGACGCCGCACGGGCATCCAGCCCGCGGATCCTGGCCTGGCCCGCGGAGGGAGAAAGCGCCCCTCCCGAAAGGGGACAGGCCGCACCCGGCGGCCGGGGGCCCGTCTCCCCCCGGAAGACCCGCCGTCCGGGGGCACCTGCGGACGGATGGCCGGCACCCCCCTCTTCAGATAGACGGAATCATCAGATAGACGGAGTCATGCCCCGGCGGCCACCCCTTCCCGCCCTCCCCAGCCGGGTCTGGCGAGGCAGACATGTGGCGGTTTCCGGGACACGGCCGCAGCCCCATGCGCGAACTAAGGCCCGGGTTCCGGACGGCAGGCGAATCACGGACGTCCTCCGCCCCGGGCGCAGGTCGACACAGCCGCCCCCTGACCCGCCGGCGGGGCCTTGCCCCTCATCCCTCCTGAGCCCCGGCGGTCACGCAGGAGAACGCCCCTTCGCGCCGCAGAGCCGCCCCCCTTGCGGCGGCCCGCCCCGGGAACCGCGGAGGCCCGCGGGGACGCTACAGCCGCCGCAGCCGCAGGCTGGACGGCAAGTCTCCAATCCTCCCCAGAACCCGCAGGGATTCATCAATCGTTCCGGACCGCGCGTTCCTCCAGGAGAGGTCGGCCGGCCAGGGGGGGCGGCATAGCGGGCGGAACCCTGGCGCTCCCACGCTCATAATGCCCCATGCCCTGCGTTTCTGAACCCGCCAATCAACCGCCGTGGACTGCCATCCGCCGCCTCCCGCCATCTGGAGTAGGGGAACCCTCTGTCCCTGCCGACTCAGGGTTGAAAGAGCATTTACCATATGATCAATATTATATAGATATTATAAGTTTATAAATATATAAGTATTAGAATAAATATATAGAATAAATAAAATAATATCTCCGGATACTGACCCTGACAGTTCTCACGCCAGCCTGAAGCATAACCTGGGGAAGTCACGCCCGGTCACCCGTAAAGCCCGTCCGGGGGAGAGAGCGGCAGGAAGGGGAAACCCGCCCCAGGCCGACAGGCGACTCGGACACCAGTCACTGCATCCGTGGCGGCACACGACATGCCAGGACCGGCCGACGCTTCCTTCCCGGAGTCCAAGGGCCGGGAGTACGGCGGGGCATAAGGGGACGAGACGCCGGGAGAGCGGCGCGGGCCGGATGGACGGCCGGTCGCGGACGAAAGCCGAGGATTGCGGCGTCCGGAAAGGCCGGCGCGGTACCAGCGGCGGGAAGGCAGGCGAGAGACTCCCAGGGAACCGCATGCAACCGCCCCGGATCCGCCAGGAAACCCGGGGCAGCCCGCAGGCCCGGCCCGAAGGGACAATCCAGTCGACCGGTTGCGCCAGGCGAAACGGATGTCGAGCCCCGCCCGCGCGCGGCGAAAGGACTGCCAAGCGGGGATTACTCTGCCGATCAGGACGGCCGTGAGGCCGGGGCGGCGCGCGGGCGTCCCCCAATAAGGGCCTGGCAACCGTCCGGGAAGGACGCCGGCAGGCTCCCGGCGCCGAAGCCGTACCTGCGGTCAGTCCTGACGGACAACCCGGAACGCGGGCAGTCCCGCGCGCTCCTCGGAGCGTGCCTGAGCCGCCCCGGAGGCGGCAATCAGCGGTTTCAGCATGACCGGGCGCGCGGCGGCCCGACTGACGGGGCCGCCGAAGCGCCCCCCCCGAAGCGCGGCGGGGGGACGGCGGGATCGGCCCGCGGGCGGCCATCCCCGGCTGGCCGTTCGCGCGAACCTGAAGTTAATTTTAACCGGGTTAGAATTCAGGCTAGCGGTGGCTGGTGCGACGGCATAATCCTCTTGTCTGGCCTTGCCCTGTCCCTTTTCGACAGACGAAGATCCGGCCAGCCCCTTGACACGCGTACTTCCCCCGCAGGGCCGAGGACGGCCCCGCTTCGGGCATCACGCGCCGGATGCGCGGCAGGGGGACGCCCTCGCCCTGGGCGGCCCGCGGCCGGGCGGACGAACCTCAAGCGAATTTTAACCTGGTGAAACTTCAGGCGAG
>JAITEZ010000113.1 GCA_031281735.1 Deltaproteobacteria bacterium | reverse complement strand
CGCCGGGGTCACTTGGACGGCGGCTTCTTCTTGCCGACGACGGCGCGGCGCGGTCCCTTCCGGGTGCGGGCATTGGTGTGGGTCCGCTGGCCCCGGCAGGGCAGGCCGCGGCGGTGCCGCAGGCCGCGGTAGCAGCCCAGGTCCATGAGCCTCTTGATGTTGGTCAGGATCTCGCGCCGGAGGTCGCCCTCCACCTTGTACTCGGAGTCGATGACCCGGCGGATACGTGTCACCTGATCCTCGGTGAGGCTGTCGCTCTTGATGGAGCCTTCGACACCGGCCTTCTCCAGGATGGAGCGGGCGCTGGGCCTGCCCAGCCCGTAGATGTACGTGAGGGCTATGTCTATTCTCTTCTGCCTGGGCAGATCTATGCCTGATATCCTGGGCAATTCTCCCCTCCTCGAGGCGGGACCGCTCCGGTTCCTAGCCCTGGCGCTGCTTGTGCTTGGGGTTGGAGCAGATGACGCGGACCTGGCCGAAACGCCTGATGATCTTGCATTTCATGCACATCTTCTTGACTGACGAGCGGACTTTCATGATATCGATCCTCGGAAGGCTTCCCCGTCCCCGCGGCCTGGGGCGGGTTCGGGCGTTCGCTGGGGGCGCCGGACGCCGTCCGGCGGCGGGGGGGCGGAAGGGCCGGGGCCGGGGAGGCGGATCCGGCCCGCAGGGGGCCCCGGAGCGGCGGCCGCCTGGCAGGGCGGACCGGGTTCTCAGGCAAGGCTCCGGAAGAGCGCCTCCACCACCTCGGCGGGAGGCCGGCTCCCGTCCACCCGGCGGATGAGGCCCTTCGCGTCGTAGTAGCCGATGAGGGGGCCGGTCTGCCGGACGTAGACCCTGAGACGGTTCAGGACCGCCTCGGCGGCATCGTCCGCCCGCTGGTAGATCTCCCCGGAACACTCCGGGCAGACCAGATCGGCGGGCGGGGGGTTATGGGTGACGTGCCAGACGGCGCCGCATGACTTGCAGACCCGGCGGCCGGCGAGCCTGTCCACCACCGTCTCGTCGGGGGCCTCCAGGAGGACCACGTGGTCGATGGACCTGCCGGCCCCGGAGAGGAGCCTGTCCAGCGCCTCGGCCTGGACCTCGGTGCGGGGGAAGCCGTCCAGGAGGAACCCGTCCCTGCAGTCTGGCCCCCGCAGGCGGTCGGCCACCAGATCCAGCACGAGCCCGTCGGGGACCAGCTCGCCCTTCTCCATGTAGCCCTTGGCCTCGAGACCCAGGGGGGTGCCCTCGGCCAGGTTCCTGCGGAAGATGTCGCCGGTGGAGATGTGCGGTATCCGGAAGCGGTTCCTGACGGCCGCGGCCTGGGTGCCCTTGCCGGTGCCCGGAGGGCCCAAGAGGACGATGATCACGCATCCTCCCTTCGCCCCGCCAGGGGACGGCAGGCAGGGCAACTTGTTATTATGGCATGAAGGGGCAACCCAGGTCAAGGGGCGGCGGGAGGCCCGGAGGCCGGAGGAATGTTGGCTAAGGTTATCAAAGGGTTGCAGGGAGGCATGAGCGCAGGCGGACGGGGCCGGGACGACCGGGGCCGCAGCAGGCCGGGGTGTCCCGGTTCAGAAGCCGCGCCTCCGGGGCTGGATCTTGCCCATGCCGGAGAGGCCCTTCTTGAGGAGGCCGTCGTACTGCCGGTTCAGGACGTAGGAGTAGATCTGGCTCACCGTGTCGAGGGCCACGCCCACGACGATCAGGAGCGCCGTCCCCCCGAAGTAGAAGTTCACGTTGAAGTAGCGGCTCACGAAGCTGGGGAGCAGGCAGATGAGGGAGACGTAGAGCGCCCCCCACAGGGTGATGCGGGTGAGCACCCGGTCGATGTACTCGGCGGTGCGCTGCCCGGGCCTGATCCCCGGCACGAAGCCGCCGTTCTTCTGCATGTTCTCGGCGACGTCCGCGGGGTTGAACTGGACGCCGGTGTAGAAGTAGCAGAAGAAGACGATGAGCGCCACGTAGATGATGTTGTAGAGCCAGTTGCCGCGGTTCAGCCACTCGGTCATGCCCTTGACGGTCGCGTTGTCCACGAACTGGCCGATGGTGGCCGGGAACATGATGAGCGAGCTCGCGAAGATGGGGGGGATGACGCCCGCCGGGTTGAGCTTGAGGGGCAGGTGGGTGCTCCGCGCCCCCACCAGGCGGCGGCCCACCATGCGCTGCGAGTAGCTGACCGGTATCCGGCGCTGGGCCCTCTCGCAGAAGACGACCCCCGCGATGATGACGAGCATCGCGGCCCCGAGGAAGGCCATGCGCAGGACCGACTGGTCGCCGTGGAAGACCGCCTGGACCGTCTCGACGATGGCCGAGGGCAGCCCCTCCACGATGCCCGCGAAGATGATGAGGGAGATGCCGTTGCCGATGCCGCGCTCGGTTATCTGCTCGCCCAGCCACATGATGAAGCAGGTTCCCGCGGCGAGGGTTATCATGCTCATGAGGCGGAAGGACATGCCCGGATAGAGCACGATCGACTCGGCGCCCGCCATCTGCATGCGCTCTATGCCCACCGCCAGCATGAAGCCCTGGAAAAGCGAGAGCCCCACGGTCAGGTAGCGCGAGTACTGGGTGAGCTTCCTCCGTCCCGCCTGGCCGCCCTCCTTCTTGAGCCGTCCCAGGTGGGGCCAGACGACGGTCAGGAGCTCCACGATGATGGAGGCCGAGATGTAGGGCATGATGCCCATGGCGAAGATGGAGAACTGCGACAGCGCCCGGCCGGAGAAGAGGTCGAAGAGGCCCAGGAGCGTCCCCTGGTACCGGCTGAAGAACTCCGCCAGGACCGCCGTGTCCACCCCCGGGGTGGGGATGTGGACCCCTACGCGGTACACCGCCAGGATGGCCAGCACGTACAGGAGGCGGTTGCGCAGATCCTTGGACTGGCCGCCTTTCTCTAATCCGCCTTGCAAGATGTCCGTCCTTTGCGAGCTATCCCCCCGCAGGGGAGCCCGGACAAGCGCCGGGTTTGGAAAGGCCAGGCCCGGGGCCCAGGGGCCGCGGGCGGGGGCACGGAGAGGGAGGGGCGGAACCGCGGGCGGAGTGGCTGTCCCGGCGGCCCCGGATCCGGGACGGGGGCCGCCGCAGGGGCAAGGGGCCGTCCGGGGCGGCGCGCCTCGGGGGCTAGGCCTCGGCGGGGGCCTCCGCCTCGCGGCGGGGGAGCGGGGTGATCTCCACCTTGCCGCCGGCCTCGGTCACCTTCCTGACGGCGGCCCCTGTGGCGTACTGCACCTGGAAGACCAGGGGGCGGTCTATCTCGCCATTGGCCAGGAGCCTCACCGGCAGGGCCGGGCCGCGCACCAGCCCCAGCGCGCGGAGCGACTTGGCGTCCAGCACGCTCCCGGCCTCCACGTCCTTGAAGGAGGCGAGGTTCACGACGGCCCAGCGCTTCTTGAAGATGTTGTTGAAGCCCCGCTTGGGGAGCCTCCTCTGGAGGGGCATCTGCCCCCCCTCGAAGCCCGTGCGGGTGCCGCCGCCGGAACGCGCCTTCTGGCCCTTGTGCCCGCGGCCTGAGGTCTTGCCGAGCCCGGAGGACTCGCCGCGGCCCACGCGCTTGCGCGCCTTGCGGCTGCCCCTGGCGGGGGCGAGAGTGTCGAGCGTGAGCATCGCTTATATCTCCTCGACCTTCAGAAGGTACGAAATCTTGCGGATCATGCCAAGAATCTGCGGGGTGGCGCCATGCTCCACCGTCTGGCCCGTCTTCCTCAGCCCCAGGGCCTGGGCGGTCTTCCGGTGGCTCGGGAGCCTGCCGATGAGGGACCTTTTCCGGGTTATCCTGAGTCTCTTGACTGTCTCTGCCATGGTTGGCTCCTTGGGGGGCTATCCACGTGGCGCCCGGGGTTGCCCTGCGGGCGCGGGCTGACGCGGCACGGAAACACGGGCCGCGTCCCGGCGGCCGCGGGGGCAAGGGGGCGGGCCGGCCTGCCGCGGGCGGCCCGGGGGCCCTGGCCGGGGGGATCGGCGGGGAGCGCTCCCCGGGCTCAGACCCGGAGGCGCTCGGGGGGCACGCCGCGCTCCCTGGCCACGGTGCGGGCGAGCTTCATCTGGCCCAGGGCGTCCATGGCAGCGCGGACCACGTTGTGGGGGTTGTTGGAACCCAGGACCTTGCTCAGGAGATCCTTCACCCCCGCGGCCTCGACCACGGCGCGCACGGAGCCGCCGGCGATGACGCCGGTGCCCTTGGCGGCGGGCTTGAGGAGCACCCTGCCCGCGCCGTGCTGGCCGATGGCCTGGTGGGGTACGGTGGTGCCGGCCAGATCCACCTGGATCATGGCCTTCTTGGCCTTCTCGGTGCCCTTGCGGATGGCCTCGGGCACCTCGGCGGCCTTGCCGAGACCCGCGCCCACCTTGCCGCGGCCGTCGCCCACGACGACTATCGCGGAGAAGGAGAAGCGCCGGCCGCCCTTGACGACCTTGGCAACGCGGTTGACGTGGACCACCTTCTCAATATAGCCCGAGTCCTCAGGCTCCGGTCTGTATGCCACTTCTGTTCACCTTCCGTGGGTCTTGGCTAGAACTTGAGGCCGGCCTCGCGGGCGCCCTCGGAGAGGGACTTGACCCGCCCGTGGTAGAGGAAGCCGTTGCGATCGAAGACCACGGCCTCGTAACCCCTGCTTTTGGCCTGCTCCGCCACCGCCCGGCCCACGGCCCTGGCGGCCTCGGACTTCTTGAGACCCGTCAGGTCCCCCTTGATCGCCGGGGTCAGGGTGGAGGCGGCGGCGAGCGTCCTGCCCGTGGTGTCGTCTATGAGCTGGGCGTAGATGTGCCTCGCCGAGCGGAACACCGACAGGCGGGGGCGCTCCGGGGTGCCTACGACCTTCTTGCGCACCCGCTTCTGGCGGGCGAGCCGCATATCAACGCGTCTGTTCTTCACTTGCGTTTCCTTTCGCGTCCCGCCGGGGTTCGGCCTCGCCCCCCGCCCGCGCGGATGGGGGGGCCTTGTCCTGGGAGGGCGCCGGGAGGATCCCTGGCAGCCCCTCCCGCCCCGGCAGGGGCCTTCAGGGGGCGGGGGGGGCCGCGGCCCCCGGCGGGCTACTTGGAGCCGGCCTTGCCCACCTTGCGGCGGATGACCTCGCCCAGATACCTGATGCCCTTGCCCTTGTAAGGCTCCGGGGGCCGGTAGGCGCGCACGGCTGCGCAGGTGCGGCCCAGGAGCTCGTTGTCGACGGCGGAGAGGGCCACCCTGCCCGCCTTGCTGTCCACCTTGGCGTCCACGCCCTCCGGGAGGGCGAAGACCACCGGGTGGGAAAAGCCCAGGGAGAGCCGGAGGGCGCGGGGGCCCTCCTCCTCTATCTTCCACCCCACGCCCTGGACCTCGAGCGTCTTGGTGAAGCCTGCGGAGACGCCGGTCACCATGTTGTTGACAAGGCTCCTGGTGAGGCCCCAGAAGGGCTTGGAGGCGGGATCGGCGGCGTCCCGCGGGACGATCCTCAGGAGCCCCCCGTCGGACTCGACGGTAACCTTCTCGTGGAGCCGGCGCCTGAGCGAGCCCTTCGGGCCCTTCACCTCGATGTCGGGGTCGCTCCAGGCGACCTTCACCCCGTTGGGGAGGGTTATGGGGAGTTTTCCGATTCTGGACATGGGAACACCTGAATGTCGGGGCGCGGGGGCCGCGGGGGCCCGGGGCGTGGCTGCGTTGAGGCGGGACCCGGCTGGGCGGGGCCTCCGTGGGGACGGGGCGGGGAGGATCCGCCGCCCGCCGGCGGGGACGCTACCAGATCTGGCAGATGGACTCGCCGCCCAGGTTGTGGCGGCGGGCCTCCTTGTCCGTCATCACCCCGCGGGATGTGGAGACTATGAGGACGCCCAGGCCCGAGAGGACCGGCACGATCTCGGTGGCCTTCTGGTACACGCGCCGGCCGGGCCGGGAGACCCTCTGTAGGCCCTTGATCACCGGCGCGTTGCCCTCCGTGTACTTGAGGAAGACGCGGATGACGCCCTGGCGGTTGTCGCGGGACACCTTGAAGTTCTTGATGAAGCCCTCGTCCTTCAGGATCCTGACGATGGCCACCTTGAGGCGGGAGGCGGGCACGTCCACCCGGTCGTGCTTGGCGGTGATCGCGTTGCGGATCCGGGTGAGGAGATCGGCTATGGGGTCGGTCATGGTCATATGTTCACCTCACCAGCTGGCCTTGACGACGCCGGGGATCTCCCCCGCCAGCGCCATCTTGCGGAAGCAGATGCGGCAGAGGTTGTAGCGTCGCAGGTAGGCGCGCGGCCGTCCGCACACCGGGCAGCGGTGGTAGGCGCGGGAGGAGAACTTGGCCTTCCGCGCGGCTTTGACGATCAGGGAGGTCTTGGCCATAGCTTCTTGGATCTCCTGCGGGGCCCCGGCCCCGGCGAATCAGTGGGGGGCGGCGCCCTTGCGGAAGGGCATGCCTAGCTCGGCCAGGAGGAAGCGCGCCTCCTCGTCGGTCTTGGCGGTCGTGACGATAGTGATGTTGAGGCCCTTCACCTTGTCTATCTTGTCGTAGTCGATCTCGGGGAAGATGATGTGCTCGCGCAGGCCCAGGGTGTAGTTGCCGCGGCCGTCGAAGGCCTTGGGGCTGACGCCCCGGAAGTCGCGCACGCGGGGGAGCACGACGTTCAGGAGCTTGTCCAGGAAGTAGTGCATCCGGGATCGCCGCAGGGTCACGGTGACCCCGATGGCCATGCCCTCGCGGAGCTTGAAGGCCGCGATGTTGCGCCTCGCGCGCGTGATGACGGCCTTCTGGCCGGTCATGGCGGTGAGCTCCGCCTGGGCGGAGTCGAGGATCTTGGGGGAGTCCTTGACCTCCTTGCCGAGGCCCATGTTGAGCGTGACCTTGACCAGCCTGGGCACCTGGTTCACGTTCTTGTAGTCGAACTCCTTGGTGAGCTTCGGCACGACGGTCTCGCGGTAGAAGTCCTGGAGGCGTGGCATCTTCTTCCTCAATGGCGGCCGCCCGCCGGCGGGGCGGCGGACGGAGCCCCCCGGCGGCGCCGGGGGGGCGAAAGCTGGAGAGGCTGTGGGGCGGCGGGCGGCCGCACGGCTGGCGGCTACTTCCTCTTGGGGGAGGGCCTCTCGGCGCCGCAGCGGCGGCAGACCCAGGTCACGTCCGCGCGGGCCGACGGATCCTCGGGGGCCTTGGTGACCCGGCGGCGCAGGGCGCTGGGCCGGCTGCACTCGTGGCAGTACCAGGCGGTGCTGGAGACGTGCACGCCGGTCTCCAGCTTGTAGCGGCCGGCCTCGCGCTGGATGTCGGGACGCGCCTTCACGTACCGCTCGATCAGCTTGCGCCCCTCGATGAAGACCAGGTTCTTCTTGCGGTCGTATCTCTGGAAGGGGCCGGTCTTGCCCCGGTCGTGGCCGGAGAGGATGAAGACCACGTCGCCCTCCCGGTAGGGGCAGGGCACGCGCTTCCCTAGCACGGCCTCCCGCTTGGACTTGAGCCTCGCGGCCCTGGAGTTGAGCGCCATAGTGTCCTCCTAGATGACCTCGGGGGCGAGGGATACTATCTTCGTGAAGCGGCGCGCGCGGAGCTCGCGGGCGACCGGCCCGAAGATGCGGGTCCCGACGGGCTCGCGATCCTTGTTGATCAGGACCGCCGAGTTGTCATCGAACCTGATGTACGATCCGTCCACCCGCCCCACCTCCTTGACGGTGCGGACGATGACGGCTTTCGCGACATCCCCCTTCTTGACCTTGGAGCCGGGGATGGCCTCCTTGATCGAGACGACTATGATGTCCCCCAGGGAGGCGTAGCGCCTTTTCGAGCCGCCCAGGACCTTGATGCAGGACACCTCCTTGGCCCCGGAGTTGTCGGCCACGCTGAGTCTGGTTTCCGGCTGTATCATGATGTGAGTCTCCGACGGCCCCCCGGGGGGCCTCCTAGGCCTGGGTCGCGATGACCTTGATGAGCCTCCAGCGCTTCAGCCTGGAAAGGGGGCGCGACTGGATTATCTCCACGGTGTCGCCCAGGCGGGCGACGTTCCTCTCGTCGTGGGCCATGAACTTGGCCCGGCGGCGGATGTACTTCTTGTAAACGGGGTGCTTGACCAGGCGGTTCACGAGGACCACCACGGTCTTGTCCATCTTGTCGGAGACCACCACCCCCGTGAGGGTCTGGTTCGGGCGTCTTTCCTCGGCTTCCACGTTTGTCACCCCTCCCCCCCGGCCGCTGCCGCGGACTTCTCTCTCAGGACGGTATTGAGCCGCGCGATGTTCCGGCGCGTCTCCCTGATGGCGCGGACGTTCTTGAGGACCGCCCCGCCGGTCTGCAGCCGCAGGGAGAGCGCGTCCTTCTCCAGGGCGTCGCGGCGGGCGAGCAGCTCCTGCGGCGTCAGCCTCCGGAGCTCCGCGAGGAACTCTGTCTTCTTCACTGTATCTCCCCCCTCACGACGAAGCGGCACCCGAACGGGAGCTTGTTGGCGCAGAGGCGCATCGCCTCCCTGGCGGTCTCCTCGGGGACGCCGTCCATCTCGAAGAGGAGCCTGCCTGGCTTAACCACGGCCACCCAGCCCTCGGGGGTGCCCTTGCCCTTGCCCATGCGGGTCTCGGCGGGCTTCTTGCAGACTGGCTTGTCCGGGAAGACGCGCACCCACAGCTGGCCCCCGCGCTTGACGTGCCTGTTGATGGCCACGCGGCCGGCCTCGATCTGCTGGGCGGACATGAACCCGCGCCCCAGCGACATGAGCCCGAAGCGGCCGAAATCCAGGCTGAAGCCGCCCTTGGCCTGGCCGCCTCGGCGGCCCTTCTGCTGTTTCCTGTGCTTGGTTCTTTTTGGGGAAAGCATTTTCCGCTACCTGCTGTGTACGGTGGCCGCGGGGGGCGGCGCCGCCCGGGGCCGTCCCCCGGGCGGGGGCCGCTACTCGGGGCGGCCCTCCGACTGCATGATCTCGCCCTTGAAGATGTGCACCTTCACGCCGATGATGCCGTAGGTGGTCTTGGCCTCCGCGAAGCCGTAGTCCACATCGGCGCGCAGGGTGTGGAGCGGGACCCGCCCCTCCCGGTACCACTCCCGGCGGGCCATCTCGGCCCCGCCCAGGCGGCCCGCGCAGTGGATCTTGATGCCCTGGGCGCCGAACTTGAGGGCCAGCGACATGCACTTCTTCATGGCCCGGCGGAAGGCCACGCGGCGCTGGAGCTGCTGGGCGACGTTCTCGGCCACCAGCTGGGCGCAGATCTCGGGCTTCCGGACCTCCTTGATGTCGATCATTATCTCCCGGCGGCGGGAGGCGGCCGTGGCGGAGCCCTCCTGGAGCTGGGCACCGCGGCCCTTGGCGAGCCTTTCGGCGAGCCTCTCGAGATCCTTGCGCAGGACCTCGATCTCGGCCCCCTTGCGGCCGATGACGATGCCGGGCCTCGCGGTGAAGATGGTGAGCTTGACCTTGTTGGCGAAGCGCTCGATCTCCACGTTGGAGACGGATGCCGCCTCCAGCCGCTTCTTCACGTAGTCCCGGATCTTGCGATCCTCCAGGACGAAGAGGCCGTAGTCCCGGCCCGCGTACCAGCGCGAGCTCCAGGTCTTGATGACCCCCAGGCGGAAGCCCAGGGGGTGAGTTTTCTGGCCCAAGATGCCCTCCCGAGGGTGGCGAGGCCGGGCGTCAGCCGCCCGGGACAGTGGGGTGGAGCTAGGCGGAGGCGGCGCGGGCGGCGTCCTGCGCTTCCTCTATCGCCTTCCGGCGCCTGCGCGCGGCACCGGGGCCGTCCTCGAGGACATCGGCCGCGGGATCATCGTACCGGAGCCTGACCTCGATGTGGCAGGAGCGCTTGAGGATCGGCTTGGCCGCCCCGTGGGAGACGGGGTGGTGCCGCTTGATGACGGAGGCCTTGCCTACCTCGACGGTCTCGACGGAGAGCCCGTCCGGGTTGTAGCCGGCGGTGCCGTTCACGGCGTTGGCGACGGCGCTCTTGAGCACCTTCAGGAGCAGCTGCGCGGAGCTGGCCGGCGAGCAGGCGAGCAGGGCCTGGGCGCGTGCGACCGAGAGGCCCGACAGGGTCCTGGCCCGGATGCGGGCCTTGCTGGGGGGGCAGCGCAGGTAGCACGCCTTGGCGCAGAGGTTCCTTTTCGGGCGCGATTTCCTGGTGGGTTTCTTGGCTCTGTTCATCTTTGCGATCCTGACGGGCGGAATGGAGATCCGCGCGGGCGGAATGGCGATCCTTGCGGGCGGGGGCCTCCGGGCCGGCCTACTTGCGGGCCGGCTTCTTCACCTTCTTGTCAGCCGCGTGGCCGTGGAAGGTGCGGGTGGGGGAGAACTCCCCCAGCTTGTGGCCCACCATGTTCTCGGTCACGAAGACGGGGAGGAACTTCCTGCCGTTGTGCACCGCGAAGGTGAGGCCCACCATCTCCGGGAGGATGGTGGAACGCCGGGACCAGGTCTTGATGACCCGGCGGTCGTTGGCGTCGGACGCCGCCAGTGTCTTGTCCATTAGGTGGCCGTCCACGAAGGGGCCCTTTTTCACGCTGCGTGGCATGTTCTCTCCCTGGGAGGGGATCCCGGCTGGCGGCTACTTGGAGCCGCGGCGCTTGACGATGAAGCGGTCGGAGGGCTTCCTCTTCTTGCGTGTCTTGTACCCCTTGGTGGGCTTGCCCCACGGGGTGACCGGGTGGCGGCCGCCGGAGCTCTTGCCCTCGCCCCCGCCCAGGGGGTGGTCGACCGGGTTCATGGCGACGCCGCGCACGTGTGGCCTGCGGCCCAGGTAGCGCGACCGGCCCGCCTTGCCGAGCGAGACCGAGCTGCGCTCGGGGTTGCCCACCTGCCCCACGGTGGCCCGGCAGACGGAGAGGATCCGCCTGGTCTCGCCCGAGGGCAGCTTCACCAGGCAGTAGGCCCCCTCCTTGGCCATGAGCTGGGCGGAGCAGCCCGCGCCGCGGGCCAGCTGCCCGCCCTTGCCGGGCTTGAGCTCCACGTTGTGGATGTTGGAGCCCAGCGGGATGTTGCTCAGGGGGAGAGAGTTGCCGGGCCGGATGTCGGCCTCGTCGCCCGAGACCACGGTGTCGCCGGGCTTCAGGTCGTGCGGCGCCAGGATGTAGCGCTTCTCGCCGTCGGCGTAGAAGAGGAGCGCGATCCTGGCGCCCCGGTTGGGGTCGTACTCTATGGCGTGGACCTTGGCCGGCACGTCCAGCTTCGCCCGCCGGAAGTCGATCACACGGTACATCCTCTTGTGGCCGCCGCCGCGGAAGCGGCAGGTGATGCGGCCGAGGTTGTTGCGCCCCCCGGTGGAGGGCCGGGGCCGGGTGAGCGCCTTCTCGGGCTTCTTCTTGGTGATCTCCGCGAAGGAGGGGTAGCTCTGCGCCCTCCTCCCGGGGGAGGTGGGCTTCACTTCCCTGATTGCCATGACTGTTACCTCTGCCTCCGGCCTAGCCCTGCTGGAGCTCGGGGATCTCGCGGCTCACGGTGAGGATCGCCTTCTTGCGATCGGGGGAGTGCCCGCGCCGGGCGCGGCCGCGTTTCTTGGGCTTCCCCGGCCTGATGGAGGTGTTGAGCCCGAGCACGGCGCCGGGCTCGAGGTTGAAGGCCTCCATGAGCGCCTTCTTGATCTCCACCTTGTTGGCCGCGATGTCCACCTCGAAGGCGTAGACACGCCTGCCGTCGCGATCGTCTTCCTGACTGCGGTCGGTGTTCTTCTCCGAGAGAAGAACCCTCCTGATGATGTTCAGCCTCGCGCTCATTTCCTGAGAAGCCTCTCCTCGATGAGGGGGAGCGCCCCCTCCAGAAGCACCACGTGCTCGTAGCGCAGAAGGTCGTAGCAGTTGAGCCCGGCGGCCCGGAGGATCTTGATGCCGGGGATGTTCCGCGCGCTCTTCTCAAGGAACTCGTCCTCGGCCGGGATGACGAATACGATCTTGCGGCCCTCCCAGGGGCGGACGGCCTCGGCCACGGCCTTGGTCCTGATCTCGGGGGACGGGAACTCGTCGAGGATCTCCAGGCGGCCTGCGGCCAGCTTGTCCGAGAGGACGCTCCTCAGGGCCACCCGCCGCACCTCGGCGGGAGGCCGGAACCCGTAGTCGCGGGGGTGGGGGCCGAAGACGGTGCCGCCCTTCTTGAACAGGGGCGACCGGCGCGACCCGGCCCTGGCCCGGCCCGTCTTCTTCTGGCGGTAGGGCTTGCGGGTGGAGAAGGCTATCTCGCCCCTCGTCTTGGTGTCGGCCGTGCCGGACCGGCGGGAGTTCAGCTGGGCCCGCACGATCTCGTGGACGACGTGGGCCTTCACCTCCGCCCGGTAGATGGAGTCCGGGAGATCCACCTGCCGCAAGGGCTCCCTCTTGAGGTTTATTACGTCTACAGCGGTCATGATCTTGTCACCATGGTTGGGCCTCGCGGGCCCGGGCCGCGGGACCGGCCTCTCGGGCCGGCCCACTCGCGGGCGGCGCCCGGCGGCCGGGTCGCGGGATGCCCGGCCTTAGGCGGACTTCCTGAGGAGCACGAGGCCCCCGTTGGGCCCGGGGACGGCGCCCTTGACGAGGATGACACCGAAGTCGTCGCGCACGTCTACCACCTCGAGGTTCCGGGTGGTCACGCGCTCCGCCCCGAAGTGGCCGGCCATCTTGCGGCCGGGGACGACGCGGGAGGGGTCGGCCGCCGAGCCGATGGAGCCGCCGCTCCTGGGGGTGAGGCAGCCGTGGGTGGCCCGCCCGCCGCCGAAGCCGTGGCGCTTCATGACGCCGGAGAACCCCCGGCCCTTGGAGGTGCCGGTGACCGAGAGCCTCTCGCCGCGGCGGAAGATGCCGACGGGCACCTCCTCGCCGGGGGCGGGGGCCTCCCCCGCGGAGAGGGGGAACTCCCTGATGATCTTGTAGGCTAGGACGGGCCCGCCGCCCTTCCCGGCCTCGGCGCCGGCGTCCGCGGCGCGGAAGGCGCCCCCGTGCCTGGCCGCGTGGCCGGATTCGGGGCGGTTGCCGTGCTTCTTGGCGCCGAAGCCCAGCTGCACGGCCGAGTAGCCGTCCCGCTCAGGGGTCTTGACCTGGACCACGACGTTGGCGGAGGCGAGGATGACGGTCACCGGGACGCAGCGGCCGCCGTCCAGGAATAGCCGCGTCATGCCCAGCTTCTTTCCGATGAGCCCTTTCACAGTTTAAGCTCCACGTCCACGCCGGCGGAGAGGTCGAGCTTCATGAGCGCGTCCACGGTCTGCTGGGTGGGTTCCAGGATGTCCAGAAGCCTCTTGTGGGTCCGCACCTCGAAATGCTCGCGGCTCTTCTTGTCGACGTGCGGCGAGCGCAGCACGCAGGTGCGCGATATGGAGGTGGGGAGCGGCACCGGGCCCGCTACCCTCGCCCCGGTCCTCTTGGCGGTGTCCACTATCTCCTGGGTCGAGCGATCCAGGAGCTTGTGGTCGTAGGCCCGGAGCCGGATGCGGATCTTCTGATTGTTGAGCATTAGGTGCCCCCTTCTGGGGATGGTGGCAGGGATGGTGCTTTCCGCCCCGCAGGGCCTCGCCCGCCGGCGGGCGGCGGGACGGGGAGAGACCGCGGCCGCAGGGCCCGCGTCAGGGGAGGGCCGGGGAGGGAGGGCTGCCCGCCACTCGGCGCCGCGCCGCGGGGGGGCCGTCCCGGAGGGCCGCGCCGCCTGCGGGGTGGATCCGGGGTCTCCCCCCGCGCGGCCTCCGGGCCGCGCCCTGCCCCCCGCCCGGCGGGCTTCCCCTACTCGATGATGTCGGTGATGACCCCCTGGCCCACGGTCTTGCCGCCCTCGCGGATGGCGAAGCGCAGCTCCTTCTCCATGGCGATGGGCGTGATGAGGGCGACCGTGCAGGTGATGTTGTCGCCGGGCATGACCATCTCGACCCCCTCGGGGAGCGTCAGCACCCCGGTGACGTCCGTCGTGCGGAAGTAGAACTGGGGCCTGTAGCCGCTGAAGAATGGCGTGTGGCGGCCCCCGTCCTCCTTGGTGAGGATGAAGACCTCGGCCTTGAACTTGGTGTGGGGCACGATGGAGCCGGGCTTGGCCACCACCTGGCCGCGCTCCACCTCATCGCGCTTGGTGCCGCGCAGGAGGAGGCCCAGGTTGTCGCCGGCCTGGCCCTGGTCGAGGAGCTTGTGGAACATCTCGACGCCTGTCACGACGGTCTTCTGGGGCTTGCGGAGCCCGAGGATGTCCACCTCTTCCCCGACCTTGATGGTGCCGCGCTCGACCCGGCCCGTCACCACGGTCCCGCGGCCCGAGATGGAGAACACGTCCTCGACGTTCATGAGGAAGGGCTTGTCGATGTCGCGGACCGGCTCGGGGATGAAGTCGTCCACCGCGTCCATGAGCTCCAGCACCGGACGGCACTTCTCGCACGTGCGCTGGCCGCAGCCGCACTCGAGCGCCCGCAGGGCGGAGCCGCGGATGATGGGGGTCTTGTCGCCGGGGAAGCCGTTCTTGTCCAGCAGCTCCCTGAGCTCGAGCTCGACCAGCTCCAGGAGCTCCTCGTCGCTCACCATGTCGCACTTGTTGAGGAATATCACGATGTAGGGCACGCCCACCTGGCGGGCCAGGAGGATGTGCTCGCGGGTCTGGGGCATGGCGCCGTCGTCCGCGCCCACCACCAGGATTGCGCCGTCCATCTGGGCGGCCCCGGTGATCATGTTTTTGATATAGTCCGCGTGGCCGGGGCAGTCGACGTGGGCGTAGTGGCGCTTCTCGGTCTCGTACTCGACGTGGGCCGTGGCGATGGTGATGCCGCGGGCCTTCTCCTCGGGCGCCTTGTCGATCTCGTCGAAGGAGACGTAGTTCGCGCCGCCGTGCTTGGAAAGAACCAGGGTGATGGCGGCGGTCAACGTTGTCTTGCCGTGGTCTATGTGGCCGATGGTCCCCACGTTCACGTGCGGCTTGCTGCGGTCGAATTTCTTCTTGGCCATTTGGTTTGCCTCCAAAGCAAAAGGCTGATTGTTAGCGGCGCGCGGCGCGCCCGGCGGCGGGGGCGCGGCGCGCCTCTTTCTGCCTCTCCCTCTCCTGGATCAGGGCCTGGGCCGCCCCCTCGGGGAGCACCTGGTATTTCCCGAATTGCATGGAGAATACCGCCCTGCCCTGGGTGCGGCCCCTGAGCTCGGTGGAATAGCCGAACATGTTCGCGAGCGGGACCTCCCCCTTGATGACCTGGATGCGTCCCCGCTGCTCCTGGGAGACGATGCGACCGCGTCGCGAGGAGACGTCCCTGATTACGTCGCCCGTGTAGTCCTCGGGCGTCACGATCTCCAGATCCATCACGGGCTCGAGGATCACCGAGCCGGCCTTCGCCAGGCCCTCCCTGAGGCCCAGCGAGCCGGCGGTGGAGAAGGCCATCTCGCTGGAGTCAACCTCGTGGTAGGAGCCATCGAAGAGGGTCACCTTGACGTCTGTCACCGGGAAGCCGGCCCGCACCCCGCCGCGGCGGCAGGCCTCGGCCACCCCCTCGCCCACGGCCGCGTGGTACTCCTTGGGGACGGTCCCGCCCACGACCTCGGTCTCGTAGACCACGCCTGCCCCGGGCTCCGCCGGCTCGATCCTCAGCTGGACCACCGCGTACTGCCCGTGGCCGCCCGTCTGCTTGACGAGCCTGCCCTCGGCCTCGACGGCCCGGGTGACGGTCTCGCGGTAGGCCACCTGCGGGGCGCCGAGCTCCACCTGGAGCTTGAACTCCCTCCGCAGGCGCTCGGCCAGGATCTCCAGGTGTAGCTCGCCCATGCCGCTCATGACGGTCTCGGAGGTCTCGGGGTCGGTGCGGACCCTGAACGAGGGATCCTCGGCCGCGAGCTTCGCGAGCGCGGCGGAGAGCTTGTCCTGGTCGTCCTTGTTGCGCACGGTCACGGCCGAGTGGATGACCGGCTCGGGGATGACCATGTTGCCCAGGATTATGGGCGCCTTCTCGTCGCAGAGGGTCTCGCCGGTGGCGGAGTTCTTGAGGCCGACGGCGGCCACGATGTCGCCCGCGCCCGCCTCCTTTATCTCCTCGCGCTTGTTGGCGTGCATCTTGAGCAGGCGGCCCACGCGCTCCCGCGTCCCCTTGGCGGAGTTGAAGACCTGGTCGCCCGTCCTGACGGTGCCGGAGTAGACGCGCAGGAAGGTGAGGTGCCCCGCGTAGGCGTCGTTCCAGAGCTTGAACACCAGGGCGGAGAAGGGCGCGTCCGGGTCGGCGGGGCGGGTCTCGTCCGCCCCCTTGGGGGTGACTCCCTGGACGGGCCGGATGTCGGCGGGCGAGGGCAGGTAGTCCACCACCGCGTCCAGGAGGGGCTGGACCCCCTTGTTCTTGAAGGCGCTCCCCAGCAGGACGGGCACGCACTTGAGCGCGAGGGTCCCCTCCCGGACGATCCTCCTGAGGCGGGCGGCATCGACCTCGCGGCCCTCCAGGAAGTCCTCCACCAGGCTCTCGTCCACGTCGGCCAGGGCCTCCACCAGGGCGGCGCGGGCGGCCCTGGCCTCGTCCGCGAGCCCGTCCGGGATCGGCCCCTCGGTGATCTTCTGCGGCTCGCGGGGGTCGCGGGAGTAGAGCAGGGCCTTCATCTCGATGAGATCCACAACCCCCTCGAACCTCTCCTCGCGCCCGATGGGGAGCTGCAGGAGCACGGGGCGGGCGAGCAGCCTCTCGCGGATCTCGGAGACGCAGCGCGCGTGATCGGCCACCTGGCGGTCCATCTTGTTGATGAAGGCCACCCGTGGCACGCCGTACCGGTCGCTCTGCCGCCACACCGTCTCGGACTGGGGCTGGACGCCGCCCACGGCGCAGAACACGGCCACCACGCCGTCCAGGACCCTCAGGCTCCGCTCCACCTCGATGGTGAAGTCCACGTGGCCGGGGGTGTCGATGATGTTTATCCGGCAGCCCCGCCAGAAGCAGGTGGTGGCGGCGGAGGTGATGGTGATGCCCCGCTCCTGCTCCTGATCCATCCAGTCCATGACGGCCTTCCCGTCGTGCACCTCGCCTATCCTCTGGGAGACGCCGGTGTAGAAGAGGATCCTCTCCGTGGTGGTGGTCTTCCCCGCGTCGATGTGGGCGATGATCCCGATGTTGCGGGTCTGGTCTATGGCGTCGGTCCTGGACAAGATTCGATCCTGGGGTGCCGGGCCGGGTGCGGCCTCGGGGGTTGGCGGCGGATCCAGCCGCAGGGGCGGGATCCCGGGTTGGGGGAGCGGGTCCGCCTCACGGGGGGCGGCCGGCGCGATATAAAGGCCCGGGCCGTGGCGGCCGGGCCTGGGTTCAAGTCCGCGGCGGCGGGGGGGCGAGGGGCCGGGAGCCGGGTCGGGGCCGCGGAAGACGGTACTGTATCAGATGCAGCGGGGCCCTGGGCTCTGCCTACCAGCGGAAGTGGGCAAAGGCCTTGTTGGCCTCCGCCATGCGGTGAGTCTCCTCGCGCTTCTTGACCGAGGCCCCGCGGCCCTGGGCGGCGTCCAGGATCTCACCTGCGAGCTTGTATGTCATGCCCTTCTCCCCGCGGTTCTTGGCGTAGTTGATGAGCCAGCGGATGGAGAGAGCGGTGCGCCGATCCGGACGGATCTCCACTGGCACCTGGTAGGTGGATCCGCCCACCCTCTTGCTCTTGACCTCGAGGGAGGGGCGCACCTGCTCCATGGCCTTCTCGAACACCTTGACGGGATCGTCCTTGGTGCGCTCGGCAATGAGCCCGAAGGCCCCGTAGAGGATGCGCTCGGCGCAGCTCTTCTTGCCCTTCCTCAGAAGGTTGTTGATGAAACGGGCAACGAGCTTGCTCCCGTACTTGGGATCCGGGAGCGTCTCCCTCTTGGCGACCTCTCTGCGCCTCGGCATGGTCTCTCGATCCTCCTCCTCCTGCCTGAGTCCGGGAGCCGGCGGCGGCACCCTCGGTCCGGGGACCGGCGGGCGTCTCCCTCGCGGTTCTCCTGGGCCGGGCGGGGGTTACTTGGGCAGCTTGGCCCCGTACTTGCTTCGGCCCTGGCGGCGCTTGGCGACGCCGATGGAGTCCAGGACCCCGCGGATGATATGGTAGCGGACGCCGGGGAGATCCTTCACGCGTCCCCCGCGGATGAGCACCACCGAGTGCTCCTGGAGGTTGTGGCCCTCCCCCGGTATGTAGGAGGTCACCTCCATGGAGTTGGAGAGCCGCACGCGGGCCACCTTGCGCAGGGCCGAGTTGGGCTTCTTGGGGGTGGCCGTGTAGACCTTGATGCAGACGCCGCGCTTCTGCGGGCACTGCCTGAGGGCCGGCACCGTGTTCTTCTTCAGCTGGGCCTTGCGGCCCTTGCGGATGAGCTGGTTGATGGTGGGCATCTGTCTTGGGTCCCCGGGATCCGGTGGAATGGAGGGCTTCTAGGGAAAAAAAACCCCTTCGCCGGGCGGTAACACCCTTCTGGACCCCTCCGCGGGGCCCCGGGTCTGCCAGGGAAGGAAAGGGCCGGGTCAGGGCCCCCGGCGCGGCATCCAAGGACGGGGCGCGAGTGTACTCGGATGCTCGCGGACCGCCTAAAGGTTCGGCTGTTATAACAGAACCGATCCCCCTTTGCAAGGGCCCGAGAGAACAAAATCGCCCCGCCGGCCGCGGGAATCCGCGCCCGGGCGCTGCGCGCGGGTCTCCCGCAGGGTGCCTCCCGGCTGATCATCCCCGTCGTGCCGCATCATAGCGCGAGGCCAGCCCAAGATACAGGATGGCGCCCCGTCTTTCAATCCTGCGCCCCCCCGGGAGATCGATACCGCCCCTTTTCCCGGATAGGGCGAAGGCGAGCGCCGCCTCCGTGCCCGCCAGCTGCGCCGGCTCGCCTCCGGAGGGGCCGGGCAGCCTCACCCGGCGGATGAGCCTGCCCATGAGCCGCCTCCTCTCGGCGGGGTGCAGGCTCAGGAAGCCCTCGCGCCCTACGAGGAAGGGCCCCCCCGCGAGGGCGTCGGGATCGGGGGCGGGGGCCCCCGGCGGGGGCGGTCCCGGGGAGGCCCCCGGGCCCCCGGCCGCCTCCCTGCGGGCAGCCGCGGCGGGGGAAGGATCCCCCGGGGGCGCGGCCCCTGGGCCTGGGGCTTCCGGGATCCCCCCGGCTGGCCGCACGAGCCGGCCCTCCAGCAGGGCGAGCCGGGCGAGCCAGAAATCCTCCTCGTCCCGCGAGATGAGGGCCCCGCGGGCCAGCGCCTCCAGGAAGCGGGGGTTCAGATCCAGGAAGAGGGGGAGCGCCCTCTCCCTCACGCGGTTGCGCAGGAACCTCGCGTCCGCGTTTGAGGGATCCTCGATCCACGCCAGGCCCCGCGAGGCGAGATAGCCCTCCAGCTCCTCCCGCCGGAAGGGCAGGAGCGGCCGCAGGACATCCCCGCTCCTGGCCGGGATGCCGACCAGGGCGCCGGGTCCCGCCCCCCTGGCGATCTTGAGCAGGACAGTCTCGGCGGAGTCGCCGGCGTGGTGGGCCGTGAGTATGAAGTCGGCGCCGAAGGAGGCCTTCGCCTCGGCGAGGAACCTGTAGCGCGCCGCCCGGCCGGCCTCCTCCAGGCCCTTGCCCCTGGCCCGGGCTTCGGCGGGCACCCCGGCCCGGCCGGTCAGAGCCTCGAGGCCCAGGGATCGGGCCGCCTCTGCCGCCCTGGCGGCCTCATCGGCCGAGCCCTCCCGGATGCCGTGATCCAGGGTGGCGGCGAGCGCCCGTCCCGGCGGCAGCGTCCCGGCCAGGAGCGCCGCCAGGGCCGTGGAGTCACGGCCGCCGGAGAACCCCAGGACGTAACGGCTCCTCTCCCAGCCCGGATCGAGAGCCGCCAGGGACGCGACGAACCTGGCCTGGAGGGAGGGGCGGGCGCGCCCGGCCCGGTCTGCGGCCAAGAGGGAGCCTTTCGGGGTAAGGGTTTCGGGGATATGGTTCCGGGGAAGGTTTCCTGGCCGGGGACCCGGCCGGGCGGCGGCCGTCACGATGGCGGGCGGTCCCCTCCCGGCCCTACCTGTCCGCCTCGGGCACGTCTCTCGGGCATGTCTGAAGTGGTGGGGGAAGGTGCGCCGGAAACGCGGATGTCTCCCCGGATCGCCACCAGCGGCTTCCTTGACCGCCCTGGGAGGCTCCATTATACTCCTTCAGTCTCCTGTCCGGCCCTTCGCGCCCGCGGCCCGCCGCCGCCCGGCGTCCGCCCCGCCCCCCGGTCACCGTCCCCGGCCGCCTCGCGGGCTCGGGTCACCGCTCAGCGAGGAGTTCCCCATGTCCGGCAGCCCCTTCGACAAACTGGCGGAACTCAAGCCCCTGCTGCCCCAGGGCCGCCACAGGTGCGCCCGCCGCATGAAGCCCGCCCCCTCCCCCGAGCCCCCCTCCCCCGCCCGCGTACCCCTCCTGCCCAAGCCGCCCCCCACCGACGAGGAGCTCTTCCTGCGGGTCATGGAGGGCGAGGGCGTGGCGCCGCTGCCTGACGACGAGGGCCCCCGTCTCCCGCTCCCCCCCAGCCCGGACAAGTTCAGTCTCCCGGAAGCCCTGGATGACGACGCCATGGTCCTCAAGAGGCTGTCCGAGCTGGTCGCGGGCGCCGGGGACTTCGATCTGTCCTTCACGGACGAGTACCTGGAGGGCCACGTGAAAAGCCTTCCGCCATTCGTCCTGAGGAACCTCCGGGAAGGCCGCTACCCCATCCAGGCCCACCTGGATCTCCACGGATGCACCCTGGCCGAGGCCCAGGCCGAGCTCGGCCAGGCCATCCCCCGCTACACCGCCATGGGATACCGGGCCATCCTGGTCATACACGGCAGGGGCCGCAGATCCCCCGACGGCATCCCGGTGCTCAAGCTCAACCTGGGGAACCTCCTCCTGCGCACCTCCATCCGAAAGTACATACTGGCCTTCGTGACGGCCCGCCCATTCGACGGCGGCTCCGGCGCCTGCTACGTGCTCCTGCGCAAGAGGGCCAGGACGCCCGGCCGCCGTTAGCCGCCCGGCGAGCGCCGCCGGCCGCCCCGGGCCGGGAGCGGGCCCCGCGCCTCCCCGGCGCACCGGCGCCGGCCGGGCGCGATCCCCTCGCGGGCGCGGCGGCGCGGGCCGGGAAGCCCCGCCCCCCGGCCCCCCCTGGAAGGGACACCCAGCCGGAAAGGCACACCCCGGAAAGATGTTCGGGAACCTCGCCCTCGCGATAGCCGCTTACCTGTACCTGAGCCTCGTGCACCCGCTGCGGGCGAGGCTCGGCTGGAAGCTCGCCGCGCTCGCCCTGATCCTCCTTTCTGCCGGGAGGCTGGCCATCCTCCGGCGCTTCTTCGGGGGTCTGGGCGGCGTGGAGACGGCCTGGTCGGTTCTCGT
Organism: Deltaproteobacteria bacterium; assembly: GCA_031281735.1. Lineage (GTDB taxonomy): Bacteria > Desulfobacterota > Desulfarculia > Adiutricales > Adiutricaceae > JAIRZX01. Next base: position 4,237 of record JAITEZ010000113.1, on the reverse strand, counting down.
CGTCACGTCCCTGTTCCAGGGCGCCGCCGTCTTCCTCTTCCTCCTGTGCATCCCCAAGGATCTCCTGCGGGTCCTCTCCCTCGCCGCGCGGTTCGCAGGGAGGGGGGAGGGGGCCAGGCGCCTCAGGATCCTCCTGACCTCGCGGGCCTTCGTCCTGGCCCTTGCGGGGTTGTCGTCCGCCCTTTCCGGCTACTCCCTCTGGCAGGCCGCCCGGATCCCGGACGTCCGCCAACAGACGGTGTACCTGAACGACTGGCCCGCCGGCCTCGACGGGCTGCGGATCGCCGTGATAAGCGATCTCCACATCTCGCGCTTCTTCGACGGGGAGTGGACGGCGGGCGTCGTCGGCAGGGTCAACGCCCTCGGCCCCGATCTCATACTCATCCCGGGCGATCTGGTGGACGGGGAGGTGGGGATCCGGAGGCCCGAGACGAGGCCGCTCGCGGCTCTCGCGAGCCGCTACGGGACCTTCATGTGCGTGGGGAACCACGAGTACATCTCGATCGTCTGGGACTGGCTCCCGGCCTTCCGGTCCCTGGGCATCCGCAACCTCTACAACCAGCACGAGACGATCAGGGTGAGGCTCGCCGAGGGCGCGGAGGGGGCCGATCTCGTGCTCGCCGGGGTCACGGACCCGTCCGCCGATCGCTGGAACCTCCCCGGCCCCGATCTCCAGCGGGCGCTCCGGGGCGTCCCCCGCACGGGCGCCCCCGTCATCCTCCTCGACCACCGCCCCGGCCACGCCCCCAGGAACGCCCGGGACGGCAGGGTGAGGCTCCAGCTGTCAGGGCACACCCACGGGGGGCTGATCCCGGTGCTGGCGGGTTTCATCGGGCGGGCCAACGGGGGCTTCCTCAAGGGCTGGTACGAGGTAGGATCCCTCATGATGTACGTCCACCCCGGCACCGGGCTCTGGAGCGGGCTCCCCATGCGCCTCTTCAACCCCTCCGAGATAACGCTCCTCACTGTCAGGGCCTCCCGCCCGGCCGGATAGGCCGCCGCCCGCCAGGAGCGGGATCCCCGCCGCTTCCCCGGGACGGGCCTTCCCGGGAGGCCCTCATCCCGGAGGGCGTAGGCGCCGCCAGCGCCCCGCCGGGGATGGCGCGGGACCGCGGGCCGTCCCGGCCCCTTCACGCGTCCCGCCCGCCGCCGCGCCGCTCCGCCCGTCACGCGCCGGTGGCGGGGGCCTCCCCAGGAGTACCCATGCTCGACTGCTACAAGTTCGCGGAAACGGGTTACGCGCCCTGCTCGGAAGGGGAGGCGGAATTCTTCGACCTGCAGGCGCCGGACGCGGCGGAGTGCGAGGCTCTCGCCGCCTCCCTGGGAGTCCCGCCGCACTTCCTCTCGGATCCCGTGGATCCCAAGGAGAGGCCCCGCATCGAGCAGGAAGCGGAATGCACCCTGATCATCATCAGAGTACCGCTGTTCGCCGAGGCCGCCCTCGATCCGGCCGCCCTGGCCGCGCCGCCTCCGCTCAGGCCGAGCCGGGCCACGGTGCCGCTGGGGATTGTCATCACCAGGGGGAGGCTGGTGACCGTGTCGCTCAAGCCCCGCCTCGTCCAGGAATACCTGGGAAGGCACTCCCGCAGGCCCGCGCCCAGGGACGCCGCGTCCGCGACCTTCAAGCTCTTCATAGAGTCCGCGGCGGACTTCATCGGCCAGCTGGACCAGCTGGAGGCCCTGACCGAGCACGCCGAGGCGACGCTCTCCCGGGCCCAGCACAACGAGGAGCTCATGACCCTCCTAGCCGTGGACAAGATCCTCATCCACTACTCGGTCGCCCTCAGGTCCAACCGCAACATCATGGAGAGGATCATGGATCACCGCCTGTTCAGCATGAGCCCCGAGGAGACGGACATGCTGGAGCGCGCGCTCACCGAGAACCAGCAGGCCATCTACATGGCCGAGATCTTCGGCCAGGTGCTGGGGAGCATGAGCGACACCTTTGGGACGGTCATCTCCAACAACCTCAACAAGGTCATGAAGTTCCTGACGGGCGTGACCATCGTCCTCATGATCCCCACCTTCATCGTGGGCGCCTACGGCATGAACGTCCGGCTCCCCCTTGAGACGCGCCCGTGGGCCTTCTGGCTCATCTCCCTCGTCTGCCTCCTCTCGTGCGGGCTCATCTGGGCGTTCTTCAGCCGGCGGAAGTGGTTGTAGTGGGAGGCGCCGCGCCCGCCGGGGGCCGGCGCCTCCCCTGCCCGCGGCGTCCCGGCGCGGGGCGCCCCCCCCCGAAGTCACGGAGAACCGCCCGGCGGCGTTCCGCAGCCGCGCCGGCCCGGGGCCGGATCCCCCGGCTCCCGGGCACGCGAGCCGGGCAAAGCCTCCCCCCATCCGGCAGACGCGTCCCTGAGCCGGACCCGCAACCGGTCTCCCGCTCGGCGCCTCGCGGATTCCCTCCCCCCGGATCCCGGGCCGGCCGCCGGCGGCCGCATGATGGCAGGCACGGGGCTGGCACGGGGGCAGGTCACCGGCCGGGGGCCCCCGGCCCGCCCGGGCCCGCCTGAACCGCACGCGGGCCCGGCGTCCGACCGCCGGAGCTACAGCCTGTCCGCCAGTTCCCTCAGCCTCCCGGCGAGGAGGCTGTCCGGCGCGGCCTCCACGACCGGCTTGCCTCTGGCCTCGGACAGGCGCTGGGCCTCCAGATCCCAGGGGAGGCGGGCCAGGAGGGGGGCCCCGGACCTGGCGGCGAAGGCCTCGGCGGCCCCCGCCGGGTACAGAGCCGTCTCCTCCCCGCATCGGGGGCAGACGAGGGTGCCCATGCAGTCCACCACGCCCGCCAGGGGCGCCCTGGCGGCCCTGAGGAAGGACGCCGCCTTGGCGGCGTCCGCGAGTGACAGGCTGTGGCCGGTCGTGACGAGTATCGCCTCGAGGCCCGGCACCTGCCTGAAGGCCGCGAGGGACTCGTCCCCCGTGCCCGGCGGGGAGTCCACGAAGAGGAAATCCAGCTCTGGCCAGGCCGCCTCCGTGACGAAACGCTCGACCGCCCTCATCTTCCGGGGGCCGCGCCAGAGGACGGCCTCATCGGGATCCTCCAGGAGGTGCTGCACGGTGAGAACCCAGAGATTCTCGCCGGCGGGGACCGGAAGGAGCATCCCGGCTCCGTCCGCCTCCACCCGGGCCTCGAGGAACAGCGCGCCGGCCACGTCCGGGCCGTGGAAGTCCACGTCCAGGATGCCCACCCGCGCACCGGCCCGGGCCTTGGCGACCGCCAGGTTCACGCAGACGGTGGTCTTGCCCACGCCGCCCTTTCCGCTCATGACCAGCAACTTGCGGCGGACGCGGGACAGGCGCCGGTCGGCCTCCTGGCGCCTGAGGCCCTTCTCGATGTCGGCCAGGGTGGTGATCACTGGAGCGGGATTTCCGCCACCCCCTCCCCGGCCGAGGGCGAAGGCACTACATGGGGCGCCGCCGTCCGAGGGTACGGCACCGAGGCACGCCGGAGCTGCCGTTCCAGATCGGATATGCGGGCCTCAAGATCCTTAAGCCGCCTCCCCTGTTCCTCGGTCCTCTCGAAAAGATAGTCGTTCTCTTCCCGGAGCTCCCTGACATAGCCTGGCAGCCCGTCCTCCGGTTCCGGCGCCACGCCCGGGGCATCCCCCGCCTGGCCGGGGGAAGCCCCGGGCAATATCTCCTGGATCGTGTCCGGGGCGGGGGGGGGATCCGTGGGCACCGCACCAGCGGACAGCTCGGCAGGCGGGAGCGTCACGGCTGGGGCTATAACGGCCGACGCCTCGGCAGGCGGGAGCGTCACGGCGGGGGCTGTTCCGGCCAACGCCTCGGCAGGCGGGAGCGTCACGGCGGGGGCTGTTCCGGCCGACGCCTCGGCAGGCGGGAGCGTCACGGCTGGGGCTGTTCCGGCCGACGCCTCGGCAGGCGGGAGCGTCACGGCGGGGGCTGTTCCGGCCGCCGCCTCGGCAGGCGGGAGCGTCACGGCGAGGGCTGTTCCGGCCGACGCGGTCTCGGCAACCGGAACCTCCGCTGTCAGGTCTTCGGGAACCACGGTGGTCAGGGTCGCCGCATCCCCGGCGGGGGAGGCCTCCTCCCCACCGGGGCCCGGAGCGATCCCGGCAGGGGCGACGGCTGAGGAATCCGGCCCTGCAGCCGCAAGCGGTGACGGTGCGGCCCCGGAAGACGTCCCAGGAGCCTCCTCGTCGGCAGCCGCAGGGCCCGGGGCGGCCTCGGCGGGGGCAGCGGGAGCGGGGGCGGCCTCGGCGGGGGCAGCGGGAGCGGG
>JAITEZ010000110.1 GCA_031281735.1 Deltaproteobacteria bacterium | reverse complement strand
CACGGGGGGCGGCGGGCCCGGGTGTCCCTAGTCCCCCTCCCCGCCGTACGGGCCCCCCAGGGCCCTCCGCAAGGTGTAGGCGCCTCCCGCCACTCCCCGCCGGATCTCGAGGGCGGCCTTCCCGTAGGTGGCGGGGCTGTTCAGGGGGCCTTCCAGGAGCCTCCGGGGGAAAGGCGCGTCCGGGGAGGTGTTGCGCTCCCACCAGTCCTTGGTGAGCAGGGGGCAGCCTGCCTCCAGCACGAAGGACAGGGCCCTGAGCCCGCGGGGGGGGCCTTCCGAGCCCCAGATGAAGGGCTCCGGATCCTGGAGGGCCGTCAGGGCGCACGCCAGGGTACCGAGGTCGAGGGAACCCCCGGAGGAGAGGATGATTTCCGCGGCCTCGTCCAGGGGGCGGCCGAAGGCGGCGGCTATCTGCGGGAAGCCCTTCAGTGTCCCGTCGAGTATGGCGTCCAGGACCCCGCGGCCCCCCGCGGGGGGGGTGTCCCGCGCCTTGGCGAGTGTCACGATGTTGTCGAGGGTGAGGACGACCCCCCGGAAGGCGGGGGGGCTGTCGGGGGCGAAGAGCCTGATGAAGGTGAAGAGCCTCTCGTGGGGGGTGCCGGTAAGCTCGCGCCCGAGCGAGCGGGCCTCGCGGCGCCTCCCCGACTGACGGAGCCAGGCCAGCACCGAGCCCCTGGCCAGGAGGGCGGCCCCGGTCTCCCAGCCCGTCCCGTCCCTGTTGAAGCGCTCTGCGAGCGTCGCGAGCCGGACGTGCCCGGCCCCGGGGCCGGGGACGTACAGGCGGGGTAAGGATCCGCCCGCGTCCCGCCGGCCCGGCCGCCCGGGGCGGCCGGCCGGGGGGCCCCCCTGCCGGGCCGGCCCCCCCGCCGTCTCCGGGGTGGCGGCCCCGGCCGTCCCGCGGGGGGGATCCCCGGCCTCCCCCCGGGGTTCCGGCGGGTGCGGCGAGGTCAGCCGGCCCCGCCCGGCCGCGCGGGGCCGGGCCGGGCCGGGCCCCCCCGCGCCGGGCGCCCCGGGGGGCAGGTCCACCCGGGCGCCGTCCAGGCAGGCCCGCACCTCGGCCCGGCGCCAGCGCCTGCGGTCGTCCCTGACGAGCAGCCCCCGCACGAGCCTCTCCACCAGGGGCGGCAGGCCTCCGGGCACGGGTATCCCGCGGGTGCAGATCTCCCGCATGACCATGTTGACGGGGAGCCCCGCCAGCGGGTGGCGCCCCGCCGCCGCCTCCAGGAGGACCGCCCCGAGGCCCCAGAAGTCGCCGGCCGCCCCCGCGAAGTCAGCGAAGGATTCCGGCGGCGAGTAGAGGGGGGTGTTGGCGGCCCCGGTCTCCTTGACGGAGATGCCGGCCGCGAGCACCGAGGAGATCCCGAAGTCGCCCAGGGCCGTCGCGAGGGGGGCGAGGCTCCTGACGAGGATGTTGGCCGGCTTCACGTCCCGGTGGACGATGCCCCGTGTGTGGAGCAGGTCCAGCGTCCCCGAGAGCCCTTCCGCGAGCCTCAGCACGTCCGCCTCGGGCAGCGGGCCGCGGGCGATGAGGGACTCGAGATCCCCCAGGGGCAGGTACTCCTGGAGCTCCCAGGCCCGTCCCGTCGCGGGGTCGACCCCCCGGGAGAGCGCGCGCACGACGCCGTCCCCCAGCTCGGCCGCCAGGGAGTCCAGGCGGGCCGCCACCTCGGCACGCCCCCCGTGCCGGCCGCGGGAGATCCTCAGCACCCTCTCCCCCTCCGGGGCCTCCACTATGAAAAGATCCGCCTCGGCCCCCCGGGCGGGGAGGGCACCTGTCACCCGCATCCCCAGGAACTCACGCAGGAGAGGCACCCCGGCACGGGCCGGCGGCGCCCGGCGATCCGGCTCCGTCCGCCGGGCGGCGTCCGGGAAGGCCCGGGCGGCGGGATCGCGGGGGGCCCCCCGGCTCCCGGCGGCCCCGCCGCCCCCGCCGGGGCGGCGGGGGGCCGCGGCGTCGGGAAGGGTGGCGGCCCCTCCGGACGGCGGGCCCTGGCCTCCCGGGGGGAAACGGCTGCCGGGAGGGCCGTCAGTCGTGGTGCTGGCCATGGGAACTGCTCCTGGGGGTGGCATGCGGCTACAGCGGGAGTATAGCATGCTGCCGCCGAGGCTCCATCAGGTCTTGCCGGATTGCGGCCTTATGCCGCCCCGCGCCGCCGGCGGGACGGCAAGGCCGCCCCCGGCCGGGCGCCGGGGGTATGCCCCTGCGGTGGGGGCCCCGCCGCGGGTACGCGGGCGGCGGCTCCCCGCCCCTGTTGCCGGCGGAGGCCCCGCCGCGGGTACGCGGGCGGCGGCTCCCCGCCCCTGTCGCCGGCGGAGGCCCCGGGACAGGCGGGGGCATGTATGAAAAAAAGTTCATGACCATGTGAAAAATTGCTTCAGAAGCGCCGTCCCGGCCCGCGGGCCGGGGAGGCCCGAAAAGGCGAGGGCCCCCGCCGGAACCGCTCCGGGACGGGGGCCCTCGCGGGGGCGCTCGCCGGGGGGCGCGGTCAGTCGCGGCCGCGCTTGTTCACGAGGAAGATGGTGAAGTAGGAGGGGTCGTCGGGGAAGCCGTCGCCCAGGCCGTCCGTGATGCTCTCGTTGGGGAGGCCCAGCTGGGAGCAGAGGGCGGTCACCCCCGCGAGATTCTTCTCCTTGAGCATGTCGATGACCTTCCCGCGTCCGCGGTAGGATTTCATGATTGCCAGGTTGTCGGACTGGTCCATGAGCGTCGAGAAGTTCTCCTCGTCGCCGGTGCCGGAGAGGACGGTGAAGGACTCGGAGTTGAGGCACAGGGGGCGGTTCAGGCGGGCGGCGGCCAGCTGGTAGGAGGTGATGCCCGGCACGCTCACCACCTCGGCCTCGGGTATGAACTGCTTGAGGAAGGGCAGGAGATAGGAGTAGGTGCTGTAGGTGAGGCAGTCGCCCAGGGTCAGGAAGGCCGCCGACTTGCCCGAGCGCAGGATGGCCGCAACCCTCTCCGCGTTGGAGGACCAGGCCTTGTCGAGGGCCTCCTGGTCGGAGGTCATGGGGAAGTTCATGGTCTCGGTCTCGGCGCCCGGTTTCATGTGCGGCGCGGCAATTTCCCGCGCGAGGGAGTACTCGTTCTTCGTGGAGGCGGCGGTGAGCACGACGTCCACGGAGTTAAGGATCCTGACCGCCTTGATGGTCAGGAGCTCGGGGTCGCCGGGGCCGACTCCCAGCCCGTAGAATGTTCCTAGCTTGTCTGGCATGGTAGCTCTTTCCGGATAGGTGATGGGTGCTCGCGCTCCGCCCCGGGGAAAGGGGCCTCTGCCGCCCTTTTCCGCGAGGCGGGCCGCCGGCCCCTGACCGGTGCGGGCTCCCGCCGACGGGAGGCGCGGGCTGAGGCGCACCGCACCCGTCGCGGGGATACCGGGGGGCCGCGTGGCGGATGTGAAATGGCTGTCGCTAAGGCGCAGGACGGGGAGTGAGTGTCACGGGCTGGGGCGGCCGCCCGTCCCGGCGGACGGGCGGGCGCTCTGGGGCGGCAGGGGGGGCCGGGCGCCGGGGGCTAGCTGCCCCCGGCGTCCCGCCGGAAAGGCCGGGGGGCAGGGATACGGCGCGACCCCCGGGCGACGGGGGCCGGGGGGCTCTCCTCCCGCGACCGGCCCGCCTCGTCCGGGGGGGATCCCGCCCGCCTGGCGCGTCGCGGCTAAGGGGAGGGCATCCTCCCGTCGGTCGGGGCAGCCGCCGGCAGGGGGCTGCGGTTGCCGACGGCCGCGACCGCCGGGGAGGGGGAAGGGGGTGGGCGGGGGCGCGGGGGGCGTCCGCCGCGGGGACGGGAGCGTTCGCTCCGGTGGGGAGGCAGGCGGTTCCCGCCGGGGTGTCCGGGGCCGGCCGCCCCGCCCTTGGCCCCGGCGGGGCGCAGGGCCGGGTCCCGGGCCCCTCAGGCTCCCGCCGACCCTCTCGCCTCCTCGAGGGCCTTGAGGACGGCTTCGGCGTGACCCTTGGGCTTCACCTTGCCCCACACGCGGATCACGGCGCCCTCTGGATCCAGCAGGGCCGTGGTGCGCGCCACCCCCATGAACTCCCTGCCGCAGAGCTTCTTACTCTGCCAGACGCCGGCGGCCTCCAGGAGCCGGTGTTCCGGATCGGAGAGGAGCCTCAGGCCGTAGGAGTTTCTGTCGGAGGCCTTGCAGAGGGCCTCCGGGGGGTCAGGGCTCACGCCGGTCACCGTCGCCCCGAGGCGGGCGAACTCCGGGAGCAGGCTGTTGAACCCGCGGGCCTCCAGGGAACAGCCGGGGGTGTTGATGCGTGGGTAGAAATAGACGACCGCGTAGCGGCCAGCGAGATCCTCGAGCCGGCACCTGCCTCCGCGGGCGTCCTCAAGGGCGAAGTCCGGGAATCTCTGTCCTGCTTCCAGCATGGGGGCCTCGGGGGGTGTGTCAGGGGACGCGCGCGGACGTCCGGGGGAATGGGTTGACTGCCGAGATGATACGGGGGAGGGCCCCGGCCCGGCGGGGAGCGGAGGGGGGCCTGCGGCGGCTCCGGGGGGCGCCGCGCCCCTCAGGGTTTCCCGGCCCCGCCTGCCGCGACGGAGCCCGGACCCAGCTTCAGTATCTCCCTGTCCAGCTCTTCCAGGGTCTCGGGGCCTATCTCCGCCTTGAAGTCCTCGCGCACGGACGCCAGGGCCCGCCGCCAGAGCCCCCGGTCGATCCTGGCGTTGACGGTCATGCTCCGGGAGAGCTCGTCCAGGGCCTCCTGGCCCATGAAGCGGTCGGCGATGGCCCGGTGGTAATGCATGGCGTCCCTGGCGGCGTCCTGGAGGATGACCCGGTGCCGGTCGGGGAGGCGGTTCCAGACTCCCGCCGAGATGAAGAGGGGGGCGGGCATGTAGAAGTGCCCGGTGAGAGCCAGGTAGCCCTGCACCTCCTGGAGCCTGGTCGTCGTGATGACAGATACCGGGTTCTCCTCGGCGTCGACGGCCCCCTTCTTCAGGTGGGAGTAAAGATCCCCGAAGGCCAGGGGCACCGGGGTCGCGCCCAGCTTCCGGAATACCGCCATGTGGATCCGGGTCTCCATGGTGCGGATCTTGAGTCCCGCCAGATCCTCCGGGCGCGAGACCGGGGTCTTTCCGGTGGTCACGTGCCGCAGCCCGTTCTCGAAGTAGGCGAGGCCCACGAGGCCCACCTGGAGCGCTTTCTTGAGGGTCCGCTCCCCGTAGGGGCCGTCGAGCACCCGCCTGGCCGTCTGCTGGTCGGGGAAGACGTAGGGGAGATCGAAGACCAGGAAGTCGGTGGTGAAGCCGTACAGCGGGGCGGTCGTGATGACGATGACGTCTAGCTCGCCCATCTGGATGGACTCTATGAGATCGCGCTCGCCATCGAGCTCAGAGGGAGGTCGGATCTCGAGGGAGATCTCGCCCCCGCTCCTCTCGTCGAGGAGGAAGGCCATGTATTCGAGGCCCTGGGGGATGGGGTGGCCGGGGAGGAGGACCTGGCCCGCCCGCAACACCAGCTTCTCCCTGGGTGCGGCGGCGTCCTGGCCTGCGGCGGCCGGGGCGGGCTTGCCGCCGGGGCTGGACGGCTGGCCGGTGGCTGCCGCGCCCTTTCCGGACCGCTGTGCCGGGGCGGTGGCGGCCGTGAGGGTCAGGGCCAGCGCCACAGCGGCGATCGCGGCCAGCGTCGGGAGGAGTCTCAGGACGGCTCTCATGGCGGTTCCGTTGGGCGGGTCGCGGCCGCGCCGGGGGCCTGCCTCCCGGCGGGGCGGGCGGCAGGCGAGGGTTGCGGGTCAATTGATGGGGAAAGGCAACCAAAGGATTCTAGAGGCGCCGGATCCGGAATGTCAAGGTTTGCCCAGGACTGCGCCCGGCCGGCCGGGTGCCCCGCCGGGGCCGGATCCCCGCGCGCCCCTGCCCCGGGGGCGCGTTGCGGACGCGGGGCCGGAGGGAGCGGCCTTCCCGCGCACACGGCCGCGCGGGGCCCGCGGGAGCCGGCGGCGTCACCCGCCTGAGACGCGCCCGTCCGCGATTGCCGCCCGCCCGCGGAGCATCCGTTCGCGAACGCCTGTCCCGCCGCCGTCTGCGCAGGATGCCCTGGATCGGGCCGGGAGGCGCCGGTCGCGCCGGGGGCCGCGGCGGCTGACCCCGCCGCCGCTCCGGCTGCCGGGGCGCGGGCACCGGCGGCGTCGCGGCCTCACGGGGGGCGGGGCCTCCCCCGTCGTCCGGCGGTTCCTGTCCCTTGCCGGGAGACTCCGCCAGGCCGGGGCAGGGGCGGGAGAGGCCAGGGAGGGGCCGGGGAGAGCCGAGGAGGCACCGCGCCCCGGGGCCGCGACTGGCGGCGCGGACGTTGCGGATGCGGGGCTGCCAGGATACCTCGGCGCCGTTCCTCGCGCAGGGATACTGGGGTCCGGGAGGCTGAGGGCCGCGGGCGGGGCGGTGGCGAGGCTCACGGGGATGCGGCCGGCGGCGCCGGCGGAATGCGTCCGCGGGACCGGGCCCTTGAAGGGAGCGGCGGTCGGCAGGGACACGGGAGCGGTACGCCGCAAGGCCACGGCCTTGGCGCGGAATCCCGCGCTCTGGCCGGGACCTTCGGCAGGCGGGGGGGAGGCCGGGCCGGCACGGGTTCCGGGGGGCCTCGCCTTGCCGGGATGCGGATCCGGTGTCCCGCACTCGCGGGAGCGGGGTGCCGGGGACATCGGCGCGAGACCGTCCCCGGAAGCCCCTGACGCCTGAAGGTGAAAGCGCGCGAGGCGACCGCCAGGGACCGGGGCCGCCTCGGCGCCGGCCGGCTGCCGGCAAGGATCCTGAACCTGACGGCGGGGTCTTGGCCGGCTGTTTCATGATTGGCGCGGTCGCCAAGGCGTACGGGACGGCGGGGCGGCGCCTCGCGGGCCGGTTCCTTCAACGGCCGGAAGGCCGGGCGCGGGAGGA
>JAITEZ010000101.1 GCA_031281735.1 Deltaproteobacteria bacterium | reverse complement strand
GGACGGGGGCGTCCGGCTGCGGGGGTGCCGTCAGGATCGACTGGGGGACGGTGTCCGCCGGCGCCGCTGGAGCCGCCGGGGGGACGGCGGCCGCCGGGGCCGCGGGGGGGGGCGGGGCGTGGCGGGAGAGGACGGGCGGTTGCGCCTCCGCCTCGGCCGGGAAGGGGTTCCAGTAGGCGCCGGCCAGGACGGCGAGGCCGGTCCAGACGTACAGCAGCTTCACGAGATGGCCGGAGGAGTCGAGCTTGAGCCAGTCCGAGGCCGTCCAGATGCGGCGCATCGAGACCGTGTGGAGGGGGATCGCCAGGAGGCACAGGAGGGCCAGGACGGAGAGCTTCCCGCAGAGGACGAGGGTGACCACGAGCAGCCAGACGAGGGGCCACCACAGCAGTTCCGTCAGCGCCGCCCGTTCCTTGCCCAGAAGGCCCGCGACGGTTGTCTTGCCCGCGGCGCGGTCGGTCTCTATCTCCGGTAGGCTCTGGTAGAAGAGGATGTTCGCCACCATGAAGGACCCGGGGAGGGAGAGCGCGAGGACTTCCCCGCGGAGCGGGCCCGCGAGCGCCATGAAGGTCCCGGCGGTCATGATCACGCCCATGTTCAGGAACACCATGAGCTCGCCCAGGCCGCGGTGGCCGTACTTCACGGGGGGGGCCACGTAGAGGAAGCTCGAGAGCGCGGCGAAGACCACCATGCCCCACAGGGCCCAGTTCTTCTGGACTATGAGGATCGCCAGCGCGAAGGACACGGCGTAGCAGAAGAGCATGCCCTGCCTGATGGCCCGCGGCGAGAGCTTGCCCTCCTGGATCACCCTGGAGCCGCCTATGCTCCCCTGGGTGTCCACCCCGCCCCGGTGCTCGAAGTAGTCGTTGGAGATGTTGGCGGCCAGGTGCACCAGGAAGGACGCTATCAGGATGAGCGCGAAGCGCGCGCAGCTGGGTTCCGCGTCCCCGAAGCGCCGGGCGGCGATGTAACCCAGGAACAGCGGGTACAGGGTCACTATGAAAAAGGCGGGGCGGGAGGCCTGCCACCAGGCCTTGACGGAAGGCCAGAGGGCCCCGAGCCTGGCGGCCGCGGGGACGGAGGATGTCTCGCTCTCGCCGGCCGCAGCGGCCCCGGCCCCGGACGTCCCCTCTTCCTGGACATTCTCCGGCTTCGCGGCGGAAGCCCTTTCCAGGACGACCGTCTTCTCCGGTCCCGCGTCCGGGGCCTGAGCGTCGGGAGCCTGAGCGTCCGGGGCCTGAGCGTCCGGGGCGGCGTCATCCCCGGCCCCGCCTCCAGCGGCATCCGCAGTTCCCCTTTCCGTTCCGGCCGCCCCGTCCTCGGCGGCCGGACCTGCGGCGTCCGTCTCGCGGGCCCCGCCGGCGCCCGTTTCGGCATCTGTCCCGCGGTCGGCGCCGGCATCGGCGGGGCCGTCCGGCTTCACAGCGGGTGCGCTTCCCGTTTCGTCGTTCTCGATTGTCATCCGTCACCTCTCGCGCGGGCCGGGTCGCGCGGGGTCTCCGCGCGCCCGCCGCAATCAGGCGGGCACCTCGTCCCCTTTCAGGAGCGAGAGGGCCCGGCGCATTATGCCCTCGGCGTCGAGGCCGGCGAGCGACCGCTGCCAGGACTGGGGGCCGTGGGGGACAGGGGAGTCGGGCAGTCCCAGGCAGGCCGCGGTCACGCGGCCCGGGGCCTTGGCGGCCAGGAGCTCGGCCACCGCGCCGTATAGCCCGCCCGCCAGCGAGTTGTCCTCCACGGTGAGGACGCGCCCGGTCCTCAGGGCCTCGGAGAGGATGAGCTGCTCGTCGAGGGGCTTGACGAAGCGGGCGTTTATCACCCCGCAGGAGATCCCGTCCGCGGCGAGCGACCGGGCGGCCTCGTGGGCGGGCCAGGCGCAGTCGCCGACGGCGACCACGGTGAGATCGCCCCCCTCCCGCATCAGCTCCGCCTTGCCGAGGGCGGGGGGGGTGTGCGGGGGAGGGGGATCGGGGCGCTGCGGGCTGGCGCCGCGTGGCCAGCGAACCGCCGCCGGGCCGGGGAGGGAGAGGGCGAGATCCATGAGTTCGGCGAGCTCGCAGGCGTCCTTGGGCGCCATCACCGCGAAGCCGGGGAGGAGCCTCAGATAGGAGAGATCGAGCGAGCCGTGGTGGGTGGGGCCGTCCTCGCCCACCAGCCCCGCGCGGTCGACCGCGAAGACCACGGGGAGCCCCTGGAGGGCCACGTCGTGGAAAAGCTGGTCGAAGGCCCGCTGGAGGAAGGTGGAGTAGACGGCGCAGACCGGCCTCATGCCGGCCGCGGCGAGGCCCGCGGAGAGAGTTACGGCGTGCTGCTCGGCTATCCCGACGTCGAAGGAGCGCTCCGGGAACTCCCGGAAGAAGTCCGTGAGGCCGGTGCCCTGGCTCATGGCGGCGGTTATCGCGCACAGGAGGGGATCGGAGCGCCCGCGGGCGGTCATGAAGCGCCCGAAGGCCTCGGTGTAGGTCCTGGGCGGGGCGGCGGCCGCGTGCCTCGCGGGCGCCCTGGGCCCGGCCCCGGCCTGTGCCGGCGCGGCCGCCTCCGGCTTGTCGGCGGCCTCGCCCGGGGCCGCTCCCGCCGCCGGGGCGGGCCTGCCGGCCCGCGGGGCGTCCGCGGCGGCCTTCTTGCCGCCCAGGCCGTGGAAGGAGAGCGGATCGTCCTCGGCGGGGGCGTAGCCCTTGCCCTTGGTGGTGAGGACGTGCAGGAAGACCGGGCGGCGCAGGAGCTTCACCTGGCGGAGGGCCGCCACGAGCCTGGGCAGGCTGTGCCCGTCGATGGGCCCCAGGTACTTGAAGCCCCAGGCCGCCATGAAGCTCCGGGGCGAGACGAGGAAGCCCTTCAGGGCCTCCTCCGCCTCCTGGAGCCTGCGGATGACCCTCTTCCCCCTCTGCGGCATGATGCGGTTGAGGGTCCCCTTCACCTTCTCGCGCAGGAGGACGTGCTCCGGGGTGGTGAGCTTGAGGGAGAGGTACTGGCTGATGGCGCCCACGTTGGGGCTTATGGACATGCGGTTGTCGTTGAAGACCACCAGTATGTCGGTGCGGAGGCCCCCCGCGTGGTTGAGCGCCTCGAGCGCCATGCCCCCCGTGAGCGCGCCGTCCCCGATGACGGCGATGGCCCGCTCGCCCCCCCCGCGCAGGTCGCGGGCGAGCGCGCACCCCAGCGCGGCCGAGATGGAGGTGGAGCTGTGGCCGGTCCCGAAGGCGTCCGCCGGGCTCTCGGAGATCCTCGGGAAGCCCGAGACCCCGTCCTGGAGCCTCAGCGTCCGGAAGCCGGGGGGTCGGGCCGCGAGGATCTTGTGGGCGTAGGCCTGGTGCCCCACGTCGAAAATGATGCGGTCGGTGAACGGGTCGAAGACGTGGTGGAGTGCGACCACCAGATCCGCCGCGCCCAGCGACGAGGCGAGGTGCCCCCCGTTGCGGTCCACCGTGCGGATGATCTCGCGGCGGACGGCGGCGGCGAGATCCGCGAGATCGTCGGGCCCGAGATCGCGGATGGCCTCCGGCCGGGAGGCTACCCGCGCGAGCAGGTCGTCCGGGGTACCAGGCACCGCGCGTTCCCGCTAGGAGGAGCGGGAGACGAGCGCGCGCAGGAGCCGCTCGAGCCTGGGCGACCGGAAGGGGGATATCAGCCGCTCGGCCTCGGCGGAGAGCTCCTCCAGGCGGCGCCGGGCCCCCTCGGGGCCGAGGCAGCCCACCAGGGAGGCCTTGCCGCGACGCGCGTCGGAGCCGGCGGCCTTGCCCATGAGCCCCGGGTCGCCCTCGAGGTTGAGGAGATCATCGCGGATCTGGAAGGCCTCGCCCGCCGCGCGGCCCGCCATCCCCAGCCGCGAGAGCCCCGCGGGCCCCAGCCCGGCGAGGGACGCGCCGGTGAGCAGGGACGCGGCTATGAGCTCGCCCGTCTTGCGGCGGGCCATGGCGGAGCGCTCCCCTTCGGAGGGGGCTGACCCCTCGAAGGCCAGATCCTCGGCCTGCCCGCCCACCATGCCCTGGGCCCCGGCCGACTGCGCCAGGATCATGCAGGCGCGGGCCGCGCACTCCGCTCCCCCGGGCTGCCGCGACGCCTCTGCCAGGATCTCGAAGGCCAGGCTCTGGAGGGCGTCGCCGGCGAGGATGGCGAGGGCCGGGCCGAAGCGGGCGTGCACCGTGGGCCTGCCGCGGCGCACCGCGTCGTCGTCGAGGTCGGGGAGATCGTCGTGGATCAGCGAGTAGGTGTGCATGAGCTCCACCGCGAGCGCCGCGGGGATGCCCGGCCTCTCGTCCCCGCAGGAGGCGTGGGAGGCCGCGAGGGCGAGCAGCGGCCTCAGGCGCTTGCCGCCCCCCGCTAAGGTCCACTCCATGGCGTCGATGAGCCGCGAGACCTCCGGGGACGCCCCCTGGCGCATCCGCTCGAAGCGGCGCTCGAGCAGGCATGTCACCCTGGCCGCGGCCGTGGTCCGCCAGCGCTCGAAGAGAAGCTCCCCGCGCTCGCGGCGCTCGCCGAGATCCCGCCCGTCCCCGGCCTCGCGGGGGCGCTCAGCGCCCGCCCCTGCCGTCCCCGCCATCGCCGCCCCCGCCGTCGCCGTCCCCGCCGTCATCGTCCCCGTCGTCTTCCTCGTCCTCGTATTCATCGTATTCGTCTTCCTCGTCGTCGTCGACTTCCCCGTCCTCCTCGTCGCCATCCTCGTCGTCCTCGTATTCCTCGTCCTCGTCCTCGTAGTCGTCGTCGTCCTCCAGGTCGAAGGCGTCTTCGGAGACGTAGCCGCGCCCCCCTCCCCGGCGCGGGGGCGCGCCCTGGGCGGGGGGATCCTCGTAATCGTCGTCATCGCCGCCCGGGAAGCCGCCTCCGGAGACGAAGGGGCCGCCGCGGGCGGGGGGAGGGGCCGCCTTGCCGCCCTTGCCCGCCGGGCCCTGGCCCGGGCCGCCGCCGTCGGGCTTGGCCCCCCAGTCGGAGCCCGGCGGGGCAGGGGTCGTCTTGATGCCCCCGTCCGCCAGGCGGGTGATCTCCTCCAGGCGCGCCTCTGCCTTGAGGAGACGTTCGGAGAGGCTGCGGCTCAGCGCCACGCCCTCCTCGAAAGTGGAGATGGCCCGGTCGAGATCCAGGGAGTGGTTCTCGAGCTGGGACACGAGGGACTTGAGGCGCTCCATGTCCTGCTCGAAGGTGCCCTGGGGCGGGTCGGCGGGTTGCGGGCCCTTGCCGGTCTTGGGGTCTGTCATGGTGTAGGCTGGTCCCTCCGGAGCGCGGGCGCCGGGTCCCGTCTGGCGTCCCCCCCGCCCTGAGGGGCGGGGCCGGGCCCCGCCACCGGCAGGCGGCTGCGGGATCCGGTCCCCAGCCCGGGGGCGGCGGGAAGGCCGGGGCGTCCGTGTCGGGCTGAGTCGTTGTTCAGGCTTGTCGTTTCTGGTCTAGGGGGGCGGAGGGGGGGCGTTCCGGGCCGCGCCCGCGCCCCGCCCTCCCGGCCCCTCCCGGCTGTTATAGCCGCTTCAGGAAAAATAATAAAGGATTCCGGCACACAGGGCGAGGAAGCCGGTGAGGAGCCAGGAGACGGAAGGGCCGGCCGCCAGGAGGGCAGCGGCGAGGGCGAGGTAGCTCAGCGCGTCCTCGACCGGGGCGCCGGGGAGGTAGTGCGCGAGGGAGAGGGCGGTGCCTGCTCCGGCCGCGGCCCCGGCGAGGATCCAGAGGTTCAGGACGGAGATCGCGAGGGGGAAGAAGCCCTTGCCGCCTCCGGCGATTCTGGTGGCCAGGGGCCAGAAGGCGCCCCCCATGATCAGGGGAGCCAGGAACCTTGCCCAGGCGGCTGGCAGGCCGCCCTCCCTGGGCCCGAAGGCCAGGAGGAGCGAGATCAGGAAGAGGCTGAGGCCCATGGAGGTCATGGGGGAGGCCAGCGACGCCAGGGCCGGGCCCAGGGCTATGGCTCCCAGGGCCAGCGCCAGCGGGATCAGGAACACCGAACACCACGGCTCGGGGTAGAGGCCGGCTACCGGGTCGACCGCCGCGAGGGCCAGCGCCGCCGCCCCCCCCGCGGCGGCGGAGCCCAGGAAGGCGGCGGGCTTGAGGGTAAGGGTGCAGCGTCCGTACAGGAGAAGCTCCTGGCCGCGGCCGGTCTCGAAGGTGAAATAGCCGAGGCTCCGCGCGGGCCAGAAGCGCAGTGTGGGTTCGGTGTCCTCGTCCTCGTCCTCGTCCTCGTACGTGCCGGCTGAGGGGGCCTTCAGCGGGTCGCCGGGGGCGCGGCCGTCCCCGGTCCCGGTATCCCCGGCGTGTCCGGCCTCGGCCCAGGCGTCGCCGGCGCCGCCCCCGGCGTGGCCGGGCCCGGCCCCGGTGTCATCGGTGGCGCCCCCCGCGTTGGCGTCCGCGGCCCCGGTGTCATCGGCGGTGCCCCCCGCGTCGGCGTCCTCGTTGGCCGCAGGCCGAGCCGCCGCGGCGGCCGTGCCGGAATGCACTATCTCCCCGATAACCTCGGGCGGTCTCGAGGTCTTGCGGGGCCTGCGGCGGGTGGCCCGCACCCAGATGGCGAGGGCGAGGGCGAGGGCCGCCGCCGCGTCGGCTATCCAGGACAGCCGCAGCGGGTGGGCGGAAGCCAGGGCCGCGACCCCCATGAGGCCCAGGGAGGCCGCGAGGAGCCCTGTAGCGTAGACGGTGAAGATGCCCCGGCCCGCCCCCCGCTCGCCGGGGAACGCCAGGAACAGCAGGAAGGACGGGGAGGCCCCCCACATGAAGAACCCGAGGGCGGCGGCCGCCGCTGCCAGCGGCCCCGGTGTGGGCACCCCCGGGCGGGGGAGGCCGCCCGTGACGAGATGGGCGAGGGCCAGGAACACCAGCGCCCCGATGATCAGGGTGGCGGAGAGGAGGCGTTCCGAGATGTCGGCCTCTGAGCGGGCCACGGCGCCCCACCAGACGCCCCCCAGGGCGCAGGAGGCCAGGGCGGCCAGCGGGAGGCCCAGGCCCAGGGCCCAGGGGGGTGCGGCGGCCAGGGGCGCGAGCCAGAGCCACTGCGCCAGGGACGCCAGCCCGAAGGCCAGTCCGAAGAGGGCGGCCATGCCCAGGAACTTGGCAGGGGGCCGGGGCGGTCGCAGGTTGTTGGGCAGTATTAGCCGGTCGGGGGGCATGGCACCTGGGTGGTTGCTGGAGTATGGGGTTAGAATCACCGGATTATAGCACAGGGTCGGCGGCGCCCCGGGGATTACCCGGGGATGCCGCGGGGCCGGAGCCGCCGCCGCAGGGCTTCCGGAACCGCCCGGTCGGGCGTCCCCGCGTCCGCGACCCGAGGGCGGGGGCGGGACGGATGCCGCGGGCGCCTCCTTCCGGGAGGCGCCTCAGGCGGCGGGGGGGCCGCACCCGCCGTCCGGTTCCCGGCCATTTTGTCTTGACAGCCATGGGCGGGGCATGTAATATTCTCACCTTGCCGGAGCCGGAAACTCCGGCGCCTGCCGGCCGAAAGGCCCGCGGGCGACTCGCGTGGAGGGATTCCCGAGTGGCCAAAGGGAGCAGACTGTAAATCTGCCGACGTATGTCTTCGGAGGTTCGAATCCTCCTCCCTCCACCACGCACCCCCCGAGCGGGAATAGCTCAGTTGGCTAGAGCGTCAGCCTTCCAAGCTGAGGGTCGCGGGTTCGAGCCCCGTTTCCCGCTCCATCCTGACCAGGCCCACCGGGGAGGTCGCCTCCCGGCCGACCTGTCCGGAAGACTGGCCCCATGCTTTTCCGGCGAGGCTGCGGCGTTTCTGGCCGGTATTTTTTTGCCGGGACCGGCGTCGCCCGCGACTGCGCGGCGGGCGGCTGCCCGGGGCCTCAGGGACGGTTTGAATTTCCAGGCTCATCGTGCTAAACATTCTTCCCGGGTCCCGATGGGCCCGCCCGTCCCGCTTTCCCGCCTTCCCCCTGGCTTGCCCACATAGCTCAGTCGGTAGAGCACATCCTTGGTAAGGATGAGGTCATCGGTTCAAATCCGATTGTGGGCTCCATCAGACATTTTTCACGCTTTCCGCGTCATCCGCATTCACCGCAAAGCGGCCTGGATCCTAAGGTTCAGGCCGCTTCTGCTTTCCGCCCCCCCCGTCCGGCTTCCCTTTCCTCGGCAAAGGTGTATGCCGGGGTGCATACGCGCCAGGTGGGGGGGCCGACGGCATACACCCTGACCGAGCAGCGCCTGAAAACGCTCCAGCCCCGCCCGGAACCCCATTCGGTCTGCGGCGGCGAGGGGCTCTGCATATAAAAGTGACCCCGCAAGGGGCCAAGCCGTGGAGGGTGAGGTTCAAGCATCGGGGCAGGGCGATGCTCCGGAGCCTCGGCCGCTGGCCCGAGGTGTCCGTCCGCCGGGCCGGGGAACTGGCCGACGACCTCCGGAGGGACATCCGTTCCGGCGCCCCGGCCGAGGGAGACGCCGGGCCCTGCGCGAGGATCTTCCGCGACCTCGCCGCCGATTGGGGAGGCCGTTCCTGGCCGGGTACTCGCCGAAGGAGATCGCCAGGAAACAGGACTATCTTAACCGGATCGTCTTCCCGGCCATCGGCGATCCCTCCCTGCCGGAAGTGACTCCCCGGATCGTCCTGGAGAGGCTGCTCCGCCCCCTCGAGGCGCAGGGCAAGCTCGTCGCCGCCGGGAAGGTAAAGTCCCTGGTCGGCATGATATTCCGCTACGGCATCGCCAGCGGCCAGGCCGGGAGGGATCCGGCAAGGGATCTGGCGGGGGCCCTGCGTCCCCCGCGGACCGTCCACCGGGCGGCGATACTCGACCCTGCGGCCCCGGGAAGATTCCTGAACGCCGCTGCGGGATATGAGGGCACCCCCCCGGTGGCATACGCGTTGCGCATCCTCCCCTATGTCTTCGTCCGGCCGGGGGAACTGAGGAACGCCGAATGGGCCGGGTTCGATCTCGGTCAGGCCGTATGACGATACCCGCCGGGAGGATGAAGATGCGGTCGCCGCATCTGGTGCCTCTCTCCCGGCAGGTCATGGCACTCCTGGAAGGGCTCAAGGCGTCTGCCGGGAAGGGGGTTGCTCTTCCCCGGATGCCGGGCGGCCGACAGGCCCATTTCCGATGTCACCCTGACCGCCGCCCTGCGCAGGATGGGTTTCACGAGGGAAGAGGTCTGCCCCCGCGGTTTCCGGGCCACTACCTCCAGCCTCCTGAACCAGCTTGGCTATCCCTCGGACTGGATAGATAGCCAGCTCGCCCATGCCGAGAGGAACGGCGTCAGGGCCGCCTATGACCATGCCGACTATTTCCAGGATCGGAAGCGGATGATGCAGGAGTGGGCCGATTACCTTGACCGTCTGGCCGGGGGGGGGTGGGGACGGCCTGAGATTGTACTGGGCCGCCAGCTGATCAGGGGGCTTGGCCGTACGGCCCCGCCGGGGAGGGGCCGCCTTCCGCGACCGCGTGGATTCCCGGGCCTCCGG
>JAITEZ010000083.1 GCA_031281735.1 Deltaproteobacteria bacterium | reverse complement strand
CCGCCCCCTGGACGCGCAGGCGGCCCGCGAGGGCGCCCGAGGCGCCGGGGCGGGCGGGCCCGGCGGGAAGAGCCGGCGCGTCCCGGCCCTGGCCGGACGCGGCCTTCCGGCGGGGAGCGGGCGCCGCCGGGCGCCGGGGGGGAGCCCCGCCACAGCGGAGGCCGCGGCACGGCCCGAGCCCGCGCCCCCGGGCCCGTCCGGAAAGGCTGGGGCCCCCCTGCCGCCGCGGGCGCGCCTGCCGGGTGATGAAACAAACGGACGCGAAGGGGCGATCCGGCGGATCCTCAACCCAGCTTGATTATCGAGCCGTTTATCTCGGACTTCCCCTTCGTGTCCACCAGGAACCCTCCGGCGGACAGCTCCATCTGCGTCTGGGCCCCCTTCAGTTTCAGGCCGGTGCCGTGCTGGAGCTGGCCGGACGAGGAGGAGAACCTGAGGGAGTTGTTGTTGTCCTGCAGCAGCGACGCCTCCTTGTCGCTGAGATAGAGCCTGACGTTATCGGTGGAGGCCAGCTTGACCTCCTTCTTGATGATGGTGAGGCTGCCCCCGTCCTTGTCGGCGAATTCCATCCCCTTGGAGTCGAGCATGATCCGCCTGGCGTCCGCGGTCTTGCCCCCCTTGCCGATCCCCTGGGTCAGCGCTATGGACCCGGAGTCGTCGGCGCACATGACGCGGACGCGGGCGCCCTTGTCCAGCGCCTCGATATCCACCCCCTTCGCGAACCCCCTGTCGTAGTCGTTCTCCACGAGCATGGCGGCGGCGTGCTTCTGGGGGGGCATGTAATCGTAGAGCTCCGGCTGCTTGTCGGAGCCCGCGACGAGATGGATCCTCTCGGGGCACCGGACCGCCACGACCTTCCTGGCCATGACGCTGGCCTCGTTGCAGAGGGTGCGCACGAGCTCCCCGCGCAGGAGGATGGCGTTAGACTCCAGGAACCCGCCCTTCGGTACCTTGCCGTCGGCCTCCGACGCGACGGTCTTGTCCATGGAGTCGTCGTGATCGCGCCTGGACAGCCTGTACTGCTCCGCGACGAGGATCTGGTTGGGCATGGACTCCAGGAGGAGCGGGCCCCTGGCCCCGAAGGCCCCGTAGGTGTTGGCCAGGATGTTCACGTAGGAGTCCCTGTTCTCCATGACGAGCCCGACCGGCTCCTTGTTGAAGGATTTCCTCATGGTGTGCATGAGCATAGCGGCCGTCACCAGATCCCCTAACACCGACCCGGCCCTGGCCACGGCGGAGACGGTTCGTATCCCCTGCTTCATGGTCTCGTTTTTCACGTCGCTCGGGCTCTGGAAGTCCTCGAACGTGTCAGTCGCGGCCCGCGCCAGCTCCCTCAAGGGCTTCATGAAGGCCGACCACATCAGGAGGTTCCGCCTCCAGCCCTTCCCGCCGAACGGCTTCTTGCTGAGCCATTCCGAGTGGCCGCCCTCAGTGTCGGCCCTGATGCTGATGATGTTGGTGTCCGGGGGGATCGGGGGAGGCAGGGGCACGTCCATGGCATGCTTCTTCTTTTCCCTGTACTTCGAGATGAAATCCACCCCTTTGAACGCCAGTTGCGCGATGATGTTGACGAAGTCGCCGCAGTCGTCGATGATGCCGGAGACCTGCTTGACCAGCGCGCCGGACTCCTCCACCGTCTCGTTGCCGTACCCCTTCCCGGCGGACTCCACGGCGCCCCCGGCGTAGCTGACGAGGCCGGCTGACGTCCTCGCGGCGGTGATGAGGGTGAGTATGCCGTTCATGAAGGATTCCGAGGCGGAGATGGAGTAACTGTACCCCGACGTGTTCTCGCTGCTGAAGATGTGCTTCGCGGTGTTAGCGAGCGAGCTGGAGGTCAGTATGTCCGCGCTCATGGCGCCGGAGGTCGGGGACCCCCCCGCCAGGACGAAGGATCCGCGGTCGGTCCCGGACGTCAGCGAGACGTGCTGTTTCTCGGGGCTGTTGCCGAACAGGAGGCCCCCGCCGCCCTTAGAGCCGATGCCGGACACGTGCGGGGAGGCGGAGTTCACGATGGCGCCCGTCTCGGCGTTGGGGACGGCGCCCGAGATGACCGGGCGGTCCGGGTCCCCGTCGACGAAGGTCAGGAGCACCTCGGCCCCCGGGGTGAGCGGGAAGCTCTGCCCGTAGCCCGCGCCGACGGAGGGCTGGGCCATGCGGATCCAGGAGCTCGCCTTCCCGTTCGGCCTGCCCGAGACGTCCAGGGGCAGGAGCACCTTGTAGCGGCCCCAGAGGTCGATCTCCGGGAGTTCCCCGGAGCCGGCGCCGTCTATCCAGGCGGTCACTGACCCGGAGATCCGCGGGCGCGGCGTGACCCTCCGGGGCCGCCAGGCCCGATCGAGGCGCGAGAGGGTCACCTTCTGCATCAGCGCGGGCCTGCGGTCGTCCCCGGCCTGCCCGAACGCGGCGGGATCTATCCCCAGCCCGGAGGAGAGCCTGCCCGCCTGGGTGCCCGAGCTCTCGAGCGCGGTCACCAGGAAGGTCGCCTCCCTGGCCGGGCCCGCCACGCCCTTCGCCTTCAGGGTGAGGCCGGGCGCGAGCCCGGGCAGGTCGCTCTCAGCGGTCCAGGACTCGCAGGAGCAGAGCTCCTCCTCGCGCCTCAGGGACGCCAGCCTGCCGCCCTCGGCCTCCGTCGCGAAGTTCTCGCCGTAGAGGTACATCTCGCCCCGCCCCCAGGGCGCCACCGGCAGCTTGACCTCCAGGGGCCTGTTGGGGTTCTCCCAGTTGTAGTCCTTGAGGCGCACCGAGGCCCGGGGGACCCTGACGGAGCGCCTGAGGCCGAAGAGCTGGGCGCTCCCGCCCTCGGGCGAGAGCCCGGAGAGCGCGGAGGCGTTACAGACCAGTTCGCCCCTGCCGTCCTCCAGGCCCGGGAAATGCGCGTTCGAGTCCGTGAACACCGCGACGTCGCCCCCCCCTGTCTGATCCCAGGAGAGCCCCATGCCCTCGCGCTCGAGGGTGCGCAGCACGAAGGACAGCAGATCCTCCCCGTACTGCAGCACGAACTCCCTTTTCGGGTAGGCCCCCGGCCGCGTGAGGAAGCGCATGCCGTTGGAGGGGATCCCGCCGAACTCCAGGCTGTCCCGCACTATGTCAGGGCTCGAGGCGTCCAGGTGGATGCGGTTCTGGATCTGCCCGCGGAGCCGCGAGACGGCGGGCTCGAGGGTCACCTCCAGCGCCGTCCAGGCGCCTGCGGAGGCCCCGGTGCCGAAGGAGGTGACGATCCCGTGCCAGGCGCCCGCCCAGGCCGACGGCCGACCGGGCTCGGAGGGCGGCCGCGACCCGTCGGCGATTTTCAGGGTCGCCACACCCGCGAAGAACTCCTCGGGTCCCAGCGCCTCCAGGACGGCCGTCTCGGCGAGCGCCGTCACCTCGAAGCGGTAGGGGGCGTTCAGGGCCGCCGTCCCGGAGAAGCTCAGGACATAGGCCCTGAGAGCCGGGAGCGAGGAGAAGGAGAGGGAGAAAGACACGAGGGAGGAAGCCATCAGGCGCTCCTTGGGCGGCCGGGGCCGCGCCCTGAGGGCCCGGGGCGGATGCCGTGCCGCGCGCGGGCGGGGATCCCTCCCCCTGGCCGGGGCATGGATCGGGAGGCTTGGCGCCGGAACAGGAGGCCGGATCCCCCCTGGGCAGGGGTCGGCGTCACGGGGACCGGGGGCCGGGTTCCCGGGGCAGGGGCGGCAATGCCCACCGGAGGTCGGGAACGGGGAATCCCGCCAGGGCCAGGGCGCGCTGGAGCGGGCAGGGGGCTTGGCAGGCACGTGATCCGTCAAATTAATATTATAAACCCGCTCCGGGGACCGTTCAAGGCGCAGTGCCAAACGGGGGCCCTTCCGCCCGCAAGCGCCCGCGCCGGCCCTGGAAAGGGCCGACAACGGCGGGGAGTCCTCCAGCCGTGATGCCCGGATCGGACGGAGAGCTGCGGGTAATTCCCCTGATGACGGGACGCGGCCTGGGCCGGCATGACGCAGGCCCCGGCATGACGCAGGCCCCGGGGCGGCCGCGGCGGGGGCCCGCCGCCGGGGCCCGGGGGGCAGGCATAGTACGTTGCCGCGAGCCGGTCCCTGGCCGTGGAAGCATGACAGGGGCGTGTCAGGAGGCAGGTCGGGTTGAGCTCGCGACGGATCGCGCCATTGCCGCCGGCGGGCGGATGCCTGCCGGGGCAGGCCGGAAGGCGGCGGCAAAGGCGCCAGGCGCCGCGGCCCCTCAAGGGGTGAGGCCCCCCCGACGCCCCGATCGCCTCCGGGCGCGGACGGCCGGTTGCGGGCGGTAAAAACACGAAACGCCAAAAGGCCGGCTGCCTGCTGCTCCTTGCCCTGACACTGAGGAGGTCCTTTGACCTCGCCACTGGGCGCAGGGGATTCCGCGGGCCGTCATGAGGCTCCCGCGGGGGCGGGTTTCCGGACAGCCGGGACGGGACGTCCGCCCCGACAGAAACCCGACAGTGAGGGGGAAGACGGATAACCGGGAGACAGCCGGGATGACTGGGCTGACCGCCATGGAAAAAGAGGTCGGCAACAGGCAGAGCTGTCCGCGAGTGGAAGCGAGCACTTCTTTCTGAAGTCTCCCAAAAGTGGAGTCTCCCAAAATGAGCTTTATCAATCAGCCCTCTCCCGCGAAAACCCATCAGGCTGGCCTGGAGGGGGGGTATACAGCGGAATGTATTGTCCGCGCCGGCTCCGGGGGCGCCGGCAGGAGGCCGTCCGGAAGGGATCCCGGGGGCCTGCCGCAGGCGAGGCCGCATTCGTCCCCGGCCGGGACGGGAGATCACCCGATCAACGCCGGGAGAATAAGGCTGAAAACGGTGGATAATCCTTGCCGTAGCTCGGGGATTATGTTTTGGCGCTATTGTATTTAATACTCTCCAGTCCGGCTGATTTTTTTTTATGATCTGCAACGGTTGTTTATAAAATCTATTTTTAAAATATATAAATACTTTAAGATTATGATTTTGATTATTTTCAGGTGCTTGACAAGGCCCAGAAGTCTAGATTATCTTGGGGTTGAAAATTAAAAGGCTTTTTAAAAGCCATTTTCTAAGTATAAGGAGGAGACCATGGGGGAGTTACCGGCCAAGATGAAGACGGCGGTCATGCTCGGCATAGGGAAGATCGGGTGGGAGGAGCGCCCCGTGCCCGAGCCCGGCCCGGGCGAGGTGCTGGTCAAGGTGGAGAGGGTGGGGGTATGCGGTTCCGATCTCCACTACTTCACCGAGGGGCGCATCGGGCCCTACGTCGTGCAGCCCCCCTTCGTCCTGGGCCACGAGGCCGGCGGCAAGGTGGCGAAGCTCGGCCCGGGGGTCAGAAACCTCAGGGTCGGGGACACGGTGGCCCTCGAGCCCGGCAAGACCTGCGGCCACTGCCACTTCTGCACCACCGGCCGCTACCACCTCTGCCCCGACGTGGTCTTCTTCGCGACCCCGCCGGTGGACGGCGTCTTCTGCGAGTACGTGGCCCACCCGGAGTCCCTCTCGTTCAAGGTCCCCGACGGCATGGACAGCCTGGACGCGGCCCTGATTGAGCCCCTGGCCGTGGGCTTCCACGCGGCGGGGCAGGGGGGCGCGGTCCTGGGCCAGAAGGCGGTGGTGTTCGGCACGGGCTGCATCGGGCTCATGTCGCTCCTGGCGCTCAAGGCGCGGGGCCTCACCGGGATAGCCGTGGCGGACGTCATGCCCAGGCGGCTGGAGAAGGCCCGCTCCCTGGGCGCCGCCCATGCCGTGAACTCCCGCGAGGAGGACTTCGCGGAGGCCTCCCGGCGCATCACCGGCGGCGATGGCTGGGATCTGGCCATCGAGACCTCGGGCGCCGAGGCCGCCGTCCGCCAGGCCATCGAGACGGTCAGGAAGGGGGCAACCGTCGTCCTCGTGGGCTACGGGCCCACGGGGGAGATGACCCTCCCCCTGAGCCTCGCCCTGGACAAGGAGATAACCTTCAGGACGGTGTTCCGTTACCATCACATCTACCCCATGGCCATCGAGGCGGTGGCGGCTGGCTCCATCCGCCCCCGGGACGTGGCCACCAACATATTCGAGTTCGACGACCTCCAGGCCTGCCTTGACCAGTCCGTGAGCAACAAGGCCGAGATCGTCAAGTCCGTGGTCAAGATAGCGTAGGCGCGGGCCGGGGGATCCGGCCGCCGGCGCCCCCGCGCGCCCCTCCCCGCCCAGGGCCCGGCGGCGCGCCCCGCGGCCCGCCAGGCAGTCCTACGAGCGAGGCCCCCCGCGCCTTCCGGGGGGCGGACAACTAAGGAGAGAAACCGTGAGAACCCGTAACGCTTCCGCATTGACCGTCGCCGCAGCGGCGCTCCTGTTCGCTCTGGCGGCCTGTTCCGGCGGCGAGAGCCAGCCCCCCCAGGCGGCCGCCCCGGCCGCCCCCCCGGCCCCCGCGGCGCCCGCCGACACCCCCGCGGCCCCGCCCGAGACCCCCGCAGGCACGGCCGCGTCCCCGGCCGAGACGCCCTCCGCCATGCCGCCCGCCGCGGGGGACGCCGCCGCACCGGCGGCCGCCGAGGGCGCCAAGGTCATCCGGCCCATGAAGGTGGGCATGACCGTCCAGGATCTCTCCAACCAGATCTGGGCCGGCTCCTGCGACGCCCTGGAGAAGCTCGTCGTGGGCAACGGCGGCGAGTTCACCTACCTCGACTGCAAGAGCAACGTCTCCACCCAGGTCGGCCAGATCGAGAACTTCGTCGCGAGCGGCGTCGACATCATCGTGATCCAGCCGGCCGAGGCCAACGCCGTCGAGGCGCCGCTGGCCGCGGCCCGCGCCAAGGGCATCAAGGTGTACTGCTGGGACGAGGACATCCAGAACGCCGATCTGTCCTGGCTCATCGACAACTACGAGCTGGGCCGCATGATAGGCCAGCAGGCCGCCGAATGGATCAAGGCCAACCACGGCGGCAAGGCCGAGGTGGCCATCCTCGACTACCCGCAGCTCGAGATCCTCCTGAAGCGCGGCAACGGGATCGCCGACGCCATCGCCGAGTACGCCCCCGAGGCGGTGGTGGTGGCCCGCGACTCCGCCATCAACCCCACCGAGGGCATGAGCAAGACCGAGACCTTCCTGCAGGCCCATCCCGACATCCGCGTGGTGGCCGCCATCGGCGGCGGCGGCGCGGTCGGCGCCAACGAGGCCATCAAGGGCTCCGGCAAGCCCATCGGCGAGTTCGGGGTGTTCGCGGCGGACGCCACCCCCGAGGAGCTCGAGGCCATGAAGAACAACGAGGCCGTGCGCATGAGCATCCTCATCACCGGCGGGCCCAGGGAGATAGCGGCCGAGATCTACAAGTGGATCTCGCTCATGTACGACAACAAGCCGGTGGAGCGCAAGGTGTACCGCGAGCTCATCCCGGTCACCCCCGCCAACCTCGACCAGTACTACGGCAAATAGCCCCGGCGCGGGAGGCCGCCTCCCCGGGCCCGCCCCCCGCTGGCCCTGGCCGCCTCCCGCGGCCCCCCTCCCCCGGGCCGGCGCCGCCGCCGGGGGCCCCGGCGGGCCGCCCCGGACGCCCCTGCGGGGCCCGGCGGAGCCGGTCCCCGGCGTGATCGCGCGGGGCGCCATCCCGGTCGCCCTTTCGCCCAAACCCGGCCGCCCGCCCCCCCCCAGCCGAGGCCGGGGCGGGCGGCCCGCCCCCAGCCGAGGCCGGTGCGGCCGGCCTGCCGCCACCCTCGGCCTGCCGCCCCCTCCGAAGGCGGCCGCCCATGCCGCGGCCGGCCGCCCCGCCTCCCTGCGGGCCCCCCCGCTCCGGAGCGGATCCCCCTGCGGGTGGGGAGGGGGGCGGCCAACAGACACCAGGCCGGACAGCTTTATGGCAAATCTGCAGAAACAGCCGGACGGGACCGAACCGGGCCGCGCGTACCCCTTCCCCGACGTGGCGCCGGACTCCTACCCGGACCGCTCGCCGGACGCCTCCCCCGGGGACTTCCTGGTGCTCAGGGACATCGTCAAGACCTACCCCGGCGTCCGGGCCCTGGACGGGGTCTCGCTCGCGATCAGGACGGGGGAGATCCACGGCCTCGTGGGCGAGAACGGCGCGGGCAAGTCCACCCTCATCAAGACCGTCTCGGGGGCCATCCAGCCCGACTCGGGCGAGATCGTGGTCGAGGGGAGGCCCTTCCGGAGCCTCACCCCCAGGGAGTCCGAGGAGCTGGGCATCTCCGTCATCTACCAGGAGTTCAACCTGGCCCCGAACCTCTCCGCCGCCGAGAACATCTTCCTGGGCAACCCCATCCTCAAGTGGGGGGTGACCGTGGACAGGAGGGCCATGTCCCGCCGCGCGGCCGAGCTCTTCGCCGGGCTGGGGGTGGACATCGACCCCGAGGAGGAGGTGTCGCGGCTCACCGTGGGCTTCCAGCAGATAGTGGAGATAGCCAAGGCGGTGAGCAGGAGGGCGAGGTTCCTCATCATGGACGAGCCCTCGGCGCCCCTGACCTCCGCCGAGACCGAGCGCATGCTCGCCATGGCGAGGAGGCTGCGCGACCAGGGCTGCACCATCATCTACATCTCCCACAGGCTGGACGAGATCTTCAGCCTCTGCGACCGGGTGACCGTCCTGCGGGACGGCGGGCACATCGCCACCACGGACGTCGGGGACACCGACATCCCCCGCCTGGTGGCCCTCATGGTGGGCCGCGAGATGAAGGAGACCTTCCCGCCCCGGCGGCGCGCGGTCACGGACGAGGTGGTCATCGAGGCCAGGAACCTGGTGGGGGCCGGCGTCAAGGGCGTGAGCTTCCAGGCGCGCCGGGGCGAGATCCTGGGCTTCGGCGGCCTCGTGGGCTCGGGGCGCACCGAGGTGGCTAGGCTCCTCTTCGGTGCCGAGCGCCCGGACGCGGGGGAGATATGGCTCGAGGGCCGCAGGGCGGACTTCCGGAGCGCGGGGGACGCCGTGGACGCGGGCGTGGCGCTCGTGCCCGAGGACCGCAAGCGCGAGGGGCTCCTGCTCGACAACACCATCGAGGAGAACGTGAGCCTCGCGGTCCTCCCCAGGATCTCCAGCGGGCCGGTCGTCTCCCGGCTCAAGGAGAGGCAGCTCGCCTCCAGCTACATCGAGAGCCTGCGCATCAAGACGCCCTCCGCCACCGTCACCGCGGGGAGCCTCTCGGGGGGCAACCAGCAGAAGGTGGTGCTCTCCAAGTGGCTCGCGGCGGAGCCCAAGGTGATAATCCTCGACGAGCCGACCCGCGGGGTGGACGTCGGGGCTAAATACGAGATCTACAAGCTGATCGGATCCTTCGTCGAGGAGGGCAGGACCGTCATCCTCATCTCGTCCGAGATGGAGGAGCTCATCGGTCTCTCCGACCGCATACTGGTCATGTCGGAGGGCAGGCAGACAGGCATCCTCGACCGCGGGCAGTTCAGCCAGCAGGCCGTCATGGCCCTGGCCTCCAACGTCTCGGACGAGTCCCGCCGCCTCGCGGCAGGGGGAGGTTCAGCATGAGACCGGGAGCCGACTTCTGGAAGGGCCTGATCCGCCGCTGCGGCATCTACATCATCCTCGTGGCCCTGGTGATCTTCTTCGCCGTCAAGAGCCAGAACTTCCTCACCCAGGGGAACCTCTTCAACCTGGCCAGGCAGGTGTCCATGCTGGGCATAGCCGCGGTGGGCATGACCGTGGTGCTCCTCCTGGGCGGCATCGATCTCTCCATCGGCTCCCAGGTCACGCTGGTCAACATCGTCTGCGCCTGGCTCATGGTCAAGGGGGGCTTCCACCCCGCCGCCTCCGTGGCCCTCGCCCTCGCCATGTCCACCGCGGTCGGCTTCTTCAACGGCTGGTCCGTCGCCAACCTGCGGATGCCGGCCCTGATAGTGACCCTGGGCACCATGACGATGCTGGAGGGCGTCGCCTACATCGTCTGCGGCGGCATCCCCATCTTCGGCTTCCCCAGGTCCTTCTCCGTGCTGGGGCAGGGCTACCTGGGCCCCGTGCCGGTCCCCGTCATCATCATGGTGGCGGTGCTGGCCGCGGGCTCGTTCCTCCTCAACCGCACCTACTTCGGCCGCTACTTCTACGCGGTCGGCGGCAACGAGGAGGCCTCCAAGCTCTCCGGCATCAACGTCAGGCGCGTCAAGTACCTGGCTTACACCCTGTCCGGCTTCTTCGCCGGGGTGGCGGGGGTGGTGATGCTCTCGCGCACCAACTCCGGGCAGCCCATAGCCGGGAAGGGCTTCGAGTTCGACGTGCTCACCGCGGCGGTCCTGGGCGGCGTCTCCATCAACGGCGGCTACGGCAAGATAAACAACGTCGTGGCCGGCGTCTTCATAATCGGCGTCCTCTCCAACGGCATGGTGCTCCTGGGCGTGAACCAGTACGTCCAGATGGTCACCAAGGGCGCCGTGCTCTTCGCGGCGGTGGCCTTCGACTGCCTCCAGAAGAGCGGGGCGCTGGGGGAGTTCCGCAAGGAGCTGGCCCGCCGGTTCCGCAAGGCCGCCTGAGCCCGGCGTCCCCGCGGCGGGCCGGGCTCCCGCCTCGGGCGGGCGCGGAGCACGGGCTCCGGCCGGGGACCCGCCGGAACCGGGACCGCCCCCGGGGATCCCCGCGCCCGGCCTGGCGCCCGCCGGATCCGGTACGGGTCACGGCCGCGGGCGGCGCCGGGCGCCTGAGGCGGGACGACGGGGCAGGGCGCCGCCCGCCCCCCGCCCGAGTGGCGGGAAGGAGTGGCCGTGTACGACATCACCGCCTTGGGCGAGATCCTCATCGACTTCACCCCCGGGGGCGAGACGCAGGACGGGTTCAAGCTCTTCATCCGGAACCCGGGCGGGGCGCCTGCCAACCTGCTGGCCCAGGCCTCCGCCTGCGGGGCGCGTACCGCCTTCATAGGGAAGGCGGGCGCGGACGAGTTCGGGAGCTACCTCAGGGAGACCCTGGAGCGCCACGGGGTGGACACCGGGGGCCTGCGCTTCGACCCGCGGGCGGGGACGACCCTCGCCTTCGTGCACCTGCGGGAGGACGGGGAGCGGAGCTTCAGCTTCTACCGCGACCCGGGGGCGGACGTGCTCCTGACCCCGGAGGAGGTGGATCTGGCCAGGATCGCCGACTCGCGGATCTTCCACTTCGGATCCCTCTCCCTCACCCGCGACCCGGCCCGCGCCGCCACCCGCGCCGCCCTGGCGGCCGCCAGGGGCAAGGGCGCCGTCGTGAGCTTCGACCCCAACTGGCGGCCCCTCCTGTGGGACGGCCCGGGACCCTTCAGGGAGCAGTCCCTGCCCCTCCTGGGGGGAGTGGACATCCTCAAGGTCTCCGAGACCGAGGCGGAGATCCTGACCGGCATCCCGGGCGGGACCTTCGCGGCCGCCAGGGCCCTGTCCGCCCTCGGGCCCAGGGTGGTGCTGGTTTCCCTCGGCGCGGAAGGCGCGCGGCTCCTGGCCCCCGGGGTCGAGGCCTTCTGCCCGCCCCACCCGGTGGAGCCCGTGGACACCACCGGCGCGGGGGACTCGTTCCTGGGCGGGTTTCTGGGCACCTTCGCCCTCGCGGGGGGGCGCCTGGAGGATACGGGGCCCGGCGGCTGGAAGAGGTTCCTCGCCGCCGGGGCCGCCGCCGGGGCCCTCGCCTGCACCCGCAAGGGCGGGCTGGGGGCGGCGGGCCCCTGGCCCGAGACGGAGAGGGTCGCGGCCGGGCTGCTGCCGAGGATCGTCTCCGCGTGACGGGTGCCGGCACGCGCCGCGGCCATTCCAGGGGCCGCGGCGCCCCGCTCCGAAGGCCCCCGGCCCGTCCGGGACGGGGGGCGGGGGAGAGGCGGCCCCTGGATGATCCGGCCGGAGGGGTTCGACGGCCGGACGGGCCCGCGCCAGTTCCGGGCGACTGCCGGAGTGGGCGGGCGGGCCGGGCGCGGGGCGGGCATGCCCTCCCCGCTCCGCCCGGCTTCTGAGGCTCTCCGCAGGGGGCCGGGCGCGGGGGCCCTCCCCGCCGGAGGCGCCCGCGCCGCCGGCCCCGGAGGCGGCCGCGCCCCGGGGCGGCCGGCCGCCCTCCCGGCCGGATCCGGGAAGGCGCGGCGGCGCCCTCTGGGTTCCCCGGCCCAGGATCCCTCAGGCTCCCGGCCACGCGCCTGCCCCGCCCGGCCGGGGCCCCGGAGGCGCGCGACCTCCCCGGGCGGCCCGCCGGCCGGGGGCGCGGTCTTTACACCCCGGCCGCCATCGGGTATATGTTTCGCTCTGTCCCACTTCCCCGTCCTCCCAGGGCTCTCAGGTTCCCGGGCGCGTCCCGCCCCCCGCCGCCTCTCCGGAGCGATGACCCGGCGCACCGGGGCCGGCGGAGCGCCGCCTCCGCTGCGGGACCAGGGGCGCGCTGGCGTTGGGATGGCCGCCGCGGTGCCGCCGGCGAGGGCCTGGCCGCCTGGGCCGGCGGTGCGCTCGCGGCCGCCCGTGCGGTCGGGAGCGGCTCCGGCCGCCCGATGCGGGCCGGCCTCAGAGGGCCCCTGCCGCCGGGGATGCTAGAGGAGCGCCGCCAGATGGCCATGAAAGCCATGGACTTCAAGAGACTCAACCGGGTGGATCTCTTCCGCGCCGTGTTGCGGAAGGGCCCCGCCGCCCGGGCGGAGCTCGCGTCCCTGCTGGGGGTGAGCCTGCCCACCGTGGCCACCCTCGTGCGGGAGCTGGAAGCGCTGGGCCTGGTCGAGAGTTCCGGCGAGCTCCCCTCCACCGGCGGCAGGAAGGCGGCGGCGGTGGCGCCGCTCCCCGACGCCAGGGCCGCCGTGGGCGTGGACGTGACGCGCAACCATCTCTCCATGGCCGCCGTCAACCTCCGGGGCGAGCTCAAGGGCCACGAGCGGCCGCACATCAAGTTCGAGGTCTCGGACGGTTGGAGCGGCCGGGCGGGGCACATGGTGCGGGATTTCATGGAGAGGACTGGCGTCACCGGTGACTCGTGCGTCGGCGTGGGGATATCCCTCCCCGGCATAATCTCCGAGGACGGCGCGACCCTCCAGCGCTCGCACCTCCTGGACATCAGGAGGCACATGCGCTTCACCCTCCCCCTGGGCAACGGGCTCCCCCAGCGGCTCTTCAACGACGCCTCGGCGGGCTGCCTCACCGAGCTCTGGGAGGCGGGCGAGCCGGGCAGCTTCTTCTTCCTTTCCCTCAGCAACAGCGTGGGCGGCGCCCTCGTGATAGACGGGCGCCTGGTCACGGGCGCCAACCAGCGGGCCGGCGAGGTCGGCCACGTGACCCTGCGGCCCGACGGGGAGCGCTGCTACTGCGGCAAGGACGGCCATTACGACGTCTACGGCTCGGCGCTGAACCTCGCCGATCCTGCGGGCGGCCGCCTCGAGGACTTCTTCGAGAGGGCGGAGTCGGGGGACAGGGCCTTCGGGAGGATCCTCTCCTCGTACATCTCCAGCCTAGCCCTCGTGTCCGTGAACCTGCGCATGCTCCTCGACTGCGACGTCGTCCTCGGCGGCTACGTGGGGGGCTTCCTGGGGCCGCACCTGGCCAGGATCCGGGCCAAGGCGGCGGCCATGGACACCTTCCAGGGCAACGCCGGCTACATCCGCCTCTCCCGCCGGAAGATGGAGGGGGCGGCGGTTGGGGCGGCCCTCCATTTCATCGAGGAGTTCATCCAGGGGGTCTGAGGGGCCGGGCGGAGCCGGCGCGGCGGGGAGGCCGCCCGGCCCGCCGGGCCTCTTTGCGGCCGGGGCCGGATCCCGCCTCCGCGCCGGCGTCCCCGGGCCAT
>JAITEZ010000062.1 GCA_031281735.1 Deltaproteobacteria bacterium | reverse complement strand
CTGCACGGTCATGGAGATCGGGCGGGCGCCGGACGTGAGCGGCGTCTCGCCAGCCGCGCCGGGAAAACCCCGGGCGGCGGGCGAGATCGGCTGCCTGCCTGCCTTCCCGCGGCCCTCTCCCCCGTGCCCGCGAAACCCGGGGCCGCCGCCGCATGCCGCAGGCCGGCGGCCTCCGGGGCCATGGCCTCAGAAGACGGCCAGACTGTCCAGCACCCAGTAGACGAGGAGCCCGCCCGCTATGGTCAGGAGATCCCTGCCGAAGGCGAGCGCGATGGACAGGGCCGCGAGGCCGGCCGCCAGCCGTGGGAGAAGGGGGCCGCCGCCGAGCAGGAACCCCTGGAAGACCAGGGCCCCGAGGATGGAGACCGGCACGTATTCCATGGCGGCGGCCAGGCGCGGCGGCGGGGAGAGCGGCCGCCTGATCGTCAGTAAGAGCGAGCGCAGCACCGCCGTCCCGGCGGCCGCGAGGGCGAGCGTCAGCCAGAAGCCGTGCATCTAGCGTCCCTCCCCGGCGTCGCGGTCCGCGCGGGAGGCGAGGATCCCGGCCGCTACCCCGGCGAGGATGGCGAGGATGAGGCCCAGGTTGAGGGGGGCGTCCCGGAAGAGGGCGACCCCCGCGCCGGCCCCGAGCGCGGCCGCGATCTTGGAGAGCCTGCGCCGGGCCGAGGAACGCAGGACCGAGATGAAGAGCGCCAGGAAGACCATGGGGATGGCCATGGCGAAGGGCAGGCCCTCCGGGAGCAGGGATCCCGCCAACCAGCCCGTCGCCGTCATGATCTGCCATCCCGTCCAGGTGGGCGCGGCCGACCCCAGGAAGAACCAGGCGGGGTTGCGGGAGAAGCCGTCCTTGAGGAAGTTCGCCATGCTGATGGCGTAGCTCTCGTCAGTGAGGAAGTACCCCCGCGCCATGCCCGCGATGGCGGAGCCGGGCGGCCCGAGGTGCGGCGCGAGGGAGGAGCCGTAGATGACGAGCCGCAGGTTCACGGCGCAGACGGTGAGGGCCAGCGCGAGGGCGTTCACCCCCTCGTTCCAGAGGTTCAGGAACACCAGCTGGGCGGAGCCCGCGAAGATGCCCAGGCTCATGGCCTGGGTCTGGGGCCAGCTCAGGCCCGCGTCCTTGGCGGCGGCTCCGAATATGAGCCCGAAGGGGACGAGGCCCATGAGGATGGGGGCACCGGCCGCGAGCCCGGCCAGGTAGTCGGGGCGGAAGGAGCGGGGAAGGGAGGCGGCCCCGGTCTTCCGGGAGCCGCCCGTCCCTCCGGCATCCCCGGAGCCGCCCGGTCCCGCGACGCCCCCGTCTCCCGCGCCGCCCCCGGCCTCTCCGGCACCCGCCCCGCCGGGAACCCCGTGCGCCGCCGGGCGCCGGTCCCGGGGGGGGGCGGGAGGGGGTGAAGCGTGGGACGGGACGGTGGCCATGAGCGTACGGTTTCCGGGGGGAAGGCCTGCGGGGGGGCTGGGCGAAAAGGCCCGCCAGGCGCTGGGCGGGCGCCGGGCGGGCGGGGGTGGCCTGCTGCGGGCGGATGGGTGCGGTCAGCCCAGGACCAGGCGATCCGAGATGGCGCCGGGGACGGCGGGGTTCGCGGCATGGAAGTGGTGGATGAGATCCTGGACGGTGAGGCGGGACTTCTCCTCGGCGCTGAAGTCGAGGATGATCTCGCCCCTGTGCATCATGATGAGTCGCTGGCCGTAGGCGAGGGCCTGCTGCATGTTGTGCGTGATCATGACGGTGGTGAGCCGGTTCTCCTCTACGATGTCGCAGGTGAGCTTCATGACGAGCCCGGCGGTGCGGGGATCCAGGGCCGCCGTGTGCTCGTCCAGCAGGAGCAGGGTAGGCCTCACCAGGGTGGCCATGAGGAGGGTGAGCGACTGGCGCTGGCCCCCCGACAGGAAGCCCGCAGGGTCGCCCAGCCGCTTCTCGAGCCCCAGATCCAGGCGCTGGAGGGTCTCCCGGAAGCGCCCCCGCTCGAACCGGGTCACGCCCGCCCTGAGCGTCCTGCGCTTCCCGCGCCGGAGAGCGAGCGCCATGTTCTCCTCGATGGTCATGGAGGCGCAGGTGCCGCTCAGAGGATCCTGGAAGACGCGCCCGATGTGGCGCGCCCGCCTGTACTCCGGCCAGGCCGTGATGTCGGTGCCGTCCAGGACTATGCGGCCCTCGTCTGGCGGGGCCGCGCCCGAGATGGAGGCCAGGAGGGTGGACTTGCCCGCGCCGTTGGAACCGATGACGCAGACGAACTCGCCCGTGCCGATGTCCAGGTCCACCCGGCGCAGGGCCTGGACCTCGTTCACCGTGCCGCGGGCGAAGTACTTGGAGAGGCCGCGGATCTTGAGCACCTTCTAGGGCCTCCCGTTCCTGGCGGCCGCGCCGGACCTGGCGCGCAGGGACTTCCGGACACGCGGGAGCACTAGCGAGGCCACGACCAGGACGGTCGTGAGGAGCTTGAGGTCCGAGGCCTCGAAGCTGTGTCCGGCCACCCGGAAGCTCAGGGCCGCCGCGATGGCCAGGCGGTAGATGACCGAGCCCAGGACCACCGAGATCACGATGGTCGTGATGCGGCGGCTGTTGAAGATGGTCTCGCCCACCACGATGGAGGCGAGTCCCGCGACGATGGTCCCCACCCCCATGCCAACGTCCGCGGTGCCCTGGTTCTGGGCGATGAGGCCGCCCGAGAGGGCCACGAGGGCGTTCGAGATCCCCACCCCGGTGATGACCGTGAAGTGGGTGTTCACCCCGAGGCTGGTTATCATCTTCGGGTTCGCGCCCGTGGCGAGGAGCGCCTGTCCGTATTCCGTGCGGATGAGCCATACCAGGGCCGCCACCACCGCCGCCACGAGCGCCAGGAAGAGGATGTTCGAGACCAGGTATGGGGAGACGTCCAGTGCCCTGATGGGGTCGAAGACCGTGGGCCGGCCCAGCAGGGCGATGTTGGGCCGGCCCCCCATCACGCGGATGTTCACGCTGTAGAGCGCGGTCATGGTGAGTATGGAGGACAGCAGGTGCAGGATCCTGAGCTTGGTGGTCAGGAATCCCGTTACCGTGCCCGCCAGGAAGCCGGCGGCCATGGCGGGGACGAGCGCGAGGAAGGGGTTCAGGCCCTTGGTGATGCAGACGGCGGTGACGGCGGCCCCCAGGGTGAGGCTGCCGTCCACCGTCAGATCCGGGAAGTCCAGGACCCTGAAGGTGATGTACACCCCCAGGGCCATCAGGCCGTATACGAGGCCGAGCTCGATGGCCCCCGAGAAAGCGTAGAGGCTCATTCCCGGCTCGTTTCCCGGAGCGCTGGGGGCAGCGCCCGCGGAAGCCCGGCGGCCGCCCGCCCTCCTGGGGCGGCCGCCCCGGTGCCGCGGGGGCCGCCGCCCCTGTTGCTGCCCGCGATCACTGGACTGTCACCTGGGCCCTGGAAAGCACCGACTCGGGTATGGTTATGCCCATGCTCTCGGCGGCGCCGGGGTTGACTATGAGGGTGAAGCTGGTCTGCTCCTCCACCGGGATGGACGCGGGACGGACGCCGTCCCTGAGGATCCGAGCGGCCATGGCGCCGGTCTGGCGGCCCAGCTGGTAGTAGCTGATGGAGAGCACGGCCACGCCGCCCTTGCGCACCGAACTGTCGTCGGCCGGATAGATGGGGATCTTGTGGTCAAGTCCGACCTTGATGACGGCCTCGATGCTGGCGATGACGGAGTTGTCGGTGGGGAGGTAGATGGCGTCGACATTTCCCACCAGGCTCTGGGCCGCTGCCATGACCCCCGCCGTGTCGGAGGTCACAGCCTCGATGAGCTCCAGGCCGGAGGCGGCGGCCGCGTTGCGGGCCAGTTCCACCTGCACCAGGGAGTTGCTCTCGCCGGAGTTGTAGATGATGCCGATTCTCTTGGCGGCGGGCTGGATCTCCCTTATGAGATCCACCTGGGCCGCGACGGGGTTGATGTCGGTGGTGCCGGAGACGTTGCCCCCGGGCTCGGCGAGGGAGGCCACGAGCCTGGCGTCCAGCGGGTCGGTCACCGCGGTGAAGAGGATCGGCGTGTCCTTGATCCTCTGCGCCGTGATCTGGGCGGACGGGGTGGCCACGGCGAGGATCAGGTCGGGCTTTTCGCCGATTATCTGGCTCACGATCTGGGTGACCGTCGGCATGTCGGCCTGGGCGTTGTGCTCGTTGTAGGTAACCTCCACGCCGAGCTCGGCGAGCTGCTCCTTGAAGCCGAGCACCGCCTCGTTCAGGGAGGGATGCTCCACGAACTGGTTGATCGAGACGGTGTAGGCGATGGCTTCCGCCGAAGGCACGGCTGCCCAGACGCTGGCGGCGAGCATGAGGCTGAGGATGGTTTTCATGATCATTCCCCCGGGGGACCCGCGGCTCCGGCTGCGGGCGGAATGGGGCCCTTCAGGCGGCCCGTGTGGTTTCGTGCCCCTCCAGCGGTCTGCGGGATCCCTGCATGACGGCCGGGAGACGCGGCGCCGGGAAGCGAGCCTGCCCGGCATCCTGCGGCGCGTTTCCGGCGGGACGGACGCGGGGGCATCCGGCGGCGCGAGGGAGCGGGGGCCGCTCCCCGCTGGGGTGGCGGGACGGTCATGGCCGGGGGCCGCGCCGGCGCCCGCCGGGCGTAGCTGGCGCGGGATCCGGCAGGCCCGGCGGGGGGCGGCGCCCGGCCTGCCCGCGACTCCCGGCGGGGAAGGGAGGACATGTCCCCTTGAGCATCACGGTCGACGCCCGGCTGGTGCCCACAGCGTCTGGATCCGAGGGGCCGGCGTTCCACGCAGTCCCGCGATGCGGCTACGGCTGGGCCAGCTGCGTCCGGCCGGAGCCTGCGGGCCCCGGCACCTCCGCTGGCCTGCGGCAGCGGGCGCACGCCTTTCCGGGAACCTCCCTCGCCGGGGCGGGGGAAGCGTCAGGAGCCCGCCGAGACGGCGGGGACTGGCTTTCTTGGCGGGTTCCATGGTTGCCGAACGCAGATTTTATGCCTTTCCGCGGCTTAAAGTCAACACAGGCGCGGCCTTCCAGGCATCCATGGACGCGGAGGTACGCTGCCGCCGGGGGTTGGGGACGCGGTATGGGCTGCCGTCCCGGCGCGCTCCCGCTTCTTGTCCGGAAGCCCGTGTGCCTCCTCTTCCGGTGTCGGCGACTCCGTCCGGGCGCCTCCCGGAGAGGTGCCGGGTCGCGTGTTTTCCGCGCCCCCTTCCTCCGCCCTTGGGGGCTTTGGTCTCAGGACGGATTCGCGGCCTTCAGCCCTTGTCCAGATGCGTGGGGATAGATGATGCCAGCATTAATTATGTATAGCTGGCACATAATATTATATATTATTTATATAAATATATTTAATTATATATATATTATATTAATTATATTAATTTCCCTGTCCTGATTTATTTTTACGTTTACATCTCTCTCTCTCTCTCTCTCTCTTCTATCTTTTCTTTCTCTTTCTCTTTCTCTCTTGGCTCTTTC
>JAITEZ010000058.1 GCA_031281735.1 Deltaproteobacteria bacterium | reverse complement strand
CCGCCCACCGGGCCCTCCCGCGCGCCCCCGGGCTCTCCCGTTAACCCCGGCTGCCCCGCGCGGGAGGCCTCCCCGGTCCCGACGTCCCGCACGTCTGTCCCGGCATGTCCGCCCCGCGCGGCGGCAGGCCCCCAGCGAGGTGAGGCAATTTTCCCGCAAGCCATTTCCCTGGCCCTCAAGAGGTACCGCCGCGACTGGCTCTTCTCCCTGTGCTCGGTCTTCTCCATGGCGGCCTTCCTGGTGCCGCTCCTGACCATCTTCGGGCTCAAGGACGGCATAGTGGGTACCCTCGAGAACAGGCTCCTGAGCGATCCCCGGACCCTGGAGCTGACCTCCGTCGGCCATCCCAACTTCCCGCCGTCCTTCTTCGAGGACCTGGCGCGGGATCCCGACGTGACCTACGTCGTGCCCGACACGCGGGAGCTCTCGAACTTCATCCACATCGGGACGCCGGGCCGGGAGCCCCTGCGGGTCGAGACCGTGCCCACCTCGGCGGGGGATCCCCTGGCCGGGCTCGCCTCGGCCTCGGCGGTGCCGGGGGCCGCGGGGAGGGATCCGGGCCTGCGGGAGGTCTACCTCTCCCAGCCCGCCGCGGAGGCGCTGGGCGCCGGCCCAGGCTCCGCCGTCACCGGCACCGTCTCCCGCACCGTGAACGGCTTCGTGGAGAGGGCGCAGGTCGAGCTCCGGGTGCTGGGGGTCGTGCCCGGCGACGCCGTGGACTCCCCCGCCGCCCTGGCGTCCCTCCCCCTCATGCGCGCCGCCGAGGACTACCGGAGCGGCTTCGGCAACCCCATGCTGGGCTGGGAGGGCGGCGACCCGGCGGCGTTTCCCCCGGAGGGGGCGGTGTTCCAGCGCTTCCGGCTCTACGCCAGGGATCTGGACGCCGTGGGCCGCCTGCGGGAGAGGCTCGAGGGGCAGGGCGTGATGGTCAAGGCCCGCTCCGCCGAGATCCAGCGCGTGCGCACCATGGACACGGCCTTCTCCGTGGTGGTCCTGACCCTCCTGTGCGTGGTGGGGGCCGGGGCCTTCGCGTCCGCCGCCTCCGGCTCCGTCGACCAGGTGCTCAAGAACCGCAGGTCCCTCGCCTGCCTCGCGCTCCTGGGGCTGGGCAGGCGCCACCTCCTGGCCTTCTCGTCCTTCCTGGCCGCCTTCTCGGGCTTCCTGGCCTCGCTCCTGGCGGGGGGCCTCTTCCTCGCCACGGCCCGCATACTCAACTACCTCTTCATGGGGAGCATCCGCAACGTGGAGCGCTTCTGCCAGCTCTCCTGGGGCAAGCTCGCCTTCGCCTCGGGCGCCGTGGTGGTCTTCATGATCGCGGCCTCCCTCGCGGCCTATTCGGCCCTTTCGGACATCGAACCCTCAGAGGGCATGCGTGATGTCTAGACTCTCCCCGCCGTCTCCCCCGGCCCCCTGCGGCAGCCGCGCCGCCCCTGCGGCGGGTTCCTCCGCCCCTGCGGTGGGATCTGCCGCACCCCGCGCCTGCGGGGCGGGATCCGCCGCCCCCCGCAACTGCGGGGGGGGATCCGCCGCCCCACGCAACTGCGGGGCGGGATCCGCCGCCCCCAGCGCCTGTCGGGTGGGGGCGGTGCCCCCCGCGCAGCGGGCATCCGTGACGGCCGCGGCCATTCTCGCTTCCCTGGCCCTGCTGGCGGCCCTCTCCCTCGCGGCCACGCCTTCACTCCGGGCCCAGATAGCGGGTGCCAGGCCCGTCGGGCCGCAGGACGCCTGGAACCCCCGGCCGGACGACGGGGACTTCACGATCCCGCTCCCCTGCGGGCTCTCCATGGCCTTCCGGCCCATCTTCATCCCCGAGAAGGGCTACCTGGGCGAGCTGGAGGGCCATTTCGGCACCGAGCTGCAGAGCGACACGGACCAGACCCAGAGCCTCTCCAGGAGGCACAGGGTCTACCTGGGGTCGCCGCTCTCCATCGAGAACCTCCCCGAGTCTTACCGGCCCAAGGCGCAGGCCATGAAGGCCGAGCTCTCCCCCGACCAGGATCCGCGGCAGCTCTACCTCATCGGCAAATACGAGGTGACGGTGGCCCAGTGGGACGCGGTGGTCCAGGATGGATGCCCCTTCGACCCCGCGACAGCGGCACTCCCCAAGACCGGCGTCAGCTGGTACCAGGCCCAGGCCTTCACGGCCAGGCTCATGACCTGGATCCTCCAGAACGCCCCCGAAGCGCTTCCCTCCTTCGCGGACGACGACCGGATGGTGGGGGTGCTGAGGCTACCGACCCAGGACGAGTGGGAGTACGCGGCCAGGGGGGGCCACCAGGTGCCCCGCGACACGATGGACGGCATGGACATCTTCCCGATGGGCCCCGGCGAGGACGCCTCCGACTACGGGGTCTACGACGATGGGGTGAACCCCCCCGAGAGCGGGCCGGTGCGCATCGGGCTGCGGAAGCCCAACCCGGCCGGCCTCCACGACACCGTGGGGAACGCCGCCGAGATGACCATGGAAGCCTACAAGATAACCGTCGGCGACAGGCTGCACGGGTCGGCGGGCGGCTTCGTGCAGAAGGGCGGCAGCTTCAGGTCCGGCTACCACAACGTGGTGCCGGGGGCACGGATGGAGCTGCCATTTTTCTACCGCGCGGGGCCCACCCAGACCTCGGAGATGGGCGTCCGGCTGGTGCTCTCGTCCGTGAACGGCGGGAGCATCAGGAGGATAAACGAGATATCGGCCGAGCTGGAGCGGGCCGGCGCCACCGACACGACCCTGGTGGCGGACGATCCCCTGAAGACCGTGGACGCCCTCCTGGGGGAGGCCGAGACCGAGGCCGAGAGGCAGGCCCTGCGGTCGCTCAGGTCCAGCCTCGAGTCCTACAACGCCGTCGTGAACGAGAGGAGGAGGGAGGCCGTCCGCTCGCACGTCTGGGGACTCCTCTACACCATGCTGAGCCTCCGCTCCAACAGCACGCGCATGATAGTGGCCCACGCCCAGCGCCAGACGGAGATTAACTTCGTCAAGCAGATCGACGACGCCCTCAAGGGCGGCGGCGCCACAGCCGCCGAGAGGAAGGCCCTCGCCCGGCGCCGGGAGGAGCGCGTGGAGAGGCGCGACTCGCACCAGAGGTTC
The DNA here is from genome assembly GCA_031281735.1 of Deltaproteobacteria bacterium. Taxonomy (GTDB): domain Bacteria; phylum Desulfobacterota; class Desulfarculia; order Adiutricales; family Adiutricaceae; genus JAIRZX01. The sequence goes on along the minus strand of JAITEZ010000058.1, from coordinate 6,673 downwards.
ATCGAGGACGCCGAGTCCTCCTTCGTCCTCATGCGGGCCCATTACGAGTCGCTCCTCCTGGACGCCAGGTCCTTCCCCAGGGACATGGTGCTGGACCAGCTGGACTACGTCCGCCAGGACATCCGCGGCGAGGACTACCTGCACCGGGAGCTCCGGGCCTGCGACGAGCTCGTGGACAGGCACGTGCGCGCGGTGCTGGACGGCGGGAGCCCCTCCAGGATCCCGCGCGCGGATCTGGAGATTCAGAGCGTGCCCGTCAAGCCCCCGCGCCCGGACGTCTGAGCCGGTCATCGGCCGCTGCCACCGGCCCCGCGCCGGGGAAGCGGCCCCCCGCGCCTCCCCGGCCGGGAAGGCGTCGCGCTTGCGGGCGTGGCCATCCTTCACGCTGATGCGGGGATCAGGGCGTGACCCTGTGCGTCCCCCGGGCCGGCGCGGCGTCAACAGTCAGGAAGATGACGCGCCTCCTCGGCCGGACGCGATTGCGGCCCGTGCGGACGCTGGCCTGGCCTGGCCTGGAATAGAATGGAATGGAATGGACGGTCGATACGCTCGTTTCAGCGGTAGCGCGCGGAAAGACGTGCCTCCAGCGATGGGCTGAGGGCGGAAAATCCCTTCATCATTGGCCGCGATTGCGGTTCCGGCGCCGAGAGGATCCGCAGGGATATCCCGCATGGGGCGTTCCGTTCCCTGTGGACCGGTGAGCCGCCCTGACAGGGAGTCGATTCCGGCCCTGTGAGACCGGTACCGCCGTCTCCGGCCGTGACCGACGCATCACGGATTCTGCCTGGCGGAACGGCCGGGAGGCGGGCCGGTACGGATCACGTGCGGATGCATGGCGCCGTCTCGCGATGCGTGATGTCCAGGGCTTTATGAAAGGCGGCGGGATTATTGACCTCTATGAACGGCAATGCGCCCGCACTCGGGGAAGGCCGGAAGGGGTGCCCGGAGTGTGAGGGCGTGCGGGCTCACCGCAGCCGGGCCGACCGCCACGAAAGGGGTGCCGGCCGGGGGAACGCTCCCGGCCCGGGCGACTGGAGGCTCGCCATTCAGGCCAGGACGGTCAGGAGGGGGTTGCCCCTGGCCAGGCCCGCCAGGAAGCCGGCCCGCCTTCCCAGGCCGTCGTCGGCGCCGGGCCCCGACGGGCCGCCGTCGTCCCCGTCCCCTTCGCCGCAGGGCCGGGCGGGGGTGCCGCGCCCGGCGGAGGATCCGAGCTCCCGTGGGAGGTCCCGGTAGGCCGGGTGGCAGAGGTGGCGGCTGACCGCCGCAGCCTTGGCGGGGAGGCCGGCCCGCAGGCAGGACTCGGAGAGGGAGTAGAGCGACAGCGCGAGCGGCCTGAGGCTCTCCGCCGGGAAGGACTCCAGGGGGTGGCTAGCCAGGAACTCCAGGTAGAAGTCCGAGGCGCGGCCGTTCCTGCCCTCCGAGGCGTAAAGATCCATCACCCTCGCCGCCGCCGCGGGGACGGCCCCGCTCCCCCCGGCCGCGTCCGCGATCCCCCGGAAGACGGCGGCGGCCTTGTCCGGCAGCGAGTCGAGATGCGGCAGCAGATCGGGGCCGATCCGGGCCAGGGCGCCCTTGACATCGGGGGTGCGGGGGAGGGCCAGGAGCCCGAGGCAGATCCCCAGGGCCTGGACGCCCCGGCCCGAGCGGGCGAGCCTGGGCGCGAGGGCCGCGGCCGCCCAGGCCCTCGCACGGGCGAGGGCCTCCGTCACGGGCATGGACGCCAGCTCATCGTGGATCACCAGCGCGCCGTCGAGGCGGTCCCGCTCGCACAAGGCCAGGACGAGCCGGGCCCCCACCCTGGCTCTGGCCTCGGCCAGTGGCCTGAGAGACCCCGTCGAGGCCGCCGTCATGTCCGCGAAGATCCGCACCGCCCCCTCGGGCCTGTCGCGATCCAGGCACAGGCGGGCCAGGGCCTCCAGGGCCAGCGCCCAGGGCCGGGCGCTGGCGGGGAGGATGTCGTTGAGGTCGGTTATCGAGTAGAAGGCCTCGGCCATCACGAGGTCTCCCTCCCGGAGGTGCCGGATCAGGCGGGCGGCGGAGGGGCAGACCGGCTCTTCCTCGGCGGGCCAGAGGGCCGGAAACGCTAAGGCGCCGGAACAGACGCCTGCCGAAGCTGAAAGCGGCCCTCCCGGGAAGGCCGCCCACGGGAAGGCCGTCCCGGCGGAAGTGTCCGCGAAACGGCCGCCGGCGGACGTGTCTGCGCCCGGGCGGGCCGCGAAGGCGCCGTCCGCCGGTGCCAGGGGGAAGGCGGAGACGGCCGTCAGGTCCCGGAGGGCGTCCCGGCCGGAGGCGCCGCCCGCCGAGGCGCCGCCCCAGGGTTCGGCCGTCCCGAAAAGGCCACGCCGGGGGGGGCCCTGTCCCTCCCCGGGCAGCATGGGGAAGAGGGAGGGATCCCAGCCGGGGGGCAGTGGGCCGCGGCGCCCGGAGGGGGGCGCCGCCCCCCCGCCGGGGCCGTGGCGTCCCGAGAACACGAGGCTCGTTATCTCGTGGAGGGCCCTCACCCGCAGGAGGTGGGCCTCCCGCGGGTTCTCGAAGGAGCGCACGGTATCCCTCAGCGCCAGGACGCGGCCGTAGTCCCCTTTCCGGGCGGCGCCGGAGATCAGGCAGCGCAGGGCCCGGCCGCGGGCGGCGTCCAGCTCCTGCACTCCCGCCTCCATGCCCGCGTAGATCGCGAGGCTGCGGTCGTGGAGGCCCGCCCCCTCCAGGGCCAGCACCAGATCGAGGGCGGACCGGGCCCGGGCGGCCGCCACCTCGGGGGCCCGGCCCAGCCTGATCATGTCCCTCTGCAGGGCCTCCGCCGCGTCGAGATCCCCCGCCAGGAGGAGGGCGGCCACGGCGCGGCCGGAGGAGCCGGCGAACGCGGCCAGCGTCCCCGGCGACGTCCCCTCGAAGGTGAGCCCGGAGAAGGTCTCCGCCGCGCAGCGGGGCGCCCCCGAGGCGAGGCAGGCGTTCATGAGGGCCAGGGCGGTCGCGCACAGGAAGCGCGGGTGACGCCTGGCCCCCCGGGACATCCCCGTGGCCCGGAAGACGGCCTCCGCGGACAGGAGATCCCCCTCCGTCGCGAAGAGGGATATCACCTTGGCGGCGGCGGCGCAGCGCGCCGCCGCCGTCTCGGGGGAGGGCGGCAGGCTCTCGAAGCCCGCCAGGGCCTGGGCGGCGGCCCGCACCGCGCCGCGCCGCAGGAGGTCTTCGACCCTGCGGGAGAGGATCCTGGCGGCCTTGAGGCCGACCCGGAGATCCTCCACCCGCCGCGTGAGGACGCCCGAGGCCATCGTCACGGGGTGGGAGGGCTCAGCGGGGCGATCCGTGAAGCCCCCCCCCTCCCGGAACGGCGCGTCGCAGACCGCGAAGCCCCCGGCCCGGGGGTGGCTCCAGGCTTCCGGCCCGTCCGCTGCTTCCCAGCCCTCCTCCCAGGCGGCAGGCCCCCCGGCGGAGGCGTCTCCCGCCGGATACCCTAAGCCGTCCCGCTGCCCGCCGCAGGCCGGTCCCGCCGGCGCGCCCGGGGCATCGGGCGCCCCGGGCGCCAGGGAGGCCGGCCACCCGCCTCCCGGGAAGGATCCGGCGCCCGCCTCCCCCTCGCGGTTCGCGGCGTCCGCGCCAGCCCGGCAGCCGGGGGAGTCACCCCCCCGCCGGCGGCCCGCCGTCCCCGCCCCGTCCGGCAGGCTCCCCGCCCGCGCGCCCGCCGGGAGGCCCCTCCCGCCCGTCTCCCGCAGACGGGGCTCGGCGTACCGATCCCCGGAGACGTGCGCCGCGTCCCGCCACTCCCGCCGGGACGCGGCGGGGCCGCCGCCTCCGGGGGCGGCGGGGGAGGCCGGAACCGGGGAGGCGGGGGAGGCCGGGCGACCGCCGCTCGCCGGCCCGGGCCCGGGCCGCCCCCGGCGGTCGAGGACGGAGGAGGCGGAGCAAATGGCGCGGCCCTTGGCGGCGAGGCGGGCCAGAAGGCTCAGCGCGGCATCGGCCTTGAGGCGCTTGAGCTCCACCCGGAAGAGGCCCCAGGCATGGGAGGTGTTGTAGTCCCGGCCCAGGGACTCTATCCCCCGGCGGTACCTCTCCGCCTTGCGGAAGCGGCCCTTGGAGGCGCAGGCGTCCATGATGCCCAGGGCCGCCTCGGCCTTGGCCACCTCCAGGCCCAGATCCCCCCCCAGGCGTCTCAGGCCCAGGATCATCCTCTCCGCCGCGGCCATCTCCCCCGCGCGGCAGAGATCCCCCGAGAGACGCGCGGTGGTTATCGCCCAGGGGACGGCGCCGATCTCCCGCAGCCCATCCGCCGGCCAGGCCCGGTAGGCCGCCAGTGCCTTGTCCAGCGCCCCCGAGAAGCGGTAGGCGTCCACCTCGCAGAGCCGGGGGAGCTGGCCGTAGACCGGCCGGAGGGGCCAGGGGGGCGGCGGCATCAGGGAGACCGTATCCCGGAAGCGTTCCGGGTTCCCCGCCCGGGCCCAGGCCGAGGCCGTGGAGCAGACGGCGGGCACCACGTATTCCGGGCGGGTCCGGTACTCGCCGCAGGAGAGGTGCTCCTCGAAGGCCTGCGCCGCGCGGTCGGGCTCCTCGGCGTTCGCGAACATCCGCATGCGGTTGACGGCGGCCTCGGCCAGGATCCCCCGGTAGCCCTCGAGCCCGGAGACCACCTGGAAGGGGAAATGATCCACCGTCCTGGCGTGCGGGTAGGAGTAGGTCCGGATGAGCATGGGGCCGGCGGGGAGCACCAGCTCGAAGCCACCGCCGGCGGGGCCCCGCGTCGTCCCGTACTCAAGGTAGAAGTTGACCTTCGGCTTCAGGGACGGCGAGGCCCACATGTGTTCGGGGGGGACGCCCTCCACCCTGCCGAGCGACTCCCAGGCCTCCTCGGCCCCCGCCCGGTCCCCCGTGCGCAGGCAGAAGCGCATGAGGGAGAATATCGCGTAGGCGAGACGCAGGGGGTTGCCCTCCCTGCGGGGGAGCCCCCCCATGAGCCGGATCACGGCAGCCGCCCGGGGGACCGAGCCCAGGTAGAGCGAGCAGCAGAACAGCCGGGAGGCGGCGATGGAGAGCCTTTCCAGGATGTCCCGCCGGATCCCGGCGGGACAGGGGAGCGTCCTTTCGAGGAGCGAGATGCCCTCGTCGGCGGCGGCCAGGGCCGCCGCCGGGGGCGCCAGGAAGGCTCCCAAGGTCTCTTCCTCTCGCGGCGGGGCGGCGAGGAGGGCCGACATGGCCTCTATGCACGCCTCCAGGCGTCCGAACGTCTCTGGTAGCTGGTTCATCGGGGGAAACAGTGCCTCCGGATCTTCCGGGCCGCCCGCCGGGGCCGGGGAGGCCAGGCGGGCGGTGGGGGTACTCGTCGCGGGTTGCGGGATCCCGCGAATGTTGCGGCGGGGGGCGGCGCAGGATTGCCGGAAGATTATGTTGCGGCCAGGAGGGGTGCGTAGTTCCGGGCCCGTGGCGGTGCCGGCGGCCCGGGACGGGGGGCGGATCCGGCGGGATCCGGGACGCCCGGTGGGGACTGGCCTTCCGCCCGGCCGGCGGCGGGAGGGGCCCTGCGGGTTCCCGTGAGGGCGGGCCCTCCCGGGTGCGGGCTCGGGGGAACCGGAAGCATGGTTCCGGCAACGGGGGCCCTCATCCTCCACCGGGGGGAGGGAGGGGGGGACAGCGGCCGGTCAGGGGCGGGGACCATTTCCCTCCGGCTGTCGCGTCTCTGCGGCTGGACGCGGCGAGCGGGCGACATGCCGGAAGGCCGCGGGGCGGGGCGGGAGTAAAGCGCCCAGGAAAGAATTATCGTTCGTTCGATATAAAAGAAAAGGTAACCCTCACACATCGTCATCTCTCGGCAAGCCGCGAACCATAGCCAGAACGGGAAAGGCGCGAGCGGGATGTGGCGAGCGGGAAAGGCCTGAACTGGGAAGGCGCGAGCGGGAAAGGTATGATGGGGAAAGGCATGAGAGCGGCGGACTGCATACCGTCCGTGTCGGAAAACCGATGGGTGCGGGAGGCTCAGGGCGAAAGGCGGCGGCGGAGCGGGAACGCCGGGCTCCCCAGGGTCGTCAAGGCAAGTGGGCCGCCGGGCCGTTCAGCGAGGCATCGCCTGAGGGCTAAATTGACGCATGCGTTAATTTTTCGTCCTGGCCTGCGGGGCCGCCGTCCTGGATGTCCGGGACTGCCGGTTGCCGGGCCCTCCAGCGGTTGAGAGGGGCGGGGATCACCGGAACCGGGCGCGAAGGCGTGGGAGAAGGATGCGCGTCCCGCCCTCGGATTCTCATCCGCCGCCCCGGCGGAAGGCGTTCAGGGTAAGCGAAATTGACGGGCGTGTCAATTTCGGCTCACCTGTCAAAATTGAATATACATTGTCGGCAGGGAAAGATCCAGTACCTGAGCATAGGTTTTCCTTGCAGGGGAGCATTTTCGAGGCGCGATATTGACGGTGGTGTCAATTATGCTCGATCGCCCTTCGCGGGGGGCTCCGACAGAGGGGAGCCCGGCCCCCGGCGGGATGCGGCCTAGGCGCGGCGGCGCGGCCTCGGGTCGGCAGGTTTCCTTTCGATCCAGGCCGGTTCCGTCCCGCCCCCGCCGAACCCGGCGGCGGGGGCGGGGATCCGCGGATGCGTTCTCGGATGATTTTGCGCGCGCATCCGCTGCGCGCCCCCGTCGCCTGTCGGGTCGCGGGATCCGGTAATTGACGCGCGCGTCAATTACCGGATCCCTC
>JAITEZ010000417.1 GCA_031281735.1 Deltaproteobacteria bacterium | reverse complement strand
AGAGCTGGGATGGCGGAGGGCCGGCGGCGGCCACCGCCATCGCGGCCTCCAGGGCCGCCTCGGCACCCGACGCGGGATCTCCCGACCAGGCCGGATCCTGGGGAGGCTGGGGATCCTGGGGAGGCTGGGGAGGCTGGGGAGGCTTGGAGGCCGCGCCGCGCCTCTTGGCGGCCTTGTCGACCTTGGCCAGCTCCTTGAGCCGCGCGGCCTCACGGGCCGCCTCTTTCGCGTTCCGCTTCGCGGCCTCTTTCGCGGCGAGCTTGGCGGCCGCCTTCTCGGCCGCCTTCCTGGCCGCCGCCTCCTTGGCCTGCCGTCTTTCCAGCTTCTTGTCGGGCTTGCCGGCGGGGGGCGGGGGGGCCAAGGCGGGTTCGCCGCCGCCGGGTGCCGCGCCGCTTTCCGCCGCGTTATCGATGGCCGACCACCTGGCCTTGCGGGCCTCGTCCTCGGCCTGCTTGGCCAGGGAGGGGTTCGAGGAGCTTTTCTTCTTGAGCCTGGAGTATACCACGTACAGGACGATGAGTCCGATCGCCCCCCCGATGAAGGGTAAATACTCTCCTAACAGGTCGACGATCTCAGTCATCGAGACACCTTCTAGAGACACCGCGCGGGACGACTGCCCCCGCCGTGTCAGGGCGGCGGGTCCGGCCCCGCAGGTACGGGGCAGGAACGGGCGGCGGGCATTTTCAAGGCGGAAAGCTGCCGGCGACACTCCCCGCGGAGACCGCTGGCGAGCCGCAGTCCAACCGGGGGGGGGCGGGATGAGGAATGCGGTTATTCTAACACAAATGAATGCACCTTCTGCAATTCCTATTTCGTCAACCTTTCGTCAGGGCAAGGCGTTGTAAAATCCTTCCTCCATGCGGCCGCGCACGGCGGGTCGCGAGGGCGCGGGGCATGCGGCAACGGCGGGGCCGCAGGCCCCGGCCAGGAAAGGCGGGGCCTTGCCGGGCGGAGGGCCGACCGTTCCCGCTGGTCCCCCCTCCTCGCCCGCGGCGGCTCCCCGAGGTTCAGGAAGGCGGGCCGGCCGGGGGGCGGGGGAAGACGGGTCCCCGGCCCGGCGGGGCCCCTCCTTAGCCCCCCCGGCGGGGGCCCGCAGGGCCGGCCCGGGTTTTCCGGAGGGACAGCTCCCGGCCCAGCCGCCGGCGCGAGGGGAGCGGAGGTTCCCGCCCGGCGGGGAGGACAGGTTCCGCCGCGAGAACCCGTCCTTACCGTCTCGCCGGGCCGCGGGGACACCATGTCGCGTGATCGCCCCGGACAATCAGTCTCATATGGCGCCGCCGTTCAGCACGGCCTGCCGATGGGGCCGTCTCGCGCGCCGGTGGGGTTTCCGCCTGCGGCGCCCCCCCCAGCGGGGCCCTCCGCGGCCCCAGAAGGCCGGCCGGGACAACGCTTCCGGCACACCCGGGAGCGCCCCTGCGGGAGGGGCCGCCGACGTCCCGCCCCCGGGGGCCGGTCACCTCGGGGCCGTGGCCCTCTTGCGGAGCCGCAGGGACTTGGGCGTCACCTCCAGGAGCTCGTCCTCGCGCATGTACGCTATGGCCTCCTCCAGGGAGAAGCGCTTGGGCGGCGTGAGCCGCAAGGCCTCGTCCGAGCCGGAGGCCCGGATGTTGGTGAGCTTCTTCTCCTTGGTGGGGTTCACCCAGATGTCCTCGGTGCGCGAGTTCTCCCCCACGATGAGACCCGGGTAGACCGGGTCGCCCGGGCTCGCGAAGATGACGCCCCTGGGCTGGAGGTGGTAGAGGGCGTAGGTCACCGCCGTGCCCTGGCGGTCGGAGACCAGGGCCCCGTTGGCGCGCCCCTTGATGGGCCCGAGCCAGGGAGTGAAGCCGATGTTGACGGAGTTGAGGAGTCCCGCCCCGCGGGTGTCGGTCATGAACTGGCTCCGGTAGCCGATTAGGCCGCGGGTGGGGCACTTGACCTCCAGGCGCGCGCGCCCGCGTCCGTGGTTCACGAGGCGCGTGACCTGGCCCCGCCTGGAGGAGAGCTTCTCGGTGACCACCCCGATGTGCTCCTCGGGCAGGTCGCAGACCACGAGCTCCAGCGGTTCCATGAGGATCCCGCCCTCCTCCCTGGTGACTATCTGCGGGGGCCCGAGGGAGAGCTCGAAGCCCTCGCGGCGCATGGTCTCCACCAGGACGGCCAGCTGGAGCTCGCCGCGGGCACCCACCCGGAGGCTCTCCCCCCTGGGATCCTCACCCGTCGAGAGGCGGATGGAGACGTTGAAGAGGGCCTCCCTCTCGAGCCTCTCGCGGATCTGGCGCGAGGTGCGCAAGTTCCCGTCGCGGCCTGCCAGGGGCGATGAGTTCACCGAGAACTCCATGGTGAGGGTGGGCTCGTCCACCACCAGCCGCGGGAGCGCCTCGGGGGACTCGGGGTCGGCCAGGGTGTCCCCGATGAAGGCGTCCGGGAGCCCGGCAACGGCCGCGATGTCCCCCGTCTCGGCGAGATCCGTCTCGACGCGCCTGAGCCCGTCGTAGACGTAGACGGCCTTCAGGGTGGACTTCAGCATGGCCGCGCCGTCCCCCTTGATCAGGGCCGTCTCCTGGCCGGGGGAGAGCGTTCCCCGGCGCACGGGGCCGATGCAGAGCCTCCCCACGTAGTCGGACCACTCGAGATTCGCCACCAGGAACTGGGAGGGGCCAACGGGATCCCCCGACGGGGCCGGTATGTGGTCGACGATGGCCTTGAAAAGCGGCTCCAGGCCGGAGGCGCCCCCCGTGGCGAGCGCCCCCTCGGGATCCGCAGCGGCGACCCCCGCCCGGGCGTTGGTGTACAGGACCGGGAACTCCAGCTGCCCCTCATCGGCGTCCAGGTCTATCAGGAGATCGTAGATCTCGCTCAGGACCTCGTCCGGCCTGCGGTCGGGGCGGTCTATCTTGTTGATGGCGCAGACTATGGGGAGCCTGCGCTGGAGGGCCTTCTGCATCACGAAGCGCGTCTGGGGGAGCGGCCCCTCGGCAGCGTCTACCAGCAGCAGGGCCCCCTCCACCATGGCCAGGGTCCTCTCCACCTCCCCCCCGAAGTCCGCGTGGCCGGGGGTGTCCACGATGTTGATCTTGACGCCCCTGTAAACGACGGAGGTGTTCTTGGCCATGATGGTGATGCCCTTCTCGCGCTCCAAATCCATGGAGTCCATGACCCGCTCCCTCACCTGCTGGTTGTCCCGGAAGAGCCCGCTCTGCCAGAGCATGGCGTCCACGAGGGTGGTCTTGCCGTGGTCGACGTGCGCGATGATGGCGACGTTCCTGATTTCCGTCATGCTGGGGGACCTCGAAGGGGGCCTGCGGCGGCCCGGTGAAGGCGCCGGCCCGGACACCAGGCACAAGGTGAGCCGGACGCGGCCCGCGGGGGGTCGGCGCGGCCGGGGGGCGGCCTGTCCGCCGGACGGAGTATCCCGTTTGCGTGCGTGAGGATCCTGCCCCCGACGGGAGAAAAGACCTGCGGGCCCTGGGACGGCAGCTGGCCGGGCAGGGGCGGGCAGGGGCGGCGGCGGCGGCAGGATCCGGGCGGGCAGGGGCGGCGGCGCGTCCAGGAATGGCTACGGCGGCCAGGTGCGGCGGCCGGGGAAGGATCCCCGGAAAAAGAAAAAGCCCCGAGGGGGGCGGAACTCCGGGCGCCGGGGTGCGGCACGCCGCGGGAAGGCTCTTGCCTCAGGAAAGATCTTTGGTGGGGGCGGTGCTCCGGGGCGCCTGGAAGCCAGACATCGATGCGGAGGGTCTCCCGCGCCCGGCTCAGCCGTCCCTGGGCGGGGAGGGCCTGCCGGCGCCAGGTGGCCTACGCCGGCGGTTTGAGCCAGGCCGGCCCCGGCAGGCAGCAAGGGCCCCCGCCGAAGAACCGGGCCGGTGTTCCGGGGTCGCGCCGTCCCGCGGCCACCGGCGCCGCAGGACGCTCGCCCTGCTGGCGCGGCGCGGCGGGGGGGATCCCCGTCGGCCCTGGGCGGCCCCGGAGAAGCTACTTGATGATGATGTCTAGGATCCTCGGTACCGCCAGATGGGGGGCCCCGGCATCATTCACTGCCACCACGGGATCGCCGGAGGCCGTGATGCCCACCTGGGTTAGGCAACCGCACTTCTTGCACCAGCGGTGCTCCAGCCTCACTATCTCGCCGTTCTGTATGGCCTCCTCGGACACCACCATCCAGGAATGCGGCTTGGAGTCGATGCAGGTGCTGATCTGTGGTTTATTCATGGCCATGGGGCATGTTTCCTCGGTTCAGTCTGGCTGGGGCCGTCCGGGGGCTGGGCCGGGGGCCTGTTTCCTGGAGCGTTCTTGGGGAGGACGCCGGCGGAGGGGCGCCGGGGCGCCTGCCCGCCCGGCGCGAAGGGGGAGAGAAATCTGAATTTCAAGTATAACACATTCGCTCTTATCATCCAAATTACAAACATTAAGGGAAGTGCCGGGGCGCACCCCGGCATCCCAAGTCCCGCAGGGCGGCGGGACGGATCCTCCCCCGCCGCGCCCATGGGGCGCCGGGACGGGTCATCCCCGCCGCGTCCCGCGCGGGGCCGGGGCGGGGCCGGGGCGGGGCGGAACTCCTCCCCTCTGCGGCGGAACGCTTTCCTTTACAACGGCGCCTGAAGCTAGTACATTTCCTGCGGGCCCGGGATACCGGGCCTTACAGGCCTTCCCCGTGCGCCCTCCCCGCCCCCCTGCCCCCGCATCGCCCCGGTGCCTCCTGGCATGATGATGTGCATAGCCGCCAGCCTCCCCGCCATTCCCGGTGCCGCTCCAGCGGGCCAGGCCCCCCTGCCCCCCCCCGTGCGGATCCCCTACCCCCCGGCCGCGGGGCCCCGGCCGTGACGGCGAGGCTGCACATCGCGGGCGGGGGGCTCGCGGGCTGCGAGGCCGCCTGGCGGGCTGCCTCGCGGGGGATCCCCTGCGTCCTGTGGGAGATGAAGCCGCACCGCTTCTCGCCCGCGCACAGGAGCCCGGATCTCGCCGAGCTCGTCTGTTCCAACTCCTTCCGGGCGGCCTCGCCGGAGAACGCCGTGGGCCTCCTGAAGGAGGAGCTGCGAAACCTGGGCTCGCTCGTCATGCGGGCGGCCGATCTCACCGCCGTCCCCGCCGGCCGGGCCCTCGCGGTGGACAGGGCGCTCTTCAGCAGCAGGGTCACTGAGGCCGTGGAGGCGCACCCCCTCATCGAGCTCAGGAGGGAGGAGTTCCTCGCCTGGCCCGATGGGGAAGCGCCCCTGGTGCTGGCCCCGGGGCCGCTGGCCTCGGAGGCGGCGGTGGAGCTTCTCCAGGGGGCCACCGGGGCCGGCAACCTCTCCTTCTACGACGCCCTAGCCCCTATAGTCACGGCCGAGTCGCTGGACATGTCGAAGATCTTCGCCCAGGACCGCTACGGGCCGGAGGGCGGGGGCGACCACCTCAACGCGCCCCTGGAGAAGGACGAGTTCCTGGCCTTCCTGGCCGCCCTCACGGAGGCCGACCGATCGGCCCCGAGGCCCTTCGAGGACGAGAGCTACTTCGAGGGCTGCCTGCCCGTCGAGGTCATGGCCGCCAGGGGGCCCAGGACGCTGCTTTTCGGGCCCATGAAGCCCGTGGGGCTCGTCTCCCCCCTGACCGGCAGGAGGCCCTACGCCGTGGTGCAGCTCAGGCGCGAGAACCTCGCCGGCACCCTCTGGAACATCGTGGGCTTCCAGACGCGGCTCACGCGCCCCGCCCAGGAGAGGGTGTTCCGCCTGATACCCGGCCTGGGGAACTGCGAGTTCGCCCGTTACGGCGCCATCCACCGCAACACCTTCCTTGCCGCCCCCGAGGTGCTGGATCCCTTCCAGCGGCTCCTACCGCGCCCCGCGGTCTTCATGGCGGGGCAGATCTCGGGGGTGGAGGGCTACGTGGAGTCCGCGGCCCAGGGCCTCTGGGCCGGCGAAAACGCCGCGCGGGCCGTCCTGGGCGCCCCCCTGTCCCTGCCGCCCCGGGCGAGCGCCCTGGGCTCCCTCCTTTCCCACCTCCGCCACGGCGGACGCAAGGGGGCCTTCGCCCCCTCCAACGTCAACTTCGGCCTCTTCCCGCCCCTCCCGGAGCGCCTCCCCAAGAAGGAGGCGGCTCTCCGCCGCATCGAGGCGGCCCGAGCCTCCTGGCTCCCTTTCAAGGAGGATCCGTTCCATGTCGAGTCCTGGTAGACCAGAGGGCCTCCCCCGGCCCCTGCCCGCCCGCCCGTCCGCGGCTCGCCGGGGCGCGGCCCGCCGCCAGCCGGCGCGGTTGGCGGCGGGCCTCCTGGCCGCCGCGTCCCTCGCCCTCGCCTCCTGCGCCGCCCAGCAGACAGGGAGGATCCGGGGCGACTTCAGCGCGGGGGCGTTCACCGGCTCGGCCGGCCCGGAGCTCGTCCGCGCCCTGGAAAAGGTAGGGCTGTCCGGAGGTGGGGAAGGGAACGTCCTCACGGGCTCGGCCGAGTTCCGTTACTCGAGCTCCCCCGGCCGGGAGACGGTCGTCGTGACCGAGAGAGGCGAGGAGCGGGTCTACTGGGAGGACGACCCCCTGACCGGCCAGGCCTGGCTGGTCACGGCCCGGGTGGGGGACCGGGTCCCCCGGGACTTCGACTTCAGCCGCCAGCGGGGGATCCTCGAGGTCGACTGGTCCCTCCTTTCCCCTTCCGGCCGCGTGCTGCGCTCGGGCCGGGACGTCTTCTCGGCCTCGGTGGCCTCCGGCGGCTACGCAGACCGCTCGGCACGGGGCACCGGGGGAAGCCCTCCCGCCGCGCCGGACGGCCAGGCGGGCCTCAAGGAGGCCAGCGGCGGGGCCCTCCTCGAGGAGCTGGCGGCGCTCGCCGCCTCCCAGCTCGCCGTCCTCGCCGGCCCCCGGATACTGGAAGGGGATCTGGCCCCCGTCCCCGACCCCGACGGCAGGAGTGCGAGATCCCTCGCCGCCTCGGGCGACTGGGAGGCCGCCGCGCGGATCTGGGAGGGGCTTCTCTCCCGCAACCCCTCCTATGACCCCGCCCTGTACAACCTGGGCCTCTACCACGAGATCCTGGGAGATCTGCCCGGGGCCTGGCGCTACTTCCGGCTGGCATTCCGCAGCCGCCAGCTCCCCCTGTACAGGGAGGCCCTCTCCCGCGCCTCGGAGATCCTGCGGAGGACAGGGAACCTCCCCCGGCCGGACGGCTCGCGGTAGGGGCCCGCCCTAGGGGAGGGATGCGGGCGCATGTCCCGTGGGCATCGCCCGGCGGGCCGAGCCGGCGCCGGACGCGAATACCGTGACCTGACGGGGCCTGCCGGACTCAAGGCCGCCTGCCGCCGGCGCCGAGGCCGCCTCGTGGCCGGCGGGCGCCCGCCCCGGGCCGCGAGCGGAACCGGGGCGGGAAGGCTGGAGTCCCGCTCCTGTGGGGCCCTAGCGCTCGACTGCGGAAAATCGTCTCAATAAATTTATGAGGCCGGCTCGTAACTACATTCTAATTAAAATGTGAGAATCGCGCACCTCCAGCCTTGCCGAGGTATGAGCGATTGACGTGCGCGTCTCCGCCGCCAGGCGCCGGCGGGGCACCGAGGCGCTACGAGCCCCCCCCGGACGGGGCGAGAACTCCCCGGGTCTGCGGCCTGCCGACATGACGCGCCCTTCAGGGGCGCCGGAGGGCCGCCGCGCGGCACAGCGGGACCTGGCATTACGGACGGCCTCGCGGCGCCGCGGGGGTCGCGCGAAGGCGGCGGCGGGGAGCCGGCCCTCCGGAACGCCCGTCCCTGGAAAGCCCCGGTGCGCCACGCGCCCCTGAGGCGGCCCCGTCGGCGGGTATCCCGGATCACGTGACCGGCCAGCTGCGTCTGCCGTCCTCCCGCCGACTGAAGGAATTGCTGCGGGGGGTCCGCGAAAGCTGCACGGTGCGCTAGCGGAGCGCGAAGTCGCCTGATGCCCGAACATGTCAGGAAACCGTGCACGAAAGGTAAAAAATGGGCATTTCCGTCGGGCAACGATCCCCTGCACCGGCACCGCCGAAAGGGACGGACACTCCCCAAAGCCGGAAAGCGCCGGAAAAAGGCCGCTTCCCGCGGCGCCGAAATGATGCATATTCGCAACATCCCCCGCGATCGGCCGTAAAGGTGATATCATCATGAGCCGAAAGGTGCGCGGAGGCGCAGGCGGCGAGCTGACCGCAGGCAGTGCCTGTCCTGGAGGGATTCCGCGCGCGCCTCACGCTCCAGAGGCTCCCCGAAGCATCCGCGGGGCCGCTCGAGCGGCGAGCGCTGCATACCTGGCGCCTCCCGCCGTATTCCCGGACGTCTTGCGGGCGGCCGCCTCAAGCGCCGCAGTTCCGTGTTCCGGCCTTGCGGGCTTTGCCTTTCAGGCACCGACCACCAGGATCCCGTCCTTACGGCACCGCCCTTTCCGGCGCCGCCCTTTCCGGCGCCGCCCTTTCCGGCGTTGTGCTTTCAGTTCCGGGTCAGACAGCCGCCGGCAGCGTGTAAAGCTGTCAGCCTGGCTTCCTCGCCCGCCCGGAAAAAAACTTGGCCAACCCATTTTTCAGGTGGTATTCTCCTGGGGTTTTGTGATAATGTCCTTCCATGCCGCACAACCGTATCCTCGGAACCTTTCCTCGGGGCGCCGGAGCGGCTCGTTGACAACCTATGCCGGGCCCCTGAACACCCGGACGCCTCAAGCATCACGACCAGCCTTTCCCGCCTAGAACCGCTGCGTTTTCCGGACGGCACCTTCCGGCGCCTGCCACCGTTCCCCCGGCCTTTCGCCTATGACTCTCGCTCGTTAAACCCAGACCCCTATAGCCTCTCCCGGACACCGGCCCGGAACCGGCACGGCAGGATTACTGGCCGCGTCGGCACCGCCGGGACGGATCCGCGCCGCCCACGGCCGCCTTCAGCGTGCATCGAAACCCTCGGTGCGTCACGCGCGGGCATCGTGCGCGCCTTGTCTGCGCCCGCAAGCCCGTGCCGCTCCGGAACCGGGACGCCCACGCCCGGGCACGCCCCGTAAGCATCACGCCCCCCCGGCGGTCCCCCTGCCGCCGATCCCGTCGCGCCCAGCGCCGCCTGCGAGGTCGCCAGGCGCATCCCACGGCCTCACGCCCCACGGTCCAGTTTCGCTTTGCCTCTCGCCTTACCGTCCAGCCCGCTTCCGGCATGCCGGCCCGCAAGTCTCGAGCCTCCTGGCCTTCCCGGCCCCCCTTCGCCGGGCCGCCCGGCAGCCCCGCCGCCTCCGGAGCCCAGCCGCAATACCAGGACGCCCCCGCCGCCAGGGAATGACGTCCTCACGGCCGTTCCCGTGACAACCCGTCCGGAATGCCGCGCCTGTCCCATCGGCGCGCCCCCTCCGTGCGGGCCGGTCGCCCTCCCCTCCCCCGCCGCGCCCGGAGGCGGCCTCACGGCCGCCGGGGAACGGCGACGCCTTCCCGTCCTGCCGCCGCGCGGCCCCGCGCCGCCCCCTGGCCTTCCGCGCGCCGTCCCGGCGGCCGCACCTCCGCAGACCTTAGCCCATACCCGCTCCTTCCCCCTTCTGGCCCGCAGCCGTTCACAGCTCGCCCTCCTCCTATACGCGCCAATCCTCCGCCGACGCTCCCCCGCACCGAGAATTACAGCACAATCGCCGCGTCGTCCCGCGCCCGTCCAGCAGGTAACCGCACCGGAAAAGAGACCGACCGCTCAGGCGCCGCGCCGTCCGGCGCCTGAACCGAAGCGAACCGCCCCCGCTCCTTGTCGCCCCGCGCCCGTTCCCCGTCCGTTCAGCGTCAGTCCCGCACCGTCTGGCAACGGCTCCCGGGACCGCCCCCGTCCGGCCCCCCGCAGCCCCCCTCGGCGGCCCAGAGCCCCTTTCTCACTCACGCCAGCTTTACACTCGCCCCGCCCAGACGGGGCCCCGGAGCTCGATTTTGTTAGACAGTTTCATCGCAAAGATCGCCGAGGAGCTGAAGATCAACGCCTGGCAGGCCGCCGCCTGCGCCGATCTCGCCATCCGCGGGGCAACCGCCCCCTTCATCGCCCTCTACCGCAGGCAGGCCACGGGCGGCCTGGACGAGGCCGCCGCGGCCCACATCGGCGACCGCCTGGTCGAGCTCGCCGAACTCGAGTCGCGCCGCAACGACATCAGGAGGGGCCTCGCGTCGCGGGGGCTCCTCGACGCCGAGGCAGAGGCCTGGCTCGCCTCCGCCGAGCTACCTGGGGATCTGGAGGACGCCTACCTCCCCTGCCGCGCCAGGCGGAAGACCCGGGCCGCCGCCGCCCGCGAGGCGGGCCTCGCGCCGCTCGCGGAGGCCATCCTCCGCCAGGAGCCGGGCCTGGACCCCCGCGAGGAGGCCGAGAGGCTGATGGCCTCGAACCCCGCGATCCGGGCCATGGGGGCCGATGCTGCCTTGAGGGGCGCCAGGGACATCATCGCCGAGCGCGTCGGCGAGTGCGTGCAGGTCCGCAGGGCCCTGCGCAGGCTCTTCGCGGAGGAGTCGAGGGCCTACGTCCGCCCGGTGCCCGGCATGGAGGATCGCGCCGCCCGCTACCGCGACTGCCTCGGGCCGGCCGAGAGCCTCGCCAAGATCCCCTGGCACCGCTACCTCCTGCTGCGCCGGGCCGAGGCAGAGGGATCCCTGTCCCTCTCGGTGGGCCCGGAGCCGGCGAAGGTGGCGTCCCTGCTCGCCTCCATGTACATAGCCGGCCCCTCCCCGGCGGGACGCGAGGTGGAGGACGCGCTCCGCGACGCCTACCGGAGGTTCCTCGCCCACCCCCTGGAGGCGGAGGCCAAGCAGGCGGCGAAGAGGGCCGCCGACCGCGAGGCCACGGCCATCTTCGCCGGGAACCTCAAGGGGATCCTCTTGGCGCCGCCCTGGGGCCAGCGCCCCGTCCTCGCGCTCTCCCCCGGCGACGGCGGGGAGCGCTGGGCCGTCGCCCTCTCCGCCGAAGGCGCCCTGCTGGAGTGCCTGCCCCTGAGCCTAGAAAGGGCAGCCCGGCCGTCCAGCCCGGGCCCGGAGTATACCTGCGGCTCCGCGGATCCCGCCCGCCCGGACGGCCCCGGGTGGCGGGAGCCCCGCAGGGACGCCGGGAACCGCAGGGATGCCTGCCACCGCAGGGAAGCCCCGGTGGCCGACCCCGGCGGGGCGATCCTCGGCGCGATCCAGCGGCACGGGCTGACCGCGGTGGCCGTGGGATCCGGTTCCGACTGCCGCGACTGGGAGCTCTTCATCAGGGGGATTGAGGGCCTCCCCAAGGAGGTGCAGGTGATGGTCGTGAACTCCGTGGGCGCCGCCCTCTACGCGGCCTCCCCCGCAGCCCGCGCGGAGTTCCCCGGCCTCGGGGCGGGGGTGAAGGCAGCCGTCTTCACGGGTAGGCGCCTCATGGATCCCCTCGCCGAACTCGTGAAGCTCGACCCCAGGTCCTTCGTGGTGGGGCAGTTCCACAACGACGTGGATCAGCTGACCCTCAAGGGCAGGCTCGAGGCCGCCGCCTCCTCCTGCGTGAACGCCGTGGGGGCGGACGCCAACTCGGACCATGAGGCGAAGCTTTCCCTAGTCTCGGGAGTTGGCCACGCCCTCGCCAGGAACATCGTCGACTGGCGCGGGCGTAACGGGCCATTCGGGAGCCGGGAGGATCTCCTGAAGGTCCCCAGGATGACGCCCAAGGCCTTCGAGCAGTGCGCGGGCTTCCTGCGCGTCCGGGGCCCGAACCCCCTGGACGCAACCAGGATCCACCCGGAGTCCTATCACCTGGCCGAGAAGATGGCGGAAGACGTCGGGGCCGGCGTCCGGGATCTGATGCGCGACCCCGCCCTCAGGGCCCGGGTGGACCTATCCCGCTACTCAGCCTGGCCGGGTGGTAGGGAAGAGGCCGGGCGGATCCTCTCCGAGCTCACGCACCCTTTCCGAGATCCCCGGGGGGCGCTCGCCCCCTTCGCCTTCGACCCTGACGTGCGCACTCCCGACGATCTTGCCCCGGGCATGCGTCTCCCCGGCCTGGTGACCAACGTGACGGCCTTCGGCGCCTTCGTGGATCTCGGGGTGAAGCTCGAGGGCCTCGTCCATCTCTCCGAGCTCTCCGACAGCTTCGTGCGCTCCCCCTCCGACGTCGTGAAGGTGGGCCAGGAGGTCACGGTGACCGTGCTCTCGGTCGAGCCCCACCGCGGGCGCATAAGCCTCACCCTCCGCGACAATCGCCCGCTCCGCGAGGGGCGCGCGGGGACGGGCCGCGAAGGGGCGCGCCAGCCCCACGGGACGCGCGAGGGCCTCCCCGGGCGGGCGGCACACGGGAGCCTCGCCCCGGACCTGACGTCAGGGGCTCTCGGCGGGGTCGGAGGGCGCGGGTTCCCGGACGGGCTCGCGGGACGCGGGCGGCCGGAGGGATTCCCCGCGCGGGAAGGCATCCGGGTGGCCGACGCGCGCCCGGCTCATCCCGCGGGCAGGGCCCGGGCGATCCGCGATCCCGGCGGCGGCCGCAGGCGGAACGCCCCCGGGGGAGGCCCCCTCCCCTCCCAGCTCGCGACGGGGGCGGACCCCCCCCTGAGGAGGATCAAGGCCGGGACCCTCTCGCCGGTCGCCGGGGCCGCCCTCGGCCCCCTCCCGCCGGGGGGGGAGGGCTGAAGGGCAACGGCCGGGGCCTCCGCCCGCCGGGCCGGGGCCGTCCCTGCCGCGTCCTCCCGTCCGGAGGTACGGGCCCGTTCCCCTGCGGAGCCCGCTGACGCGGCCGGGGGGCTGCGAGGCGCGGGACCGGCGGGAGGCGCCCCGTCAGGCCGCGAGCCGGGGGTATCCGGGTGGGCCCGCCCGCAGGGCGGGCCCACCCGCCTCCTTCAGGGCCCCGCTCCCGGCCGTCTCCCGCCGGGTCTGGAAGGATGCGCAAGCGCCGTTTCCGGATAAGCCGGCCTGTCCCTGTCCGTCCAGGCTGGACGGAACCCGGCTTTCAGGTCTACAGACGCCGGGGCAGGGACATGGGGCAAGCGGGCGACTGTCCCGGTGTCCGCCCAGGCCCGCTTCATGGAGGGGATCCCGCCCGGCATAGCCTCCATGGGCCATCGGGGAATCCGCCGACCGCCGGCGGGCAAAGGCGCCTGCGGCCCCGCCAGGCGGCGGCAATCGCCCGTGCTTCCCGCCGTTACGGCGGCAGGGAGACGGGTTCCTAACGCGCGCCTACGTCCCTTAGGCGCCCGCCGCATGCGCCAGGGACAGCGCCCGCAGGGATATCCGAATCCGCGCCGGCGCCCGGCACCGTCTCCGGACACTCCGGTCCGTCAAGGCGCAGCGGCGGTAGACTGGAGACCGGATACCAACCCCCCCGACGGGCCGGCGCAAGGGAGCCTGTGACACCCTGTACGCACGTCTCGATGATTGCCCGGCATCTGACGGCGCCGCCACGCCGGAATCCGTCCGTCCCGCTGTCGGCAGGGTGCGCAAGCGTCCACCGGCAGCTTTCGGGCACGGGCGGAAATCATGCGCCGCCCGCATGCCTCTGCCGGCATCCCCCGCATGGGCACGGCAGCCCGGAACAGTCCCTCCTCGTTCGCCAATGGAGAACGACGCCCTCCAGGGCGTGATACGGCGGGGGAGGGGCGCAAGCGGTCCAGTCGCGTGGGGTCTGCGGCGTCCAGTCGCGGGACGGGCCGCCGTCGTCCGTAATGCAGAGAAATTATGATGGCTTGTGATAATAATGTTATCCTCACGGCGAGCGGTTCACCGGGAGGGCGCGGCTGATGCCTTGCCCGTCCTCAGACCCGGGTGTGCCTGATATTCTGACGCATGATGATAGACTGAATAATGCATATAACAATTTTTTTTTCATAGAGGGGAAATACAAAGAATGATGAACGATCATTATCAGGACAGCGGGGCCCAGCCGGGAAGGAGGCAGGCGTCATCGGTCCTTGGGAGGCCGTGAAGACCGGCATATCGGCGTGAAC
>JAITEZ010000377.1 GCA_031281735.1 Deltaproteobacteria bacterium | reverse complement strand
GCCGCGCGGCCGGCCAGACCGCCGGCTCCCAGCCGCCGGGCTCCGGGCACGTCCTGGCGTCCTCGCGGGCGGCCTCCGCGGCGCGTCCGGCCATCACCAGGGCCTCGAGGAGCGAGTTGGAGGCGAGGCGGTTGGCCCCGTGGAGGCCGGTGCAGGCCACCTCGCCGATGGCGTACAGCCCGGGGAGGGTGGTGCGGCTCCAGGTGTCGACCAGGAGGCCCCCGCACTGGTAGTGGGCGGCGGGCACCACGGGGATGGGCTCGCGGGTGATGTCGAGGCCCAGCGCGAGGCAGGTGTCGTGGATCTTGGGGAAGCGGTCCCGGACGAAGTCCGGGTCCTTGTGCGTGATGTCCAGGAACACGCAGGGAGCGCCGCTGCGCTTCATCTCGGCGTCGATGGCGAGGGCCACCTCGTCCCTGCGGGCGAGATCGCCCTCCGGGTTGTTGCGCATGACGCGCTCCCCCTCCCGGGTGACCAGGATCCCCCCCTCCCCGCGCACGGCCTCGGAGATGAGGAAGTTCGTGCGCTTGGGGTGGAAGAGGCAGGTGGGGTGGAACTGCACGAACTCCATGTTGGCGGCGGCGGCCCCCGCCCGCCAGCCGATTGCCACCCCGTCCCCGGTCGCCCCGTCGGGGTTGGTCGTGTAAAGGTAGACCTTGCCCGAGCCGCCCGTGGCGAGGACGACGCTTTTCGCGAAGAAGGCCTCCACCGAGCCGGTCTCGCGGTTGAGGACCCAGGCCCCCACGGCCCGCATGCGGCCGTCGGGGCCCTGCTCGGTGATGAGATCGAGGGCGATGTGGAACTCGAAGACCTGGATGCCGGGGCCCGAGAGGGCCTTCTCGGCCAGGATCTTCTGCACGGCCTGGCCGGTCATGTCCTTGGCGTGGACGATGCGCCTGCGGCTGTGCCCCCCCTCGCGGCCCATCTCCGGGCGGGAGGGGTCGGTCACCCGCATGGTGAAAGGGACGCCCAGGGACTCCAGATCCTCGATCATCCTGGGGCCGTTCTCCACCACTATCTGCACCGCGTCCTGGTGGCAGAGCCCGCAGCCGGACTTGAGGGTGTCCTCCACGTGCAGCTCCAGGCGATCGTCCTCGCCCATGGCGGCCGCTATGCCCCCCTGCGCGAGGTTGGTGTTGGTGTCGCAGGCCAGGTGCTTGGCCAGGATGTTCACCCGCCCGAATTCCGCCGCCTTGAGGGCGAAGGTCAGGCCGGCGATGCCGGTCCCCATGACGAGGCAGTCGGAGTGGCGTGAAACCAAGTGGGACCCCCTTTCGGGAGGGCGTGGATGCCCGCCGGCTGGCCCACCGCCGCGGGTGGGGGACGCGGCGCGGCTCGGCCGGCTTCTGGCGCGGGCCCGGCCCCCCGAGCGGCGCGGGGCCCGCAGGGCGGGGGGGGAGGCCCGCGCCCGGGGGACCGCGCCCTACAGGGCGGGCACGAGGTATTCCAGGAGGGCCTTCTGGACGTGGAGGCGGTTCTCGGCCTCGTCCCACACCGCCGAGGCAGGGCTCTCGATCACCTCGTCGGTGACCTCCTCGCCGGGGTGTGCGGGCAGGCAGTGGAGGAAGACGGCCCCGGGGGCGGCCCCGGCCATCAGGGCGGCGTTCACCTGGTAGCCCCGAAAGTCCCGGAGGCGCCTCTCCCTCTCGTTCTCGAAGCCCATGGAGGCGAAGACGTCGGTCGTGACCACCGTTGCGCCCCGGGCGGCCTCGGCGGGGCTCCCGAAGTGCCTGACGGCGGGGTTCTCGGCCTGGGCGCGGCTCATGATGCCCCCGTCCGGGAGGTATCCCGGGGGACAGGAGAACCTGAGGGCGAAGCCGAAGACCGCCGCGGCCTCGAGCCAGGTGTTCAGCATGTTGGCGCCGTCGCCTATCCAGCAGACGGTCTGCTCCCGGATCCCCTCGACCCCGCCCAGGCGCTCGGCGACGGTCAGCAGATCCCCCAGCACCTGGCAGGGGTGGCGCTCGTCCGTGAGGGCGTTTATCACCGGGATCCGCGAACACCGGGCGAGCTCCGCCAGCTCCGCCTCCTTGGTGTGGCGGATGACCACGGCCGAGACGTAGCGGGAGAGCACCCGCGCGGTGTGGGAGAGGGGCTCCCCGCGCGTCCACTGGGAGTCGCCCATGTTGATGACGATGGCGCGCCCCCCCAGCTCGCTGATGGCGCACTCGAAGCTCACCCGGGTGCGGGTGGAGTTCTTGCTGAAGAACATGACCACGGAGCGCCCGGCCAGGTGGTCGCGGCGGTATGCCCCCCGCGCCCTCTCGTCCTTGAGGACGGCGGCCCGGCCGAGGACGGCCTTTAGCTCCCCGAGGCTCAGGTCCCGGAAGGTTATGAAGTGCTTGGGCTCAGGCATGGCGCCCTCCTTAGGGATGCGCTTGCTGGTTGACGGCCCGGCGGGGACGGGAGGCCCCGCGCCGGGCTTCCAGGGTGCCGGGGCGGCCCGGCGGAGTGCCCGTGTCCCGGTCCGCCGGGACGCCGGGGGTGCACCCCGGCCCTGGCCCCCGGAAACGGGGGCCCGACCTGGCGGGGGGTGACGGGGAGGGCTGGGGCGGGCCGGGAGAAAGGCTTGCCGGGGCGGGGCCGCTTCCCGCGGCGGCGGGGCCTGCGGGCCCGTCCCGCCATGAAGAGAATACCCCAATACGGGCGGGGGATAAAGGACCCGCAGGGCGCTTCCCGTTTAGCGGAAGGATGGCCGGGGGAGGCGGCGTTTACGGGTGAGGGCGGCCAGGGCCGGGCGGGGCCGGGAGCCGGCAGGGCGCCAGTCCCCGCCCTCCCGGGGATCCTCCGCAGGCGCCGCCGTCCCGGAGGCCCGGCCGGGCGCCGGGGCCTCCCGTGCCGCGCCTACTCCGCCTGGCCCTCCGCCGCCAGGATCGCCGAGAGGGCGTCTACGAGGAGGTCAATCTCGGCGGGCGTGACGATGAGGGGAGGCACGAAGCGCAGGACCGTGCCCGCCGTGGCGTTCACTATGAACCCCCTCTCGACGAGCTTCTGCGCGATCGGGGCAGCGGGGATCCTGAGCTTCAGTCCCAGCATGAGACCGAGGCCCCTCGCCTCCTGGACCGCGTCCGGGTGCTTCGCGGCGAGTTCCTGGAGGCGGCCCAGGAAATAGCTCCCGGTCTCGGAAACCCTCGCGAGGAAGGAGGGTTCGAGGATCCGGGTGACGAGCTCGAGGGCGAGCGCGGTGGCCAGGGGGGCCCCTCCCAGGGTGGTGGAGTGGCTGCCCGGGCCCAGCGCCTCGCCCGCACTGTCGGTGGAGAGCGTTGCCGCCACGGGGTACCCGCATCCCAGGGCCTTGCCCAGGGTGAGGATGTCCGGCCGCACGCCGAAGTGCCGGAAGGCGAAGTCCGTCCCCGTCCTCCCGAGGCCGGTCTGCACCTCGTCCAGCACCAGGAGCGCCCCCCGGGAGCGGGCGATCTCGGCGGCGCGGGCGAGGTAGCCCGGCGGCGCGGGCTCGACCCCGCCCTCGCCCTGGATTGGTTCCAGGAAGACGCAGCATACCGTCTCGTCCACGGCCCGGTCTAGCTCGGCCAGATCGCCGAAAGGCACGAATGTGACCCCGGGCAGGAGCGGGTGGAAGCCGGCGTGCAGGTTCTCCTGCCCGGTGATGGAGATGGCCCCCATGGTCCTGCCGTGGAAGGAGTTCCGGGCGGAGACTATCCGGATCCGCCTGCCGTCCGACTTGTCCGAGCCGTGCTTGCGGGCCATCTTGAGGGCCGCCTCGTTGGCCTCGGCCCCGGAATTGGAGAAGAAGACGCGGTCGAGCCCCGAGGCGCGGGTGAGGAACTCGGCCAGCCTCGCCATGGGTTCGGTGTAGAAGAGGTTCGAGACGTGGACCAGGACCCGGGCCTGCCTCGCGAGCGTCTCCGCCATGAAGTCGGGCGCGTGCCCGAAGGCGCAGGTGGCGATGCCCGCCACGAAGTCGAGGTAAACCTTCCCCTCCGCGTCCCAGAGCTTGAGACCCTTGCCCCTGGTGAAGGCCAGGGGGAGCCTGCCGACGTTCCTGAGAAGGTGTCTGTCGCAGAGGGAGATGATCTCCGCGGTGGACAGCTGGCCGGGTTCCGTTACGCCCTCGGCGCTCATCTTGGCCTCCATGGGCGGGCGGCCTGGGGAGGCGCCGTCCGCGGTGAGGGTTCCGCGGCTGGGCGGCCTGAGGCGGCGCCCGGGGGCGGTGGTTAAGGGGGCCGGCCGGGGACGGGACCGATGGCCGGCGGTTCCGGGAATGTCAGGGGAGCGGGATCCGCGGAAGCCGGGAAGGCCGCTCCGGGGCGCTTCGCCCGCCCGGCCCGTCCTGCGGCGGGGAAGAGGCAAGTCTATCAGACGCGCGGCCGCGCTGTCGAGTTGATTCGCCATGCCGCGCCGGGCAGCGAAGTCCCGCCGGGCGCGAAAGCCGGGGAGGGACGCCGCGGGGTCCGCCCGGGAAAGGCCGCGCGAGGGCGGGGGAGGGGCAGGAGGCGGCGGGAATGGCCGCGCGGGAGGGAAGGGAGGAAGGCGCGATCGGGGAAAGGCGGCCCGGGAGCGGGGGAGAGACAGGAAGGGAGGCGGGGGGAAGGGCGGAACGGGGCGGGGCGGATCGCGCCGCCGCCGGGGCTGCCCCCCGCGTCGCGTGCGGTCGGCCCTGCCGTCTCGCCGCCCTTGACACCGACAGGCCGGTACGTCGTCCGGGCAGGCGATGCCGCTTCCGGGCGACCGGGTCGCGTCCCCGTCCCGGCAGGCCCCCGCTTCCGCCGCGGGGACGACCTCGCCGACCGGCGGGGCCGGCCGGGGCATGCCGGGCAGGCCCTCCGCCCTGCCGCCGGAGGCCCGCCGCGCGGCCTCAGGGGACGGGAAAGACACCCGCCGCCGTGTCCAATGTCTCCCGGCACCGGGATCCGCCAAGACGCGGCGCAGGGCCCTTCTTGCCTGTCCTGCCGGAGCCGCCCTTCCGGCCCGCGCGCCGATGCCCGGTGCTACAGCCGCACTTCCGTCCCGCAGCCCCGGTGGGTGAAGATCTCCAGGAGCAGCGAGTGGGGTACCCGGCCGTCGATGATGGAGGCGGCGGAGCAGCCGCCCTCGAGGGCGTCCAGGCAGCAGCCGAGCTTGGGGATCATGCCCCCGGTGATGAGGCCTTGCGCCCTGAGATCCCCGATGCCCGCGCGGTCGAGGGTGAGGATGAGCCTGCCCTCGCGATCGAGGACGCCCTCCACGTCGGTGAGGAGGATCAGTCGCCGGGCCTTGAGGCCGACGGCCAGCGCCGCCGCGGCGGTGTCCGCGTTGATGTTCCAGGAGCCGCCCTCGCGGTCGGTGCCCACCGGGGCTATGACCGGTATGAAGCCCCCCCCGCCCAGGTGTTCCAGGAGCGCCGTGTTGACGGAGACGGGCTCCCCCACGAGGCCGACGTCGAGCTCTTCCCCGGCGGGGCCGGCGGGCCCCCGGGCCTGCCTGGCCTCTATGAGGAGGGCGTCCTTGCCGGAGAGGCCCACGGCCGCCCCCCCGGCCCGGGAGATCCGGCTCACGATGTCCTTGCCGATGCTCCCGGAAAGGACCATCTCCACGACCTCGAGGGTCTCGGGGTCGGTGTACCGGAGCCCCTCCACGAACCGCGAGCCGATGTTCAGGCGCTCGAGCATCCGGTTGATGCCGGGGCCGCCGCCGTGGACCACCACGGGCCTGAAGCCCAGGAGCCGCAGGAGCGTCACGTCCTTGGCGAAGCCGTCCTTCAGGGGCTCCGAGAGCATCGCGTGGCCGCCGAACTTGATGACCACCGTCGCGCCCTGGTAGGAG
>JAITEZ010000332.1 GCA_031281735.1 Deltaproteobacteria bacterium | reverse complement strand
CCCTTCCCTCCCCCTGCCTTGCCCGTGTTGCGGCCATACCTTATAATCACCCCCAGATCAGGGGGTGCCGCGACATTCGGCACCGGACGGAGCCGATGCCAGACGGGAACAGAAACAACACGGGCCGCCGGGGGGCCGGGACCGGCGGCCCGGAGCCCTCCGGCTGGGTGATCAGGCCGCTGGATCTGGCGGCGGCGCACGCCCCGGGCTCCGCCGCGGACGACGACGGCTTCTGGGAGACCGCCAAGCGCCTGGAGGCCCTGGCCCTGCGCGGGGACGCGTCCGCCTGGTGGCGGCTGGGGAGGCTCCACCTCGAAGAGGGCCGCGACCCTCCCGCCCGCCGCGACGAGGCGCTGGCCTGCGCGTGCTTCCGGAAGGCGGTGGAGGGCGGGTGCGTGCCGGCCCTGCGGATGCTCGCCCGGCTCTGCCTAGCGGGCCGCGGGACGGGCGCGAGCCGGAGGGAGGGCTTCGAGTACATGCTCGATGCCGCGAGGATGTTCGATGTCCCCGCCTTCCTCGACGTGGCCCTGCTCTACCGGGACGGCATCGGCACCGAGAGGGACGCCGCCGCCGCGCGGCTGTGGCTCACGCGGGCGGCGGAGGCGGGCGACGGGCGCGCCTACCTTCCCCTGTGCGATCTCCTGGAGGATCCCTCCTCCGGCGAGCCCGATGCCGAGGCGGCCCTGCGCTGGCTCGGGGCCGCGGCGGAGGCGGGGGAGCCAGGCGCGCGCTTCCGCGCGGCGCGGATCCTCCTGGAAAGGGACGGGCCCAGATCCGACGAGGCGGCGAGGCTCTTGCTCCTGGCCGCGGACGAGGGGGATCCCCGGGCGTGCCTGGCCCTCGCCCGGCGCGGCCTCGAGGGGCCGAGACGCGGCGGCGCGAAGGCGGCCGAGGCGCTGCGCTGGCTCGAGGCATACCTGGAAAGGGAGAGCGAGCCCGAGCCCTGGGCCCTGCGGGAGCTGGGGGCCGGCCTCGCCGGGTACGCCTCCTCCGGTCTGGCGGATCTCAAGCGCGGGGCGAACCTTCTCCGGCGCGCCGCCGGGCTGGGGGATCTGCGGGCGGCGCTCGATCTCGCCCGGCTCTGCCTCGAGGGGCGCGGGGTCAGGCGGAACAGGGGGGAGGCCTTCCGCCTCGCGAAGATCGCAGCCGGGGGCGGCCTCGCCGAGGCCCAGGCGTTCCTCTCGCGGCTTTACTCTGAGGGCGTGGGAGCGCCCAGGAGCGCGAGGTCGGCCTTCAGGTGGATGCTGGCGGCCGCCGAGGGCGGCGACAGGGACGCCATGCGGGAAGTCTCGCGGATGTACGCGGCAGGCGAGGGAGTCAAGCGCGACCCCGCGAGATCCAAGGCGTGGAAGGACATGGCCCGCGGGGCCTAGCAGGGGCCCGCCGTCAATCAGCTCGCCGCCTCACTCCGGTTCAGCCTCGCGCTCATACGCTGCATTTCGGTATCATTGTCCAACAATTGTCGATCTGGGAATTCAGTCCCCTGCGGCGCCCCCGCGATAAACCAACAAGCCGCAAGGAGCCGTGCGGGCCGCAAGAGGACTTGAGGCAGATAAGTAAGAAAGAACCCTGACCAATACTTTTATAATCGCCAGTGAATTATTGTATGAGCGAACAGCTCGCCAAACTGTCAAGCCAGGCGTCAAGGGCTTGTTCAGCGACAAGACAATCCCCTCCCTGTGACTCTTTTGCGGATCCCGATGCCGCCTACCGATGCGGGACGCGGATACCGGCGGGTGACGCGGCCTCCCCCGCTGGCACGGCGCGGACCGCCCGCGGGTTCGCCCGGCGCGTCGCACGGATTGTCAAGCCTTCAGGATAACCACGGGGATTCAGCAGTTTCCGGCGGGATTGGCCGGCCTCGCCCCCCGGCGGAACCGCCCTCGCCGCCAGGCGCGGACAGGCGGGGTGAAAGCCCCTAACCGGCCTTCCCTTCCCCTTCGGGGGCGATGCGGACGGGAGGGGCCCCGCCGGCACCCCCGTCGGCGGGCGCGCCGCCCGGCAAGGCGGACGGTTCAAGAATGCCACGAGCCGCCCGCGCGGAGGTTTCCACTGCAGGCGCGGCAGCGACGGCGGCTGCCTCCGCAGGCGCCGGGACCGTGAAGGGATCCGCAGTGGCCGTGTAAGGCATCGCGAAAGGAGGCTCCGGTGAAGATCCAGCTGGGGCGGCGGACGGCCCCGCGAAAGGCGGCTCCGGGGGAGAGCCAGCGGGGACGGGGGCACCATTATCATCCGCCGGGGCAGGAAGCGTTACGGGATCCGGTGCCGCGTATGGCCCTGCGCCAGGATCGGAGGTTGGTGCCGCGTAAGGGCCTGCGCCAAGCTTGGGGACGGTTGCCGCAAATGTCCCCGCGCCCGGCGCGGGGGCGGGCGCCGCGTAAGGGCCTGCGCCCGGCGCGGGGGACGGAGGCGCGGCGGTGTCTTTCCTGGGGGGGCGGCCCTCGAGCAGCTCCCGGAGCTCCCCAGCGTCCCGGACCCGCTCGCCGGGATCCATCTTCAGGGCCCGAGACAGCGCCGTGAACAGGGGCTGGGGAAGCGTGGCCCGGAAAGCGCCCAGCCTGAACTCGAGGGGATCCCGGCAGCCGGACAGGGCTGCCTCGAGGCGGAGGGAGGCGGACGCAGGGGTCTCGCCCGTGAGCGCCCGGAAAGCCGTCGCCCCGAGCGAGTAGAGATCCGTCCAGGGGCCGAAGGCCCCGGGGGCCGGGGACAGCAACTCCGGGGCGGAGTAACCCTCCCGGTACTCCTGGAACACGTCCCCAAGGAACGCGAGAAGGAGCTCTCCCGTCTCCGTCATCCAGACGCAATAGGGACTCAGGGCATGGTGGACCAGCCCTTTAGAGTGACCGGCCTCCAGCGCCTCCAGGAGGGGCAGTATCACCCCCCACAGGCCGCCTTGGTCAACGGCCCGGCCGGGGAGCGCGTCCAGGTAGCCCGCGAGCGTCCTCCTGGCCGACCAGGGGTAGACCCGGAAGGAGGTGCCGTTGGCGGCGAAGGAGCCCAGGATGGGCAGGACGTTCCGGTGCCGCACCGCCTCCATGGCCAGGGTGGCCTTGCGGAAGCGGTTGAGCTTCACTGAGTAGAGGGCCTCGGATCCGGGCCGCGGCTGCAGCTCGCCCCGCCAGGATCGGGAGACGAGGGAATGCGGCACGAACTCCTCGAGGACGATCCGGCCGTCCGGCCCGTCCGCCACGTACAGATAAGAGAAGCTCCTGATCGCGTAGGTACCCGCGACCTTGAAGGATCCTGCGGCCGCCCCCAGCGGGAGGGGGGCGATGCCGTTCCGGGGCTCCGTCACGATGTCCTCCGGCCCGGCCTCCGGGCCAGGCCGGAGAGGGGCTAGTCACAGTCCCGATGCGGGGACGGCCGGCCCGCGGCGAGGGAACGGCCGCTGGCGGCCGGAGACCGGGGAACGGGGCGTCGCCCGCATCAGGCGTCCCCGGCCGGGCCGCCCTACAGGGAGACTTCAGGCGGGCCTCCGTGGCCTGTCAAGGAGAGCCGCGGAAAGAAGAGGGCGCGGTGCCGTCCTTCCCGGCCGATGGGCCGGGCCCGGGTCAGATCCTGAAGGAGAGGTACAGGTTATGCTCGCCGCGTTTGATGAAGAGCACGTAGGGCGTGTCCTTCGCGTGATCTGAGAGCACCTTCTGGTAGTCGGTGAGCGAGTTCACGCGGACGTTGTCGATCTCGAGTATCACGTCCCGCGGCCTCACGCCGGCCTGGCCTGCCGGGCCATCGGGAGAGACGCCCTCGACCAGGAGGCCATGGCCGGGATCGACCCCCAGGGACCGCGCGATGTCGGGGCTTATCTCGCGGACCGTGAGACCAAGATCCTGCGGGGAGTTGCCGGAGCCGGGGAGGGCCTGGGTCGCGTCCGGCAGGAGCCCGATGGTGACCGTGAGGGTCGTCTCCTTGCGATCACGCCAGACCACCACCTGGCAGACCTTGCCCACCTCGGTGTCGGCCACGTAGGAGGAGAGCTCCTGGTACTGCTTGATGGGCTTTCCGTCGAAGGTTAGCACCACGTCCCCGTGCCTGAAGCCAGCCGCCTCGGCGGGGGTGTTGGGCTGGATGGTGCCCACCAGGGCGCCCCGCGGGGAGTCGAGGCCGAAGCCCTGGGCGAGCTCCGGGGTGACCTCCTGGATGTAGACCCCGAGCCAGCCGCGGTCGACCCGGCCGACGGTCCTCAGCTTGTCGACGATCTTCGTGGCGAGCTTGCTCGGGATGGCGAAGCCGATGCCGTTGCCGCCCGCGACGATCATGGTGTTTATGCCCACCACCTGGCCCATGAGGTTCAGGAGCGGGCCCCCGGAGTTACCTGGGTTGATGGAGGCGTCGGTCTGCAGGAAGTCGTCGTAGGGCCCGGCGCCGATGGCGCGGCCGCGGGCCGAGAGGATGCCCGCCGTGACGGTATGCTCAAGGCCGTAGGGGTTCCCGATGGCCACGAGCCAGTCACCTATCTCCACCTGATCCGAGTCGCCGAACCTGATGAAGGGGTAGATCCCCTCCTTCGACAGCTTGAGGAGGGCTATGTCGGTCTTGGGATCCTTGCCGATGACGGTGGCGGGGATCTCCTGGCCATCGTCCAGCTTCACCTTGATGTCGTCCGCGCCGTCCACCACGTGGTTGTTGGTGATGACGTAGCCCGCCGGGTCGAAGATGAAGCCCGAGCCCAGGGCCCTCTCCTTGTACTCCCGCGGGGGCTGGTTAGGGAAGCCGAAGAAGTTGTTGAAGAACTCCTCCTCTGGGCTCGAGAACGGCCCGCCCGGGGGCCCGAAGGGCGGCCTGCCGGGGAAGGCGGGGCCGCCGCGGGAGCGCACCACCTTCACGGTGAAGATGTTCACGACGGCGGGCTGGGCCTTCTGGACCATGGGCGCCAGGGACGGGAGGGGGGACAGGATCTTGACGTCCTCCTGCTCCGCCGCCATCTGCGTGGGCGCGGGCGCCGCCTGGGGCGCCGGGGCGGCGGGGGCCGCGGCCTGGGCCGGAGGAACCGCCGGCTGATCGGTGGCGGGCGGCGATGCGGGCGCCGCCTGTCCCCAGGCGGCGCCTTGGAGCCATGCGAGGGCGAGGAGGGCGGCCGCGATGATGCCCGCGAGCGGGGCGGTCGGCCGGTGGCCAGCGATTTTCCTCATTGAGCGAGTCCTTTCAGAAGCCTGTGGGAACGGTTCCATGGCGTGCCCGCCGCGGTGGCCCCGGGGAGGGTCTCCCTCCCCGTCCCGCCGTCCCGGAACTAGGGGACTGTGGGGATATGTCAATCGTGGGATCGGGATGCGCGGGGGGGCTTCCGCGGCGCGGAGGCCGCAGGCGACACGGGGCTGGGGAATCCGGCGGCCGCCGGATCCCGCAGTAACCCGGCGGGGCGGGGGGTTGGCATCCGGCCGCCCGTGTGGCGGACGGGAGAGAGCCGCGCCCCGCGATCCGGGGGCCTGCGGGAGGCCGGGGCTAGGCGAGCTGGACGAACCTCAGCCTCAGATCGTAGAGGAAGGTGTCGAGCATGTTCTGCTCCTCCGGGGTGAGGTTGCCCTTGGTCTTCCTCTGGAGCTCCGCCAGGATGTCAATATAGTGCTTGGCAGCTTCAAGATCCATCTCTGCAGGCTTCGCGGCCCCGGGCAGTTCGGCATCGCCCATCTGCATCATGGCCGAGGTGGCGAGCCCGATGATCAGGGTGGAGAAGGTGGCCGGAAGGGCACCCGGTCCGGATCTGCCGCGGCTCCTGGCCTTGGCGTCGGCCTTGGCCTCGGCGTCCGCCCTGGCCCGTGCATCGGGGACCTCCCCCTTCCCTGTCTCGGGCGGAGGCCCTACCCCGGCTCCCGTCCCTGTCTCGGGCGGGGTGGCCGCCTCAGCCCCGTCAGCGTCCTGGGCGGGGGCGCCTTCCTTCCCGGCGTCCTCCCTCAGCGCACCGTCCCTGGTGAAGGCGCGTCGGTCGTTGACCACGAAATCATCCGACATCTCTATGCATCCTCCGGACTGGAATTTGCGGCCTCCTGGCGGAGGTCTGCGGGCCCCTACGGGGCCGGCGGGTGCCTGGCTCGGCCGTCGGGGTCTGGCCGCCGGGGTCTCAAGGGGAGGCCGGGCGGAAGACGCCCCGGGGGCCGAACCGCCCGCGACCGCAGGAGAGCCCTGCGGCGGAAGGATCGGCGGGAGGCGTCTCCTGGCCGCAGGGATAAAAAAACCTCCAGTCCCGGGGGACAGAAGACCTCGGCGGACTGAAGTCTCAAGGCCGGGAGGCATCCCGGCACGGGCCGCAGCCCGCAGACTTTCTTAGAAGTAGAAGTATAGGTAACCGCCGATACTATGTCAATGTCCGTTCCGGGCGGTCGAAGCGCGAGCCGGCCGGCGGAGCCGATCCCGGGAGGCGCCCGGAAACCACGCCGGCCCCGGGCCATGTTTCCCGAGCGGGGCGGGAGGGGCCCGGTAAAGGGGCCTGCGGGGAACCGGAAGGGACTCGCGGCGTTTCGTGGAACGGCCGGAGGACAGGGTGCGCCGGATCAGAGTACGCGCCGGGAACGCGGGCCACGTGTCGGGTCCATGCCGGGAGGGCTCGGCGGGAGGGCTCCGGCCTGCCTGGACGGGCCCGGCGGCGAGGACGCAGGCGGAACACTGCCGGCGGGGCCCGTTTCAGGCGGAGCCGGTGATCTGGAGCCTCAGGGTCTCGAGGTCGGGCGGCTTGTCCCCGGAATAGTAGCGAACCAGGAGGCACCCGGCCTTCTTGAGAATGTAGTCCCTGGCCTTGTCCTTGTTGCTGGGGATGACGCTCTCGTCCACCACCTCGACCACGGCCCGGATGTTCAGGCGCACGTCGCAGACGATGAAGCTCACGCTCGTGCCGTTCAGCACGTTGTCGGCGATCTTGAGGTGTTCTGGATCCGGGCTCTCGGCCTTCACCACCGCCCGGGTGCTCACCCGCGGGAAGATGAGAAACTGCTTGAGGGCGGCCCGGAGTAGCTTGTAGTAGACGATCTCCAGAGGCGACATGAAGGAGAGAGGCTCGAAAGCGACGTCGAGATCCTGGATGGTCACGGATTTCCTCTCCGGCCGGGAACCCGAGGGGCGGGGGAGCTGGGTCTGGTCGATCCGGATGGGAGCCGACATCTGGGTCTGGGCAGCCAACTCGGAAGCGCCCGCCCGGGGAGGGATGGGGCGGAATGGCTGCGGCCGGACGGGTGTCGCGGATGGTTCGGCGAGGGAGGCGGACGGCGGCTGCTGTACGGACGGGACTTCCGCGCCGAACCCGGCCGCCTGCCCGGCGTATGCCGGAATAGGCCCCCCGGACGGCTGCGCGGGGGACGCGGGCCCGGCGGCCGGCGCGGGGGCGGCGAACGGGACGGGCGGGGCAGGCCCGGCTGCCGGGACGGGCGGGGCGGGCTCGGTTGCAGGGACGGGCGGATCCGCAGGCGCGGAGGGGACGGGCCCGGCAGCCGGGACGGGCGGATCCGCAGGCGCGGGCCCGGATGCGACCGCAGCCCAGGCGGCCGACTCGGCCTCCGCGTGGACACGGGAGGGCGCCGGCCCGGCGGGATCACGCGAGGCCTCCGGCTCCTCTTCATCGGAGCCCTGGCCGTTCACCGCTCTCAGCTCGAGAGCCCTGAAGCGGCCGATCTTCTTGACCGGGGCCAGGCCGCCGACGGGGCGGACCTGGGCCTTGGCCTGGAGGGCGCCTGGCTCGGCATGGGCACCCGGCGCCGCCGGGGGGGAGGGGAGCGCCGACGGCAAGGGAGGGGCGGGCGGCAAGGGAGGGGCGGGCGGCATGAGCCCGACGGGTTGCGGCTCCGGCAAAGGGGCCGGCTGCGGGAGCGCACCTGGATACGGGGGTGGGGGCGGGGAAGGGGAGATCAGGCCGGGCGCCATGGCGGAGGCCGCAGCGAAAGCCTCCTCCAGGCCCGGCGTCTGCGGCGGGGGGGGCAGATAGAGCTGGGATGGCGG
>JAITEZ010000271.1 GCA_031281735.1 Deltaproteobacteria bacterium | reverse complement strand
CCGGCTGGCAGCGCCAGGACAACGGACTCTCCGTCCAGGAGCTCCTGGAGGTCGCCCTGGGCAGGGTCTGCGGGCACGCGGTCACGGTCACCGGGAGCGGCCGCACCGACGCGGGCGTGCACGCGGCGGGCCAGACCGCCACCTTCGAGGCCCGCGCCGCGCGCTCCCCCTCCGAGATCGTCCGGGGCGCCAACTCCCTGCTCCCGGCCTCCGTGGCGGTCCTCGAGGCGGAGGAGGCCCCGCCGGGCTTCCACGCGCGCTTCAGCGCCACCGGGAAGACCTACAGCTACGACTTCCTGACCTCCCCCGTCCGCCACCCCCTGTGGTCCTGGCGGGCCTGGCAGGTGGGCCCGGGCCTCGACTGGGGGCGGGCGGCGGACTGCCTCCCCGAGATAGAGGGCGAACGGGACTTCGCGTGCTTCCGGAGCCAGGGGAGCCCTGTCAGATCCACCGTGAGAAGGCTCTACCGGGCGCGCCTCACCGGCCCCGAGCCCGGCATCGTGCGCCTGGAGCTCACCGCCTCCGGCTTCCTCAGGCACATGGCCCGGGCCATAGCGGGCACGGTCTTCCGGGCGGCCCGGGGCGCCCTCGACCGGGAGGGGGTGCGGGCCCTCGTGGCCGGATGCGATCGTTTCGCCGCAGGGCACGCGGCACCGCCGCAGGGCCTCTGCCTGGTGCGCGTCTATTACGAGCCCCTCGGAGGGGGGGGGATCCCGGACGCCCCCCAGCCGCCGGGGCATCCCGTCTGGTAGGGCCCGCGCGGGCCCACCGCCGGCCGGCCCCCCCGCGCCGCACGGGCGGCGCCGCGGCGCACGGGAGGCCTTGCCAGGTAAGCTCCCTGCGGCGGGGATACAGCCGCGGCCGCCGGGCAGTGGCGCCCATGAGGCGCAAGTGGCAGGGATGCCGCCGCACAGGGCCAAGCCAGGCAGGGATGCCGCCATGGATGGGGGACGGCCGCCTGCCGACGGCCGCGCGGCGCGGATCTCGCGGGCTCCGGCGGCAGGCGGCCACCTTAGGGCCCCGCATGGCGAGGGTGCCGCATCGGCTGGCCGGGCGCCGCGGCGGGAAAGCCCCGCCGCACCCGATTGCCGGGGCTCGGCTCCATCACGACGGGGAAGAGCCGTCCCTGCCGGAGCCGCCGCCGGGGCCGGGATGCCCCCTCTGCCTTCGCCGCCGCGTGCGGGCCTTCACGCCACCCATATGGGAGTGATCCGGCATGCCGCAGGCGTTGCATGATCATTTCTATGCCGATCCTGTAATTATCCCAATATATTGTGTTAATTTATAAAATTACAACTAAATAAAGTATAAACAGGTCAACCGGGCCCGAACACGAAAGGCTCAGCGGGCTTCCCCGGGGGAAAGATAACGCCGAGCTCTATTGAAATGAACGGTTGGATATGCCTATAATTTACTTTTACAATCCCGGCAGGCAAGGCTGGGGCTGATGGCATCAGGATCGCCCATGCTATCTGGAATGGCGATCCTGAGGATCGTTTCCCGCCGATACTTGTTGCTGATGTCAAAATTGACGGTTATCCTCAAGGGGGC
Organism: Deltaproteobacteria bacterium; assembly: GCA_031281735.1. Lineage (GTDB taxonomy): Bacteria > Desulfobacterota > Desulfarculia > Adiutricales > Adiutricaceae > JAIRZX01. The sequence goes on along the minus strand of JAITEZ010000271.1, from coordinate 2,836 downwards.
GGCCCTGTCCGGTGGGCGCCCGCCGAGACCGGACAGCGGATGCCCGGAGGGTCGGCGCCCGTCTCCCGCGTTGCCCAGGCGAGGTGCGCCGTGGTCAGAGGAGTCCTTATGACCGAGAAGGATAGTTCAGGAAGCGATACCGGGAACGCGGGAACCGCGACCCGGCGGGAGGCGGCGGCCTGGCCCGGGGACGGTACCGCCCCGTCCGAGGGGACGGCGGGAACCCAGCAGGCAGGCCTCAAGCTGGCGGGCGGGGACGGATCCCCCGGGCGCGGCGGCGGATCCGCGGATCCGCGCTCCCGGGCGCCGGAGGGCGCGGAGGCACCGCCTGAGGGCGCGGAGGGGCCGGCTGAGGGCTCGGAAGGGCCGGCCTGCCCCCTGCAGGACGTCCAGCGAGAGGAGACCCGGGCCAAGGGCCGCTGCGCCATGCTCTCGATCCTCTCCAACTCCACCCTCATCGTCCTCAAGCTGGCGGCGGGGATAGCCACGGGCTCCATCGCGGTCATCTCGGAGGCGATCCACTCCTTCCTCGATCTCCTCGCGGCCATAATGACCTTCGCCGCCGTGAGGATATCCGGGGCGCCGCCGGACCGCGAGCACCCCTTCGGCCACGGCAAGGCCGAGAACATAGCCGCCCTGTTCGAGGCGCTGCTCATCATCGCGGGCGGGCTCTACATCGTCCACGAGTCCATCGAGGCCCTGGCGGGAGGGGGATCGCTTCCCTCGCCGGGGCCGGGGGTGGCCGTGATGTTCGCCTCGTCCCTCATCAACTTCCTGGTGTCGCGGCATCTCTTCAGGACCGGCCGCCGCTACGGCTCCCCGGCCCTGGTGACCGACGCCTGGCATCTCATGACGGACGTCTACACGTCCCTGGGCATCTTCGCGGCCCTCCTCGCCATAAACGTCGGCCGCTGGATAGACCCCTCCCTCGATCTGGCCTTCATAGACCCGGCGGCGGCCATGTGCGTGTCCTGCCTGATCATCAAGACCGGCTGGACCCTCGCCAGGGACGCGCTGGCGACGCTCGTCGACCACTCCCTCCCGGACGACGACCTCCAGATCATCGAGGAGACCATCCGCGGCGAGCCCGGCATCCGGGGCTACCGCAGCCTGAGGACCAGGCGGGCGGGGCCCTTCCGGTTCGTGACGGTGGAGCTCCTGGTGGACGGCTCGCTCACGGTCTCCGAGGCCCACGCCCTGGGCGAGGAGGTGGCGCTGGCCGTCTCCGGGCGCTTCCCCCGCGCCGAGTTCTTCTTCCATCTAGAGCCGGAGGGCAGCCCCGCCCGAGGGGCGGCGGGCGCCGACGGTTCCGCGGGCTTCCTGGAGGCGGGGATGGGAGGGTCCGGCGGCTCCACGCGGATGCGGGACCGCCCGCAGTGCTGCTGCCTCAACCTGTCCCTGCGCAGGCGGTCGCGCCTGGCGTGGCGGGTCGACTACACCTGAGGCGGCGGCCGGCGCCGCAGCCCCCCGGCGCGGCCAGGCCGCGCCCGGCCGCATCCTCCCGCGCCTCCGGCGGCCCCGGGGATTCGCCTACCGCGTCGTTCCGGCGCGGTACCCGGCGGCCCGCTCATGCGGCGAGGGCCCCTCGGGCGAGCGGGGAGTCCCGGCCATCAGGGCATCGACTCCTGTACGGGGACCGTTCCGCGCGCACGTCAGGCAGCCGGCGTGATCAGGCCCCCCGGCACTGGACACGCCCGTCACACTCCGCCCCCATTGGCTGTGCGGGCGTTTCCCGCGAGCCCCTCCCGGCGCGCCACGCCGCCCCCCCCCGCCGCGGGCGGCGGCCCCGCTCACGCTCACCCGGGGGAGAAGGCCCTGGCCACTATGGGGTTGTTCCTGAGGGCGTACTCGATGTCCTGGCGCACGCCGTCCACGATCACCTCGGGATCAAGGGCCGTCGGTCCGTAGATCGGATCCACAGCCACCCTGCACATGAAGGAGAAGGCCGCGGGGTCCTCCGCGAAGCCGCCCCGCGAGGGCACCCGCACGGTGAAGCCGTTCACGCCGTCGCGGCTGCGGAGCACCAGGTAGGGCCCGTCCACCGGCCGCGCGATCAGGGTCGCCTCGTTGAACACGAGGAGGCTCACGCCGCCCTCTAGGTAGACCTGCACCGCCGCCTCCACGAAGTCGGAGATGTGGAGCGCCGGGGGGGCCTCCACGGCCTCGCCGAAATCCACGGGCGCGTCCACCAGGAACTTCGGCACCTCGTAGTAACGGACCGAGTCGAGGAAGCTCTCGGGGTCACCGGGCAGGAGTATTGGCATGGGCTGGTAGTCGTGGACGTAGAGGTAGGGCAGGATGTCCTGGCCGGGCCGCCCGTCGATGGTGGCGGTGGCCCTCTCCACCCGGAAGGCGTAGACGTCCGCCCCCGTCTCGAGCTCCGCCTCGCGGTAGCCGCCGGCGGGGGTCCCGTCCATGGGCCCGGGCACCGCGATCCTGCCGTGATCGGTCTCTATCTCGATGTCCTCCAGGGTGCCGAGGCTGGAGCCCCGGGTGCTCACCGAGAACACGTAGACCGTGGCCCCGCCGCCCCCCTCGCGGAAGCGGGCGTTGCCCTGCCAGATGGTGACGGACCTTCCCGGCAGATCTGCGGGCGGCTCCGGGGGCCGGGACGCCCCCGCCGTCGGGCCGGGCCGGGCCGGGCCCGCCCCGCGCCCGGCGGCCCGGGGGCGCGGGGCGGGCGGCCCCGGGCCGCGCCGGGGAGCCTGCGGGGCCCCCCACGTCCGGGAGGGGGGCGGCGGCATGGTGCCGCCAGACGAGGAACGCGGCCAGGGCCGCGAGGGCGAGGGCCATGGCCGCCGCCGCGGGCATCATCCCCCCGCCTCCTGGCGGGCGG
>JAITEZ010000259.1 GCA_031281735.1 Deltaproteobacteria bacterium | reverse complement strand
CCCTTCCGGGGGGATCTAGGCTCCTTCAAGGTCGGCAACAGCATCCGCCGCGCCACCGGCAACGTCACCTTCCTGGATTTCCCCGGAAGCTACCGGGCCCGGGTGGAGGACGAGAGGCTCCAGGACGGCCCCGTGGGGCGCGTCCGCTTCGGCTACAGCGACGGCTCCACCAGGCTGAGCCTCAACTGGCGGGACGCCAGCGCGCCGCGGAGCGTGAAGGCCGAGATCCTCTGCCGGCCGGGAGGCGTGGCCGTGCGGCTGACCTTCGTGGAGATGCGGGCGGGTTCCGGCACGGGGGGGTAGGGGCCCCGGCCCGGATGTTCCGCCCCAGCGCGCGGCCGCCCTCCGGCGATAAATTGACGGATGTGGTAGAATCGGCTCTCCGTCAGGACGGCAGCCCGGCGCGTGCCGGACGCTTCCCGCCGGGCGGGGGCCAGTTCCGCGGGAAGCGCGGCGCGGTCCCCGCCGCGGCGCGGCCCCCGCGCGGCCGCGCCCGGGCGGGGGCACAACCCGCAGGGAGTCTTTCTTATGAGAAGCGATCTTATGAAGGCCGGCCGCACCCGGATCCCCCACCGGTCCCTCTTCAAGGCCGCGGGCCTCACCGACGAGGAGCTGGCGCGCCCCATAGTGGGCATCGTGAACGCCCAGAACGACGTGATACCGGGGCACGTCCACCTGGACACGCTGTGCGAGGCGGTCAAGGCCGGGGTGCTCGCCCACGGGGGCACGCCCCTGGCCTTCCCGGCCATCGGGGTGTGCGACGGCATCGCCATGGGGCACGCGGGGATGCGCTACTCGCTGGTCTCCCGCGAGCACATCGCCGACTCCGTGGAGATCATGGCGACGGCCCACCCCTTCGACGCGCTGGTCTTCATCCCCAACTGCGACAAGATAGTCCCCGGCATGATCATGGCGGCCCTGCGCCTGGACGTGCCCGCGGTCTTCGTGTCCGGCGGGCCCATGCTCCCCGGCTGGGGCGCGGGCCGCAGGCTCACGCTCTCCAACGCCTTCGAGGCCGTGGGCCAGGCGGCGGCGGGGAGGATCTCCGCGGCCGAGGAGCGCGAGATCGAGGACGGCGTCTGCCCCGGCTGCGGATCCTGTGCGGGCATGTTCACCGCCAACTCCATGAACTGCATGCTGGAGGCCGTGGGCCTCGCGCTCCCCGGCAACGGGACCGTGCCGGCCGTCCACGCCCGGCGCTTGCGCCTGGCCAAGGAGGCGGGCCGGCTGGTCATGGAGCTTCTCGCGCGGGGCATAACCCCCCGGAGGATAGTGACCCCCGACAGCCTGCACAACGCTCTCGCCGCCGACATGGCCCTGGGCTGCAGCTCCAACACGGTCCTGCACCTGCTGGCCGTCGCCCACGAGGCGGGCCTCGCGATGGATCTCCGCGCCATCAACGAGGTGAGCAGGGCGACGCCCCACCTGGTGAAGCTCTCGCCCGCCGGGGACGCGGCCCTGGCCGATCTCGACATGGCGGGGGGGGTGCCCGCGGTCCTCCGGGAGCTCGACCTCGGGGGGCTCATCCGGAGGGACTGCATGACGGTGACCGGCAGGACCGTCGCCGAGAACCTCGCGGGCGTCCGTAACCTCGATCCGGAGCTCGTCCGGAGCAGGGCCACCGCCTGGTCCCCGGACGGGGGCCTCGCCATCCTCTGGGGGAACCTCGCCCCGGACGGGGCCGTCGTGAAGAAGGGCGCCGTGCTCCCGGAGATGATGAGGCACTCGGGCCCCGCCCGGGTGTTCGAGAGCGAGGAGGACTGCACCGCGAGCCTCCTGGACGGCAAGATCAGGCCCGGCGACGTGATAGTCATCCGCTACGAGGGCCCCAAGGGCGGCCCCGGCATGAAGGAGATGCTCACGCCCACGGCCACCCTGGCCGGCATGGGGCTCGACAGCACGGTGGCCCTCGTGACCGACGGTCGCTTCTCCGGCGCCTCCCGGGGGGCCTCCATCGGCCACGTCTCCCCTGAGGCGGCCTCGGGAGGGCTCATCGGGCTCGTCCGGGAGGGGGACGCCATAGCCATCGACATCCCCGCCAACTCCATCGAGCTCAGGGTGGACGGGGCCGAGCTGGAGCGCCGCCGCGCCGGCTGGAAGCCGGTCGTCAAGGAGGTGCCCAGGGGCGTCCTCTCCCGCTACCGCAGGATCGTGACCTCGGCCAGCACCGGGGCAGTCCTGCAGGACGACTGACGGCCGGGGCCCCCTGGGCCCCGGCGCGGGGGCCTAGGGGGCCCCGGCCCCGCCGGCGGGGCCGGTGAGGCGATCCGCGGGGGGGGGCGGCGGCCCGCCGCCCCCCCCCGTCTTGCCGCCGCCCACCCGGGACACCCCCAGGATGATCAGGGCCGCCCCGATCAGCTCCAGGGGGCCCAGCCTCTCCCCCAGGAGTGCCGTCCCCATGGCCATCGTCATGATCGGACCCATCATGTTGTACATGGCCGCCTTGGAGGCACCTATGAGGGCGATGCCGGCGCTCATTGCGTAGATGGGCAGGACCGTCGCGAAGAGGCCGAGGAGGAGCACGTAGAGATAGGCCCTGCCGCTGAAGCGGGAGAGCCCGTGGAAGCCGCGGGCGGCGGCGTAGTGGATCAGGACCGCCGCCACCGAGACCATCATGGTCAGCGAGATGAGCATCGGCATCTGGGAGCGCCCGAAGTACCTGTCCACGCCCGTGAGGTAGAAGGCGTAGATGAGCGCCGACAGGAACACCAGGCCGCACCCCTTGAGGAAGCCCGGCCCCGGGGCCGTCAGGTGTGGTGCCATCATGAGGAGCAGCCCCAGGTACGAGGCGCCCAGCGCCGTCCAGGTGCGGGGGTCCGCAGGCGTCCTGGCGGCAGCGGAATTGATGATCACGACCAGGGTGGGGTACAGGAAGAGGATCATGCGCCCCAGCGAGGCGTCGATGTAGAAGAGCCCCTGGAAGTCCAGGTACGAGCAGAGGTAGTACCCGAAGAGCCCCAGGGCCGCGACGAGGGCCCACCGGGCGGGGCGGAGCGCCCACGGGCGCCACTTCCCGCGGAAGGTGTTGGCGGAAAGGACGCCCGCGAAGACCGAGCCCGCGATGATCATGCGCAGGCACAGCAGGGAGAGGGGATCCATGCCCTCCCGGTAGGCGAGCTTGGCGATGACGGTCTTCCCGGCGAAGCAGAACGCCGCGGCCATGGTGAGGAGCGCGCCCAGGCGGGCCTGAGAGAGATGTGGCATGCTGCTCCGGGGTGGTCGGCGCCCGGAGGGCGGCGGGGCCGGCAAGGGCGGCGGCCGGGCGGCTCCCGGCAGGGTCACGGGCGCGGGGGGCGTCCGCCGGGGGGGACGCGGGGCCGCCGGGGGGACGCGGGGCCGCCGGGGGGATCACGGGGCCGCCGGTTTCGCCAGCCGCGCCTCCACGGTCCGGGCGTGGCACTCCAGGCCCTCGGCCCGCGCGAGGGCCGTCACGGTGGGGGCCAGGGCCTCCAGGCCCTCCCTGGTGAGCTGCTGGAAGGTGATCCTCTTGAGGAAGCTGTCGGCGGAGAGTCCCGAGAAGGCCCGCGCCGCGCCCCCGGTGGGGAGCACGTGGTTGGTCCCGGAGGCGTAGTCCCCGCAGGGGACGGGGGACCAGGGGCCCAGGAAGACCGAGCCTGCGTTCTCGACCCGGGCGAGGAGCGGGAGGGGGTCCCCGGCCTGGATCTGGAGGTGCTCCGGGGCGTAGAGGTTCGCGAAGTCCAGGCACTCGTCCAGGCTCCCGGCCACGAGCACCGCCGCGTTGGCGAGGGCCTCCCGGACGATCCCGGAGCGGGAGAGCCCCGGCGCCAGCGCGGAGGCCCTGGCGGCCACCTCGCGGGCGAGGCTCTCCGAGGGGGTGATGAGCACCGCCGCGGCCTGGGGATCGTGCTCCAGCTGGGCCAGGAAGTCCCAGGCGAGGGGTTCCGGGTCCGAACCGGCGTCCGCGATGATGAAGCCCTCGGAGGGCCCTGCGGGGAGATCGACGTCCACGTCCCCGAAGACCGCCATCTTGGCGGCGTTGACCCAGGAGCTCCCCGGACCCACTATCTTGTCCGCCCTGGGGGCGCCGCAGAGCCCGTAGGCCAGCGTCCCCACCGCCCAGGCGCCGCCCAGCTTCCACACCTCCGTCGCGCCCGCGAGCGAGAGGGCGGCCAGGATCTCGGGCCGGACCGCGAAGCCCTCGCCGGGCGGGGAGGCCGCGGCTATGATCCCGACCCCGGCGGCCCTGGCGGGGATGACGTTCATGAGAGCGCTCGAGGGGTAGGGCGCCCTGCCCCCGGGGACGTAGACCCCGGCGGTGGAGATCGGCCGGGTGATCCGGCCCGCGAACACCCCGGGGGCGGTCTCCGAGAAGCGGATCTGGCGGTCGACCTGGAGCTCATGGAAGGCGAGGATGTTGGCGGCCGCCGCCCTGAGGGCGGCGACGAGACCCGGGTCGGCCCGGCGGAAGGCCTCGGCCGTCTCGTCCTCGGACACCCTGAAGTCGGCGATCCGCAGGCCCGGCCTGAGCGGGCCGTATTCCCGCAGCAGCTCCCCCTCGGGATCCGCGCGGAGGCGGCGGAGGATGGCGCGGGTGGCCTCCATGGTCTCCTCGAAGGAGGCCGTGCCTCTCGCGAGTATGGCCCTGCGGCGTTCTGGGGCGAGCTCGCTGAGTCGTTCCGCGAAGATCATCGTGTCCCTCCCTGTGGGCCCTGGGCGCAGGGCGCCTCGCCCTTCCTGCGCCTCCGGAAGAACTCCCGGATCGCGCCCGCGCACTCGCCGGCGAGGACCCCCCCCTCCAGGAACTCCAGCCGGTGGTTCATGCCCGGTACGGCGCTGATGTCCATGAGCGATCCCGCCGCCCCCCACTTGGGCTCGGGGGCCCCGAAGACGACGGCCCGGAGCCTGGCGTGCAGGGCCGCCGACAGGCACATGGCGCACGGCTCCAGGGTCGACACGAGGATCAGGCCCTCCAGGCGGTAGTTGCCCGTCAGCCGGCAGGCCTCCCGGATGGCCAGGATCTCGGCGTGGGCGGTGGGATCCGAGAGGGCCACCACCCGGTTGCGGCCCCGGGAGACGGGGAGGCCGTCCGGCCGCGCGATAACGGCGCCCGCCGGGACCTCGCCCTCCTCCCCCGCCCTGGCCGCCTCGCGGAGTGCCTCGCGCATGAGGCCTTCCAGGAGTCCGGCGTGCGGGGCGGGGGGCGGCGGGTCGGTCACGGGGGCCTCGCGGGTGGCCGGGAAGGGCCGGGGGAAGGGGGGCTGGGTTCCGGCCGGCGGCGGGCCTCCCGGCGCACGGGCCGGGACCTAGCCCTTGAGTTCGGCGGCGGCGGCGGTCTCGTCGGGGAGGATCTTCAGTATGGACATGAAGCCGGCGATCCTGAACACGTCCCTCGTGGCGGGGGAGAGGGAGCAGAAGGCCGTCCGGAAGCCGCCCTTCTGGAGCGCCTTGGCCAGGGACAGGAAGCTCCGGAGGCCGGACGAGCTCACGTACTCGAGCCCCCGGAGATCCAGGACGACGTCCTTCGCCGGGCTCGCCGTCAGGGGGGCGGCCTCGGCGTCGAAGGAGGGGGACGTGCTGGCGTCCAGCCTGCCGGAGAGGGAGAGGAGGTAATAGGAACCCTTGTCGGCTGTCATGACCTGCATGATCCGGTGGTGCCTTTCAGGCGGGCGGGCCGCCCGCGCTCAGTTGACGTCCTCCCCGCCCCGAGGGCGGGGGTTCACTCCGGGTACAGGGTCTTGCGCCCCTGATTCCAGGCTTCGGGCCCCTGCCGCCCTGCCCCCGGAGCTGTTCCCCGGAGGCTCTTGGGGGGGGCCAGGGCAGGGCGCCCCTCCCCCGCAGGCGGTGACGGCCCGCCTGGCCGCCAGGACGCCGGGGGCGCCGACATGATAGGCGTTGCCCCCGCGCCCGCCGAGGTCAGGTTCCCCTGGCTCCCCTGAACCCTCCGGCTCCCGCGGTGTCGCCCCGCCACGGGGAGGAGGATCCGCCCGTACCTCCCGTCCAGCCGGGACCGCGCCGGACCGGGGGGCCTGAAAGGGTCGTCCGGGCCCTTCCAGTAGAAGGGGAACCCCGCGAGTCCCTGCTGGAGACGGCCGGACGCCTGAAACGGATCCCTGAGGGCCTGTCGCCCGGAGCCGGCGGCGGAACCCGCCAGCCAGGGCGTGTCGGGATGATGCCGCCGGACGGTCAGGGGACGGCACGGCCGGGAACGGCCCGGGAGGGGGGCAGCGCTTCCCGACCGGGACGTCTGGATCCCCAGGGCGGGATCCCGGACGTGGCGGCGGCGCCCGGCGTACCCTGCGGCCCCGGCCCGGATCCCGGCCGGCGGCTTCCCGATCTTGAACCTGTATCCCTTGCGGATTATCATCGAGACCGCCCGTCTGCCTGGATCACCCGTCGGGGAGACGGCGGGATCGGGGATGGACGGGACCGATGGATTTTACCGCGGCAGTCATTCGGTATACAAGCCGGTCGCTCGTCCTGTCCTTGTTGCGGAATACAGAAGGAGGCCGTCTGAGACAGGTCATATTGCCGAATTAAGCGAAACATCCCCAGATATATGCGCGACCATGGGGGCAGGGCCTTGGGGATGAACGGGGAACCGGATCATGTCTGCCTGCCGACGGGATGTCCTCCTTCCTAGTCGGTCCCGCGTCCGGCGGACGGACTGAAGGGGGCTTCCGGCAGAAGACCCCTGGCGGGGCACCCGGGGACTCCAGGCAGGCACGGATCGGCCGGGCCATGGCCGCAGGGGTATCCCGCCGTTTCCTGCGGCGGCGCCCCGGTATCCGCCGCCGGGAGACCTGCCGTGGATCCGAGCCGTCCGGGGAGTTGATCCCGGAAGATCGCGCTGCCCCCCCTGAAGGACGGGGCTTCCCGCGCGTCCCGGTGATAAAATGCCAGACGGTCGCGGGCGGGAGGGACGGAGATCCCTCCCCGCCGCGCGGCTGAGGAGGGCGCCTCCCCTCGAGAGGAGGCCTCCGGCGCGGGCCGCCGTGCGGCGGGCAGGCGCCGGGCGGGCCCCGATCGGGGCAGACGGCGCACCGAGGCGGTACGGTCGATGGAAAGGCTTCTCGTGGACGCTGATCGCGCCAGGCTCGGCGAGGTCACCTCTTTCGCGGTCGGGGATCTTTACTCCGCATACTGCGGGTCCGCCTACCGCGTGGAGCTGGCCGTCGAGGAGCTTTTCGTCAACGTCTGCCGCCACGCCTACGGGGGCGGCAAGGGGCCGGTGGAGATCACTCGGGAGCTGGCGCCGGACGGCGAGGGGGGGGAGATGCTGGAGATCACCGTCGCGGACCGAGGGCGGCCCTTCAATCCCTTCACGGAGGCCCCGGTGCCGGAGCTGGAGGGCGAACTCGCCGGGAGGCGGGTGGGAGGGCTGGGAGTCCACCTGGTTAAGACCATGACCGACGGTTTCGCCTACAGCGGTGCGGACGGGCGCAACGAGACGGTGATCCGCTTCCGCCTGGACGGCTGACCGGCCGGAGGGGGGGGGCCGCGCACCCGCCTCCGTGACGGGCGGATCCCGGCGGGGCGCGGGCGCCTCCGGTCGGCCCGGCGGGGGCTTTCTGGCGCCGCAGGGCAGCTGGTGTCGCCGCGGCATGTCGAGACGCCGGGACCGGACCGTCGGGCCCGTTCCCGCAGGCGCCCGGCCGGCCCCGGCCCTCCAGCGGGCGCACCGCGGCCGGCCTGACGGTCGGCCCGGCCCGGGGCGGCCCGGACGCGCGGAGCCGCGAAGGCCGCCCCGGCGGCATCCGCGCCCGCGCGGCGGGAGGCGCGGTTCCTTATCCTGCCCTTCCGTTGCCAACTTGCCAGTTGGCGGCAACCCAGGCGCGTGATAGTGGTGCCAACGTGTCCCGCCGGGGAGGCGGGACGACTCCCCGCGGGATCCTCCCGGGACGCCGCGACCGGACGCGGGGCCGGGGCTTCCCGCGTGCGTGGCCCCGGAGCCCGGCGGCCGCGAGGTGCCCGGGCGGCCGCTGGCATGGCGGTTGCTCTGGAGAACCGGCGGACCGTCCCCTCCACGCGGGGGGGCGCCCGCCGGATCGCCAGCGAGGGGGGCCAGCTTGACCGGGTGACGGGAAACGGGTATACGGGTCTGGAAATGCCGCAGAGCACGGGCTTCCGGCGTTCCGGCGCGACCCCGGCCCGCGCGGGGCTCCCGCCCGGCCGTTCGTCAGCCCGCCATCCCTCCCGGATCCCGCCCCCGCCGTTTGCCCCGCCCGGGGAGGCCGCGGCAGGGGATCGCGCCGTCCGCGGCGCCGGCGCGTGGTCCGCGCGGAAGCGCGGACGCGCTGCAGGGGACGGTCCGCTCGCAGGGGAACGCAACCACAGATCATGCCGCGCCGGGCGGGCGCCCGCCGGCCTGGTTCCCGCCGGGGATCCGGCGGGACGGAGGGAGGATGAGATGAGCGCCGCGATTCAGACGACCTTGACGCTGGCCTTCACCGAGCTGCCGGAGCTGGAGTGCCACGTGCTGAGTTTCAGGGGGAAGTCAGCGTTGAACTCCCTCTACCGCCTGGAGGTGACCGCACTGGCGCGGACCTCCGGCGTCCGGGGCAAGGAAGCGGGGGACTTCTTCGCGGGGGAGGCGTCCTTCCGGATCAGGGACGCCTCCCGCTCCTCCGGGGCGGAGCCTGGCAAGGCCTCGGCCTGGGACGCGACCTGGCACGGGGTGGTCACCGGCTTCAGGAGGGGGGGGCGCGTGGGCGACTGGACCGTCCTGGAGGTGACGATCGAGCCGTACCTCTCGCGCCTGTTCGGCCAGCTCCAGAACCGCATCCAGCTGGACTCCACCAGCTGCGAGATCGTGAAGGACTCGCTCCTGTTCGGGGGGGTCCCCGCCGACCGCTTCCGCTTCGCCCTCGATCAGTCGAGGTACCCCAAGCGGGAGTTCGTCTTCCAGCACGAGGAGGACCTGTGGGCCTTCGTCTCGCGGACCCTCGAGCGCGAGGGCATCGGCCTGAGCTACGACCAGACGGGCGAGGGAGACGTGGCGGTCTTCACGGACGACAACACCCAGTTCCCGCCGCTCCTGGACGGCGGCGACGAGATAAGGCTGGACGCCTCGGAGGTCTCCGGCCTGTCCCCCGAGGGGGCGGCCCCGCAGCTCTTCGGGTTCAGGGCCGAGGGCCGGGTGCCCAGGGCCTCGCTCTTCCTGAAGGACTACAACTGGGAGAACCCCAACCGCCCGGTCGAGGTGACCGTCCCCATCGCCCCGTACGGGAGGGGCGAGATTTACCTCTACGGGGAGAACTTCGCGACCGAGGCGGAGGGCCGCAGGCTCGGGGCCGTCCGCCGGGACGAGGAGCTCTGCGCCTGCGAGTCCTTCCTCGCGACCAGCAGGGTGCCGGGCCTCATGCCCGGGCTGACCGTCGAGGTGGCGGGGGCCGCCGACGACTCCCTCGACGGGCGCTACCTGGTGACCGCTGACGAGGTGTCGGGGAGCCAGGCCGGAAGGCTCGCGGCGGGCCTGGGCGTCGAGCTGGGGGAGGCGGACGCCGACGGCGAGATCCGCCACTCCGTCTCCCTCACGCGCGCGGCCGTCGCCTACAGGCCCAGGCGCGCGACCCCCAGGCCCAGGATCGCCGGCTCCGTGACCGCCTGGATTGACGGGGAGGGCTCGGGCGAACAGCCGGAGACGGACGCCTACGGCCGCTACAAGGTGCTCTTCCCCCTGGACGTCTCGGGGCGCGGGAGCGGCAAGGCCAGCTCCTGGATCCGCATGGCCCAGCCCTTCGCGGGACTGGGATACGGGCAGCACTACCCCCTCACCCCCGGCTGCGAGGTGCTGGTCACCTTCGTGGACGGCAACCCGGACAGGCCGGTCATATCCGGGGCGGTCCCCAACGCCGAGACCGGGGCCGTGGTGGACTCGTCCGCGCCCAACATGGCGGGCATGGGCACGAAGGGCGGGGGCTCGCTCATGTTCCGCAACGAGCCCGAGAAGCAGAACGTCACGCTCTCCGCCGGCTCGGACAGGGGGCACATCACGCTGGCCGCGGGATCCCCCACGACCGCGGCGGTGTACGCCGACATCATGAACACCGTCACCACGGTCAACAACTACACGAGCGTCTTCTCCTCGTCCAGCGCCGTAGGCTACCAGTACACCATCAAGGCCTCCGACGACACGATCCGCAAGATAGTCCTGGTCTGCTCCGCCCTCAGGCAGGCGCTGGAGGGAGTAACCGACGCGGCCTCCATGAGGGCCATGACCGACGGCGACGACGGCGACAAGGTGGACGACAAGCAGAAGGCCGTGCTCACGAACAACATCTCGGCCCTCGTGGACTACACCGTCGCCCCCATCCAGGGCCTGATCCAGGCGATAGTGGGGGCGGCCACCGCCCCGGCGGAGGCCGCCAAGCTCCCCGACTCGAACCTGCTCTCCATAGTCGGCGACTCCAACGGCAGCAAGACCACCTGGCAGAGCAAGACGCCCTTCGGCGCCAACACCTGGACGGGGTGGCTCACGGGGTTCCTCCTCCTGATGAAGCCCATCAGGGACGCCATGCCCGCCCTCCAGACCTACGCGAGCACCGACAAGGCCATCGACAACGAGAACAACGCGAGCCAGTACGGGGTGCCCGACTCCACCAGGCCGGGCTACAGGAACGCGCAGAAGAAGGTGGCCAGGGGCGTCGCCGCCACCCAGGCGATCACCAAGGTGGCGGGGGACATCATCTCGATGGGAGTGCTCCTGAAATCCCTGTGGGGCGCGGACGGGGCCCAGACCGCGAAGGGCATCCTCATCGAGAACAAGGACTCCTACGTGAACGTCCTGGCCAAGGGCTGGGCCTCGCTCTCGGCCTCCGGGGGGCCTGTCATCATCGAGTCGAACCCGGATCAGGCGGGCGATGAGATGCGCTGCAACAACCCCCTTTACACCCCCTCGCTGGACGCCTTCGAGGACGAGGCCACCGGGGAGGTGACGGATCCCGCCATCCCGTTCAAGGAGCGGAACGCCGTGCTCCTCCACGGCCCGCTCGTGAAGGCCATGAGCGACCAGCTCAGCCTGGGGGCCAAGGATCTCGCCGTGGTCAAGAGCCCGAAGAAGATCCGGCTGGTCACCGCCGACACCGCCTTGGCGGTCCGGTGCACCTCCCCAGGCTTCGAGTCCGCGCGGGTGCGGGCGCTGAAGCTGGCCTACTCGCGGGATCCCGCCGGCGGCATCTCCGACGGGGTGGAAATCCTGGCCACGAAAGACGGGGATCAGGTGCTCATCCAGACCGCGAGCAGCCGCCCGGTGACCCTCAGGTCCGGGGCCAACCTCGGCCTGGAAAAGTGCGCCCAGCTGAAGCTGGACAACCCGGACGTCAACCTCCAGGCGGACTCCAGCACGTCCCTCAAGATGAAGCCCGGGCAGGCCGTGCTCGCGGCCTCAGAGAACATGAGCGTCAGCCTGAAGCCGGACGGGGTCACCGTGTCCCAGAGCCCGGACAACTCCCTCTCCATCACCGCCGAGGGGGGCAAGCTCGGTCACATGACCTCCGTCTCGATCAGCGCCGCGGGAGGGCAGTCCAGCATCGTGATGGACGCCGCCTCCCTGACCCTCAAGAGCCTGTCGATAGTGAACGTGAAAACCGAGTTCATAGGCCTCGGGTGAGCCGCGGGAAGGCCTGTTGCGGCCGGCCTGCGGGGAGGCCCGCGGCGGCAGCTCCGGGGAGGCCCGCGCAGGGCTCGCGCGACGTATCGGGCGGGAGGCGCCGGCGGGGCCGGCTAGGAGGCCCAGGATGAGGATCAGGAAATTCGTACAGAGCCCGCTTCTGGCTTCCTGCCAGACGGCGCGTTTCGGGGGCAGGCCCTGCCTGGCCGTTACGGCCTTCCTGGGCTTCAACATGGACGGGGCGCCGGGCGCCCTGTCCCCGGCTGACGCCTTCCTGGCGGCGTCCGGCTCGCTCGGCAGGCTGGCCGACCAGGGCGTGATACTCGATCACGGGCTCCCCAAGTCACGGGGGGAGTTCCTGGCCGTCGCCGACGCTTACCCGCCGCCTGGCGTGCCGCGGGCCGCGACGGCCGCGGCCTCGTTCCGGGTGGGCCAGGCGGCGAGGGAGTTCCTGGCCGTGGGCGAGGCGCCCCTCCTGGGGCCGGCCCCGGGCGAGCCGGCCCCCTTCGTCTCCGTCCCCCTCGACTGGAGGCGCACCTCCCGCGGCGGCCACAACCCCCACGGGCAGGCCCGCGGCATCACCAGGACCGCCTACGGCGCGGCCCTGGGCTACCCCCAGGTCTCCGACCTCCGGGCGGCGGGCGGGGCGCTCGCCGCCTCCTGGCCGCCCCCCGCCTCCCCCCTGCCCGAGCCCTTCGGGGCACGGATAGCCGCCTCTGGCACCTACGGCCGCGGCTGGCTCCTGGACGCCTGGCCGGGGTTCCCGGCGGACTTCGACATGGACGCCCTCTCCCTCGCCCAGCCCGGGCAGAGGCTCCGCGAGGGCTTCTTCCGGGGCGACGAGGCGGTCTCGGCGTCCGGCATCCACCCGCACCGCGCCGGGCTCTCCGGGAGGCTGCCCGGCCTCGCGGCCCGGATCGTCCTGGCCAGGCTCCCCCAGGGGGCGGAGCCGCCGGAGCCGCCAGCGGCGGAGACCGGGCCCGGCGCCGTCCCGCCCCCCTCCCCCGCGCCCCCCGGGGGGCTCGTGTTCGAGGAGGTGAGGCTCTCGCTCGACACCGTGTGGCTGTTCCCGATCCACGGTGCCGGCATCATGATCTGGCACGGGATGGCGGGGCTGTCGGATCCCCTGGGAAGCGAGGCCTGGGGCCTGGCGGCGGCGGCCGAGCCCCTCTACTGCCCGGCCGGGCCCCCGGGGGAGCTCTTCGGGAGGGGCCTCGCGGGCTTCCCGCCGCTGCCGGTGATCCGGCCCTTCTCGGTCACCGCCCCCCCGGCCCCGGCCCCGGAGCCGGAACCGGAGCCCGAGCCCGAGCCGTCGCCCGGGGCCGCGGCGGCAGGGGGCGGGGCGCCCGGCCCGGGCGCGGGTCCCGGGGAGCCGGCTCCCGCGGGCCCCCCCGCCCCGCAGCCCCCAGCGCCCGTCCCCGTTACGGCCGCGGCGGTGATGGCCGACGCCCGCAAGACCCTCGCGGAGGATCTCCCGGAGATCAACCGCGTCCTGGGCGAGAACGGCCTGAGGCCCCTCACCTTGGACGAGCTGAACGCCAGCCTCGACCGCTTCGGCGGCGCGATCCACCAGGGGTTCGAGCTGATGGACAAGGCGTCGGCGGAGGCGGCTGCCGCCGCGGCGCTCCCGCCCGCCGAGCGGGCCGCGGCCGACCAGGCCCGGATGGCCGCGGAACTCGTGAGGGGGGGGGTCCCGCCCGAGGAGGCCGAGGGCCTGGCCAGGGCCGCAGGGCTCCCCGTGCCGCTCAGGGCCGACTTCAAGTCCGCCGGGGATTTCGAGAGGGCCCTGTCGGAGTACGGGGGGGAATGGGCGAGGCTGACGGGGTGCCCGCCCGATACGGCCGCCCTCCACGTCGAGAGGGCGAGGCTCGCCTCGGTCATGCGGGAGGATCCCGCGGGGGGGCTCGAGGCCCTCCTATCCCAGAAGCTGGGGAAGGAGAAGGCCGCCGAGCTCGCCCGGCAGCTCGTGCTACCGCCCGCTCCCGGCGGCCCGGTCGCGCTCGCCGACGCCCTCGCGGAGGGAGGGCTTTTCCCCCCGGAGGAGGCCGGGGCGATGGCGCGGGCCATCGCGCACCTGGACGGCCTCCCCCCCGGCGCGGGCCTGGCCGAGATAACGGAGGCCCTGTCCGGCTACGAGGCGGCCATGACCCAGGGCCTGGGGATCGGGGCCTCGCCATACGTGGGGAGGATGCTCAGGAACTTCCGGGCGATGAAGCCGGTCTTCTGGAAGGATCCGGCGCTGGGCAAGGCGCTGGAGGGGATCGCGGGCGGGTTCCCGCAGCTCTGGGACGCCCTGCCGGAAATCACCCGCCTGCGCCTGGAGGAGCCGGGGCGCTTCGCCAGCCTGGCGGAGATGGCGCGGTCCGCGGGCGTCTCCGACCCGGCCGCGCTCGCGGCGGTCTCCTCCGCCGACCCCTGGACGGGGAACGTGGCGCCGCCACCCACCGCCCCGGAAGGGGGGGGCCTGCCCGGGCCGGGCCCGGGGGCCGGGCCGGAGGCAGGGCCGGACGATCCCGGGCCGGCGGCCCCCGGGCGGTCCGTCGTGCTCGCGACCCGCGCGGAGGTCGAGGCGCTGGCGGAGGCGGCCCGCAGGCCGCCCTCCGATCCGGCGCCTGCGGCCGGGACGCCGCTTCCCGCCGGGGCGGCCTCCCTCTCCGGCAGGGTCATGCAGGGGCTCGTTCTCTCGGGAATCGATCTCGGCGGGCTCGACCTCTCGGGCGCCCGGCTCACGGGCTCGGATCTGAGCGGGGCCCGGCTCGCCGGGGCGGATCTCTCGGGGGCCGCCCTGGACGGCTGCCTCCTGGGTGGGGCGGATCTCTCCGGGGCCCGGCTGGCGGGGGCGGATCTCTCCCGCGTCTCGGGAGGCGCCTTCTCGCTGGCGGGGGCGGATCTCTCGGGGGCCGACCTCGCGGGGGCGGATCTCTCCGGGTGCGCGCTCGCGGGGGCCCGGGCTCCCCGTGCCTCCTTCGTGGGGGCGAGGCTCCCGCTGGATCTACGGGAGACGGATCTCGCGGGGGCCAGCTTCGCGCGCTGGGACGGCCAGGGGGCGGATCTCTCCGGCTGCGATCTGGAGGGCGCCTCCTTCACCAGCTGCAACCTCGCCGGGGCGAGCTTCGCCGGGGCGCGGATGGGCAGGTGCTCGTTCTTCGCCTGCGATCTCTCCCGCGCCGTCTTCCAGGAAGCCGCGGCCCCGGGGATAGGCTTCTACCGCCTCTCGCGGGCCCCCGGGGCGGACTTCTCGGGTGCCGACGTCTCCGGGTCCACCTTCGACATCCGGGACGTCTCGGGCGCGGTCTTCGCGGGGGCGCGGGGCGACCGCGCGAGCTTCGCGGGGGCGCTTCTCCGGGGGGCCTCCTTCCAGGGCGGGAGCTTCCGGGAGGCCGTGTTCCACGAGGCGGACCTCCGCGGCGCCGACTTCTACGGCTGCGACCTCATGAAGGCCGTCTTCGGGGGGGCGCAGCTCTCGGGGGCGGTCTTCGCCGGGGCGAGCCTCTTCGCCGCCGACTTCTATCTCTCGCGCCCGGACGGCACCACAGATTTCCAGGGGGCTGACCTGACCAGGACCGTCCTCATGCTGGACTCCGAGCGGCTGGTGAGATAGGGCGCCGCCCGGCGTCGCGCAGGGGCGGGGGGTCCCCGGGACGGCCTGGCGGGCCCTGGGAGGCCGTCCGGGTAGGGCAGGCCGGCGGGCACTGAGACGACGAGGGACAGGCTCCCGCCCGGCCCCTGAGGGCCGGGCGGGAGCCGGGAAGAGGGAGAGAGATGGATCTCGCAGAGAGCATGGCGCTTCTGACCGCCGCGGCAGACGGGGATGGCAGGATCGAGGGGAGGGAGCTGACAGGCCTCGCCCTGGACGGGGCGCGCCTGTCCGGGCTCGTCTTCGCCGGGGGGACGCTCTCGGGGAGCTTCGCGGGCACGGGCTTCAGCGGCTGCTCCTTCGAGAGGGACTCGCTGAGGGGCGCCGCGCTCGCCGGCACAACCTTCGACGGCTGCAGGTTCAGCGGGGAGGTCTTCTCGGGCGCCAAGCTGGAGGGCGCAGTGTTCCGCGACTGCCTGTTCGAGCTCCCGGCCATCCGGGGCACCCTGCTCCGGAAGTCCGCGTTCATGGACTGCCGTTTCGCCGTCCCCTGCGAGTTCCAGTCCCTGGACATGACCTCCGCGTTCTTCCTGAACGTCTCCTTCGGGCAGCTCCTGGCCTCCGAGAGCGTCATGGACTTCTCGTCCTTCCGGAACTGCTCCTTCGCCTCCCTGAGGATGGTCTCCTCCCAGGGCTCCGGCATGCAGCTCGCGGGGCTCGGGATAGCCTCCTTCGCGGCGGAGGGCTCCCAGCTCCCCCAGGCGGTCTTCATGGACTCCTCCATGCCCGGGGCGGTGTTCGGCGACTGCGTCCTGGACGGCGCGACCTTCTCCGGCGCCGATCTCTCCGGGGCGGCCTTCAAGGGTTCCTCCGCCCCCAAGGCCGTCTTCGCGAAGGCCCTGCTGAGGGGCGCGGACCTCTCGGGCCTCTCCGCCCCCTTCGCCGACTTCTCCCGCGCCGATCTCACGGGCGCGCGGCTCGGGGGGGCCGACCTCTCCGGTGCCAACCTCCACCGGGCGGCGGGGTTCGACATCCGCGCCAGCGGGCTGAAGGCCGAGGGAGTCCGGCACACGGACCGGGAGCTCGCCAGGGCCGAGGACTTCCGGCCCTTCCCCAGGGGCCGGGGCTAGGGGAGCGGGCCCGGGCCCCGGCGGCGCGCAGCCGCCCCGCCGGGGCGTGGCATCGCCCCTGCGGCGGGAGGCCCGGCGCCGGCCGCGGCTCCGGGGGCTTCCCGGGGCGCGGGCCGGGCCGGGGGCGATCCGGCCCGGCGGCCGGCCCCTGCGGGTTAAGCTATAATCGTGGGGCGGCCAGCGGACCCCCCGGCCGGCTCCTCGCGTCTCACCGGAGGTTCGGGCGACTCCCGCCCCCCCTCTCCCGGCTTCCCCGGCCGGGCCGCCGCCCCTGTCCGGGCGCTCCGGGAGAGACGCGCGGCGATCCCGGGGGGCCGAGGGCCCGTGCGTGCGGGGTGGCGAGCGTGGGCTTCAGGTTTAAGACTTCCCTCCTCCTGGTGGTGACGGTTCTCCTGGCCACGGCGCCGATCGTCCTCTTCTCCCTGGACGAGCTCGCCCGGAGCGCCATAGAGCGCGAGAGGCAGGGGTTCCGGGCGGCGGCCGTGATCCTGGCGGGGGAGATCCGCGCCTTCTATCACGCCTATCAGACGGAACGCTCCGAGGGTTCCGAGGGCCGCCTGGCCGCGCTGAGGGCCGCGGGGATCCTCGCGGCGGGCTTCCTGGACGGCTCGGGCGGGACCGGCCGCGCCGGCGCGCCGGGGGGGGGCCGTGACCCCGGCGCCGCTGGGGCGGCGGCGGGCCCCCTGCCCGCCGTCCTGGCCGGGCGCCTCGCCGAGCTGGGGATGGTGGCCGGCGTCCTCAGCCTCGACCGGGGACCGCGGGCGCGCCCCCCCGCGTCCGGGGGAGGCCACGGCCTCCCGCCGTCCCTGGAGTCCCTGCGGGACGCGCGGGGGAGGCCCGTGGCGGAGTTCGTACGCGAGGAGCCCGTGCCGCCCGGCGGGATCTTCCGGCTGCTGCGGGAGGGCGGCGGGGACGGCCCGGGGACCGTCCTGGCCTTTCTGCGCCCGTCCGGGGACGGCAGGAGCGTCTATGTCTTCGCGAGCCCCTCCCCGGGCGCCTCCGCCCCGCCTGCCGGGGATCCGGACGCGTCCGGGGTGCCGGGGACTCCTGCGGGGCCGTCCGCGGCGCCGGGGGAGGGTGCTGGCCGCGCCGCGGAGGCGGTACTGGCCCAGCTCTCCTACCGGCTGGCCGAGCTGCCGGTGCGGGCGGACACCTGGGTGGCGGTGTACGGGGGGGACGGGAAGGCCCTCCTGACCAGCGGCGCGCCGCTGGAGGCCGGGGAGGCGCCCGGCCTGCCCGAGGGGCTGCGGGCGCGGGCCCTGACGGGCGGCTTCACGGAGGAGACGGCCTCGCTCCCCGGCATCGACGGCCAGTTCATCGTCCTGGCGGAGCGCTACGAGCCGCTGGACTGGTACATAGTGCTCGCCACGCCCGTCTCCGCCATCTCGGCCCCCGCGCGGGAGCTCGTCTGGAAGCTGTCCGCCACGGTTGCGGCGGTGCTGGCGCTGGGGATCCTCTTCGCCCTGGTCTCGGCGGGCATCCTCAGCCGCGGGCTCCTGAGCCTCGAGCGGCGGGCCAGGGAGGCCGAGGGGCTGGATCTGAGCGATCCGGCCTCGGAGGGCTTCTTCCGCAGGGACGCGCTCGCGGCCAGGGGCGACGAGGTGGGCAGGGTGGCGGGCGCCTTCGACCGCTTCGGTCTCTCGCTCGTCTCCAACATCAGGGCGGTGGTGGAGGCGGGCCGTGCCAGGGAGGTGGTCCAGGCCGAGCTCGCCGCCGCCCGCAAGCTCCAGGCTGAGATGCTCCCGCTCCCCCGGGAGGCGCCCAAGTCGCCCGGCTTCGACGCCGCGGCCATCCTCGAGCCCGCCCAGGAGGTGGGAGGCGACCTCTACGATTTCTTCACCGCGCCCTGCGGCCGCCGCTGCCTGGTCATCGGGGACGTCTCCGGCAAGGGGGTCCCCGCCGCCATCTTCATGGCCATGGTCGTCTCCCACGTCCGGGGGGCGGTCCGCAGCGGGCTCCAGCCCGAGGAGGCCATGTCCCTCGTGAACGAGCAGCTGAACGAGTGCAACCCCGGCTCCATGTTCGTGACCCTGGTCATAGGCCTCTTCGACGCGCGGACGGGCGTCCTCACCTTCGCCAACGCCGGCCACAACCCCCCCGCCGTGGCGGAGGCGGGGGGGGGCGGGGTGAGGTTCCTCGAGTCGGACGAGCCGGACCCGCTGGCGGGCGCATGGCCGGGGATCCGCTACGGCAGGCGCGAGGCGACCCTGGAGGACGGGGAGCTGTGCCTCTTCTATACCGACGGGCTCACCGAGGCCCAGGACGCCTCGGGCGCCCTCTTCGGCCAGGCGAGGCTCGGCGAGGCCCTCGCCGCCTGCCCGCGGGATCCGGAGGCGGCCTGCGGGGCCCTGTTCCTCGCCGTCCGGCGGTGGCGCGGCGAGGCGCCGCAGTCGGACGACATCACCATGCTGGCCTTCCGGAGGAAGATCCCGTCCTGACACCGCCCGCCCCCCGTCCCCGGCGGGCCGCCGCGCCGCCATCCGCCCGGAAGGTTTGACCGTCCCCGCCGATTGGCATATAATTTCAGGGTTGCGCGAGTGGCGTGAAGGGCGTGAAGGGCGGGGAGCGCCGTGCGGCACGCCCCCCCGCGTCCGGGAGGCGCGCGCGGCCAGACACCAGGGGGGGCGCCCGAGCCAGGCGGTCTCTTGCCAAAGGCGGCCCCGTGCGCCCGCCGGGAGCCGCGACCTTAAGGAGACGGAATGTCAGAAGACAGGAAATACCGGTTCAGCTGGGATCTCATCGGCGATCTGGACACCGCCAGGCCCAACCTCGGCCCCAAGCTCCGCATGGAGGCCTACCGCCTGCTCCAGTTCTGCACCAGGGACATCCTGGAGCAGCGCTACGGCACCGAGGAGGCGGACAAGATCTTCTACGAGGCGGGCGAGCTCGCGGGGAAGCACTTCTATGAAAACGCCCTGGATCACCCGCCGGAGGACGTGAACGACCTGGTGAAGCAGCTCCAGTCCACCCTGGTGGACATCGGCATCGGCATATTCAAGGTGGAGAAGATAGACGAGAACCTCCAGTGCATCATGACCGTGGCCGAGGATCTGGACTGCTCCGGGCTCCCCGAGCTCGGCTACGGGGTCTGCGTCTACGACGAGGGCTTCATCGCCGGCATCATGGAGTCCTTCACGGGGCGGCCCTTCACCGTCAAGGAGATCGACTGCTGGTGCACCAACGAGCGCACCTGCCGCTTCGAGGCCAAGCCCAAGACGGCCTGATTCCCTCGGGCGTCCCCCTCCCGGGCGCTCGCCCGGGCGCGGTTTCCCGGCCCGCGGCGGCGGCCGGGGGGGCGGGGCGCACCCGGGGGCGGGCGGCCGTCTCCCCTCCGGGACAGGCCCGCCTGCGGGGGAGGTGAGGCCTGCGGGGATAGAACGTGGCACAGGACGCTCCGAAGAAAAGCAGGCTCAGGACATTCACCAGGGCGGACGCGGAGTCCATGTTCAAGTTCCTGGAGAAGGTCATCATGGATCACAAGACCCCGGTCCTGCCCCCGGAGTACGCCGACTGGGACACCTTCCACTCCCTCTACCAGCACACCTCCGAGATCAAGAACGCGCTGATAAACTTCGCCAAGGGCGAGCTCGATCTGCGGATGGTGAAGAAGGGCGCCACGTCCGGCAACCTCAAGGCCATCCTCGCCAACCTCCAGCACCTGGCCTGGCAGTTCAAGGTGGCGGCCTCCGGCGACTTCAGCCACACCGTCGACTACATGGGGGAGTTCTCCGAGGCCTTCAACCTGATGACCTCGAGCCTGGCCCGCAACGAGCGGCAGCTGCGCGAGAAGCAGGAGGAGCTGGCCAAGCTGACGGTGGAGCTCAGGAAGGAGATCCGCCGCCGGGACCAGGTCGAGGCCGCCCTCAAGGCGAGCGAGAGCAACTACCGGGATCTCGCCCTCCACGATCCCCTGACCAAGATCTACAACCGGGGCTACTTCAACGAGGCGGGGGGCCGCGAGGTCGAGATCGTCCGCAGGCGCGGCGAGGAGCTCGCGCTCCTCATGATGGATCTCGACAAGTTCAAGAGGTTCAACGACACCTTCGGGCACCTTTCCGGGGACGCGGCGCTCATCCACACGACGGTCATCGTGAGGGAGCTCCAGCGCAAGACGGACATCTTCGCCCGCTACGGCGGGGAGGAGTTCGTCCTGCTCCTCCCCCAGACCAACCTGAACGACAGCCTGGACATTGGCGAGCGCCTGCGGCGCGAGATAGCCTCCCGCTTCGACCCCGCGCCCAACTGCCACGACCCCATCACCATCAGCATAGGCATCGCCGCCCTCACCCAGCGGACGGCCGTCAAGGCCAGGAACACCGAGGCGCTGCTGAAGCTCCTCACCTCCCGGGCCGACGAGGCCCTCTACATGGCCAAGACCCTGGGCGGCAACAAGGTCTGCGCCTACGGCGTGGACGTCAACGCCCCCACGGAGGAGGAGCTGGCCGAGGAGGCCCGCGAGGAAGCCGTACTCTGGGCCTCTAAGCATAAGGAGGGCGCCCCGGCGTTCGGCCAGGAGACGGGCCAGGGGACCGTCCCGGAACCGGGCCCGGGATCCGTCCCTGAGCCGGGCCCGGAGTTCGTCCAGGAGGAGGACGGCTGGGGGCGGGGTGCGGGCGACCCGGCCGCCCAGCCCCGGCGGGAGGACGGCGAGGCCTCCCGCGGCGGGGCCCCGCCGTATGCCGAGCCCGAGCTCCCGCCTTACGCCGCGGAACTCCCCCGGGTCCCTGGAGAGGAGCGGCAGCCGCTTTCCCCTGTACCGGCGTTCCCTCCGGCGATGCCGCGCGGGGACAGGCCGGCGCCCCCGCCCGGCGTGGCGGAGCCGCCCCTGGAACCCGCCGCCGAGTTCCAGCCGCCGGAGGCGGCGCGAGCGAAAGGCGCGAGCCCCGTCAGCGGTCCCGCCCTCCAGCCCGATCCTGGCCCCGCCCCCCGGGAAGGGGACGCGGGCCTCCCTGGCGTCCCCCCCGCGCAGGAGAGCCAGGAGGGCTCGTCGCCCGTAACCGCCGGGAAGTGACAGGGAGGCGCCCCGGAGCCTCCCGGGCCCCTGCCTGGCCGGGACGCGGGATTCGCCGCCGGTATGATGGGGGGATTCCCCGGCGGGACGGCGCCGTCCCCCCTCACACTCCTGAGTCCTAGCGAGCGTTGACAGCCGATCGCCAGGGGTCTACACTTTTATGGGCATTCCCGGCACCGGGCCGCAGCCTCGGGAACGCCCGGGCATCGGCCGCCCGGGTTTTTTTCCGCAAGCCCCCCGGAACCGGGACGTCCCGGGACCGCCAGGGGGGGCCCGGGGTGGTCAAGCTGAAGCTAAGCCTCAAAATATCCCTCTCTTTCGCGGCGGTGGTGCTGGGGGCCGTTTTCATCCTGGCGGCGGTGCTGCGGCACATCGAGGGCGAGACGGAGCGCGCCGAGGCGGAACGGGCCCGGGAGGCGGCGGTGGCCTTCCACCTGGGTGCCGCGTCCGGGGGGGAGTCGGCGGGGCTCTCGCTGGCCGCCTTCCTGGCCCGGCCCGCCTTCCCGCCGGACTCACCCTGGAGCGTGGCCGCGGAGTCGGCCCGGGCGCGGGCGGAGGAGCTGAAGGCCCTCGCGGACGCGGAGGGGGAGCGGGCGGCTGATCGCGCCGGGAGGCTAGCGGCCTTCCTGGGGGCCGGAGACGGGCTTCTCGCGGCCCTGGGCCCCGGGGAAGCCGACCTGGCCAGGCGCGTCACTGGGCTGTACGCGGCGGCCGCGCGGGGCGGGCCGCCAGCGGCCTTCGCCACCGAGCTGGCCGCCTTCACGGGGTCGCCCGCCTTCCGGGCCGCCTCCTCCGGGCCCCCGGCGGCCAGCCTCCGGCGTTTCCGGGAGGAGGCGGACAGGCTCGCCGCCTCCTGGGAGGCCTGGGAGGAGGCCTCGGCGCGTCGCGATGCCGCGCGGGAGGGACTCTACCGGGACGCCCTGGCCATGGCGACGGCCCGGCTGCCCCCGGCGGGCGCATCGTCCGTCGCCTTGTTCGCGGCCCTGGGCACCCTGTGCCTGGCCCTCGTCGGGGCGGCCTCGGTGTACCTCCTGCGGCGGAGCGCCATCGGGCCCCTGTCGGCCATCATGGGGGGCCTGAACCGCTGCGCGGGGGAGGTGACCGGGACGGCGAGGCTCCTCGCGCGGTCGAGCCGCCAGATCGCCCAGGGCGCCTCGGACAACACCCAGGCGGTCCTGGACGCCATCAGCTCGCTGGAGACGCTGCTCTCCATGGCCAAGCGCAACGCAGGCCACTCGGACCAGGCCAAGAGGCACGTGGCCGAGGTCAGGGCCCTCGTGGAGGAGGCAAACCTCTGCATGCTGGACATCGCGAAGGCCATGGACGAGATCCGCCGCTCCGGCCAGGCCTCGAGCCAGATTGTCAAGAGCGTCGAGGAGATAGCCTTCCAGACCAACATCCTGGCGCTGAACGCCGCGGTGGAGGCCGCCCGGGCGGGGGAGGCCGGGGTGGGCTTCGCGGTGGTGGCGGACGAGGTGCGGAACCTCGCCAACAAGAGCCGGGACGCCGCGGCCAGCACCACCTCCATGCTCGCCTCGAGCATCAACCTCATCAACGGCGGTGCCCTCCTGGTCGAGAGGGCCAAGGACGGCTTCGCCGGGCTGGTCGCCACCTCGGATCAGGTCAAGGGCATCGTGGAGAGCATCGCCCTGGCCTCACGGAGCCAGACCCGCGACATCCAGGACATCCACCAGTCCATCGCCCTCATGGACAAGGTGACCCAGGAGAACGCGATGGAGGCCGCCGAGGCCGAGAACATCTCCCGCGACCTGAGCCGCCAGGCGGGGGTGCTCGCCGCGGCCCTGGCCCAGGTCTCCGCCATCCTCAAGGGGGCTCCCCCGGACGGTCACGCCGTGCGCCGGGCGTCCCCGCACCCCCGCGCCCCGGGGCGGCCCGCCGGCCTGCGGGCCGGGGATCCCGTCGGCGGGGGCCTCCCCGGGGCCGGCGCCGCCCCCCCCGCCCGGCGCCCGGCGCGGGAGGGGCAGGCCTCCGGGGTGACGGCGCCCCCCGCCTCCGGCCACGACCCGTCCGGAGGCCTGGACGGGCTCAAGGGAGGCCCCCGGCTCCCGGAGCCGGTCTTCAAGGCCCCACCCTCCAAGGATCTGGACGAGGCCATCCCGATGGACGACGACTTCTGACCGGGGGGCGGCCCCTTCCCCCGCCACCCGGGGCCGCGTGCGGGCGGCCCTGCCGTACCCCACCCCCCCGCCCCAACGGCCGCGCCCACCCCCCGAAACCCGCCCCCCGATGTGCCCACCCCC
>JAITEZ010000157.1 GCA_031281735.1 Deltaproteobacteria bacterium | reverse complement strand
TTCGCCCGAGGCGCCGAGGGGCGCCTCGGGCGAGGCTCCGGCCGACGGGCCGGGGAGGGGAGGGGGGACGTCCGCCCCCTCCGCCGGGGGAGCGGGGGGGAGCATGCCCTCGAGGGTCTCGATGCAGGTCTCGCAGAGCCTGAGCCTCCGGGGGAAGGAGCCGGTCACCATGGCGAGTCCCGGGCGCGGGGGGAGCCCGCACAGGGCGCAACGGGCGTCCGCGTCCTCCGGCTTGGGACGGGAGTTCCTGACCAGGCCGGCGTAGAGCCTCACGCAGTTCCCGCAGATCCTCAGATCGGAGCGCAGGGGGCCGAGCACCAGCATCTCGTTGCCCTGGGCGGGGAGCTCGCCGCAGAAGCAGCAGGGCCGCGAGGTGAAACGGCGGACCTGGTCGGTCATCCGGAATGAGGAGGTTATCCGCCAGTTGGAGTGCCGCTGGAGGAGGAGCTTCTCGAAGAGGGGGAGGCCGCCCCCGGCCTCGGGGGGCGTTTCCTGGCCGGGGCCCGTGCCAGGAGGCAACACCGGGGCGGTGCGGGGAGGGCGCGGGGAGGGCCAGTGGATGGGGGCCATGCCTAGCCAGGGGGGGATCGGCAACCGCAGGGTTCTCCGGCCGGAGGAGTCCCCCCGGCGGCGCTCGGCGGGCGAGAACGTCTGCCGGCATTGCTCGATGCAGTCCAGGCAGATGTTCATCGCGGCAGGGCCGGGCAGGGAGAGCACGGGGTTCGCGAGCGAGGGGAGCTCGCCGCAGACGGAGCATTCCGCCCTCCGCCGGGCGGGGATGGGCCTCACGCGGCTGAAGATGGCAGACGCGGTCGTGAGGCAGGACTCGCAGAGGAAGAGGTCGGGCCGGTTCTGGCGGGAGAAGCTGACGAGGGGGTTGTCCTGGCTCTGGGTGCGGCCGCAGACGGAGCAGGAGATTTCCGCGGCCTTCCCGGCGCCGGGGGAGGGCCCCCTGGCGGGGCCGCCCACCAGGGTAAGGGGCGAGAAGCCTCCCAGGAGCCCGAACCAGACAGGCGGGGCCGTGCCCTCGCCCCATGGGTCGCGGAAATCGTGCAGGACGGGGTCGTCGAATTCCGCGAGCTCCAGTATCATGGCGGCGCAGGAGGGGCAGAGCCTCTCGCCGCCCGGTCCGGAGGCCAGGAAGGGGGAGCGGTCGCCGTCCAGCCCTTCGCCCGGGGCGGCGGCTTCAGGGCGTTCCTCCGCAGGGGCTCCGGGGCTTTCCCCGGCCTCGGCTCCGGGGCGTCCGCAGGGCGGGGGGGCGGCAGGGGCGGACTCGCCGCAGAAGGAACAGACGCCGTCAGGGATCCTGGGGAGCGCGCCCCTTGCCGCGAGAGAGTGCGTGGCGTGGGCGCAGAACCAGCAAACCACCGCCCCGTCGGGACCCGCCGCTCGGAAGAGGGGGAGCCCTCCGCCGATCGGCCGGCCGCAGAAGGAGCAGGTCACGGGGGCCGCGCCGTGGCCGCCGGGGCCGTTGCCCCCCGGCCCGTCTTTGCCTTCGCCTTTCAAGCCTCCCCTTTCACTCGGAGGCCGGCGCGTCCGCCGGCTCCGCCTTCTTCGCGCCGTCGCCTTCCTTGGGTTCCGGCGGCTTGCGCTGGACGAGCACCTGGTCGATTATGCCGTATTCCTGGGCCTCCTGCGAGGTCATGTAGTAGTCGCGCTCGGTGTCCCTCGCCACCTGCTCCACTGGCTTGCCGGTGAGCCTGGACATTATCTCGTTCACGTTCTGCTTGGTCTTCTGGATGTCCCTGGCCTGGATCTCGATGTCGGTCGCCTGGCCCGAGAAGCCGCCCGAGGGCTGGTGGATCATGATCTTGGCGTTGGGGAGCGCCGTGCGCTTGCCAGGGGCGCCTGCGGCGAGGAGCACAGCCCCCATGCTGGCGGCGAGCCCCATGCACAGGGTCGAGACGGCCGGACGGACGAAGCGCATCGTGTCGAAGATGGCCATGCCGGCGGAGACGCTCCCGCCGGGGGAGTTGATGTAAAGGTGGATGTCCTTGTCGGGATCCTCCGCCTCGAGGAAGATGAGCTGGGCGCAGACGAGGTTGGCCAGGTCATCGGTCACCCTCTCGCCCAGCATGATGATGCGATCCTTGAGGAGCCGCGAGTATATGTCGAAGGCGCGCTCGCCCCGGCTGGTCTGCTCGATCACTGTCGGGGGGTACATGAGACGTGTCCTTTCCTGGCCTGCTGTGCTTGCTTTGTAGTGGTTGCCGATAAGGCCCGCCGTCCCCCTCGCCCGGGAGCGGGGGGGGGACCCAGCGCCGTTCTTGGGTTTCCGGGGCGCCCCTGCCTGTGAACGGGATAGCCCATCGTTTATTATGATAGCCGATTCTCCGCAAATATCAAGGGAGGGCGCCGGCTGCCGGCACCCCGCCCGGCATCGCGGGCACCGGCCCGAGCTGGACTGCCTCTGTGGCGGGCGCTGCCCGCGCCCGGTGCCCGGCGGGAGAGCCGGAGCTGCCGGTCAGGTCCTTGCCTCCAGAGAAAGATAATACCTTTTTTCCCGGGCGCAAGGGGTAGAGGAGTCTTTCACAACCTTCCAGGAATGTCAGACATGCCGGTAACTTGCGTGAAGCGCCCGGGGCGGCGGGCGGCGTGGGTTCCGGGGTGCGCGCGGGGGGGCCGCAAATCCCCGCAATTACCGGTCTTTCCGGGCGCTGCGGATCCCGCCCCGCGATGCCCGACCATGACCCCGGGGTTACGCCGGGAGGAGCGCGCCTCGGGGGCCGATCCGGGCGGTTTCAGTGCCGGAAAGGCGCCGGATGCGCGGGTTCCTGGCGGCCGGGGCCGCCGCCGCCGGCGGGCCCGTGAGGCGTCGCGGGGCGAGGAATGAACCCTTGAAGACACGGGGGCTGAGGGGGCGCCCCGGGCGGCGTGCGCGGGCTCCAGCCCGGTCGTTCGCCGCGGATCCATGGATCGCCTTCGCCGGTATCCAGCTGGAGAAGCAGGGGAGGGCCTCCCGCTGCCGGGACGGTGATCCCTGCCGGGGCGCTCAGGGGGAAGGCGGATAGGCAGGGTAGGAATTTCCCGCCCGCCGGGCGGGGCGTCAGGGGCCGTCCCGCGCCCAGCCTCCCCGGGCCGGGCGTCCCGAGGCGCCCGGCTCCGGCCGAGGGTGCGCCTGCAGGGGACGCGGGGGGATCCGGCTGTTCCCAGGGCCGGGCCTCCGGTCGGCCATGGCGGGATCCCGCCGCCGGGGCGCGGGCACCGCATGGGC
>JAITEZ010000143.1 GCA_031281735.1 Deltaproteobacteria bacterium | reverse complement strand
GGGGGCCCCGGGCGCCCCTCCCCCGCAGGCGACGACGGCCTGCCCGGCCGCCAGCACGTTGAGTGCGCCGACATGACCGGCGTTGTCCCCGTATCCGCATTCCAGGCACCGGAACACGGGCCCGGGAGGGCCTGTTCCCGGCGTCCACGCGCCCGCGCGCGGGGCACGTCTGGCCGGCATGATGAGGCGGGACCTTCACGAGCCTCCCGCCCCGTTCCGCGGGCTTCCAGCCGGGCATCGGGACGAACATGCCCCGGCCCTGATCCGGGATCGCCCGGTTGAGCCCCCTCCTGGCCGCCACGCGGCGGCCGGGCTCCTCACGCGTCCCCCCGGCCATCGAGAATCAGGGCCGCCTGGAAAGTTGACTCCGAAGATCGCGCTGTCCCTCCCCGCCCTGAAGGACGGGGCTTCCCGCGCGTTTCGGTGAGGAGACGGCGCTTTCCAGCAGACGCGGCGGTACCGTGCCTGTATCGCCCCGCCCCGCCCGCGGGCCGGTGCCTGGACCGGTTACCGAGGGCGAGGCCGTCCCCACCCTCCGCGTTCGGGCCGGGAACGCGCGTGGCGTGCCTGCCTGAGCGCGGTAGATTCCGGAAGGTATCGGGCTGGGAAGGCCTCAGGCGAGGGGATAGGCGCGGAGAAGAGTGTGCCGCGCGCCTTCCGGGCGGAGGACGGAGCTGAAGAGGCCGAAGGATCCAGCCCGGAAGGTTCCGCCTGGGCGGATAGAACCGGGGTCGGCCGGGGGCTGGGGCCCCCGCGCCTTGAGCCTCGCTATCGTCAGATGCGGAGTGAAGCGCCCAGGGCTTTCCCCCTGGGGGGGAGGGAGGGGGAGTGTCGCGAGGGCCGAGTCCACCCTGGCTTTCAGGCCCAGGAGTTCAGGGGAGGGGTCGAGACCGGCCCAGAGCGTGGCGGCATCTTTCCTGCGGAAAACCCCCAAGGGGCCCAGGCGTAGCTCCGGGTCCGGAGGCCCGCCGGCCGAAGCCAGGGCGTCCCCGATGAGGGGGAGCGAAGACTCCGGCATGTCCCCCAGGAAGCGCAGCGTGAGGTGCAGAGATGCCGGGAAGCGTTCGAGCAGATCCCGCCTTTCGGCAAGGGCCCTGCGGAGGCGGCGGACGATATCGTCCGGCGCGCTTATCGCCACGAAAAGGCGGAGGGTGGGAGGCAGGTGGAGTTCGCGGCCCCGGTCGCCATTCCGGCCCCCCTCCGGATTCCGGGCGGCTCTCGGCCCGCGATCGCGGTCGTCCCTTTCGCGATTCGGGGTTCGGGCGGCAGGCCGGCCCGGCGGGGTTCTCATTATCCGGACTCCTCATGCCCGCCCGCGCCGGCGGGCCGCGCGGACGGGGGTTTGAACGCCTGCCGGAAGACTGGTAGACAGGCAGACAAGGTGGACAATATTACTCTTGGCTTGTATAATTAGAAAAGTGTTCAGGGCCCGGGCGCCGCCAGACGGCCGCCTTCCCAGCGGTTACCGCTCCCCTGGCCGTCAGCCAGGGGTGCCCTGCTCTCCAGTTCCGCCATCCCGGAAGACTCGAGATCACCTTGACCAGCACCGGCACCTTTAGCCTGGAGGACCTGGCCCGCCTCACATCCTACACCAAGCGCACCATCCGCTACTACGTCCAGCTGGGCCTGGTGGACCGGCCCATCGGCGAGGGGAGGGGGGCCCACTACACGACCGACCACCTGCGCGAGCTTCTTGACATCCGGAAGCTCACCAGCGGCGGGCTGTCGCTGGAGGCAGTGCGGCTCCATCTCCGCCAGGAGAAGATGGGCGTCCGGGGGGGCTATGCCCGCAAGCCCGGCTCCGTCCAGCTCCAGAGCCGTGTTTTCCTCGCGCCGGGGCTTGATCTGCTGGTGAGCCCGGATGAGAGCGCCCTGACCCCTGAGGACATCCGCGCCCTCGTGAAGGGTTGCCTGGAACTCTCCCGGCGCTTCACCGATCCGCCGGGCGCACGGGCGGGCGCCGGCCGGCCGGTAACGGAAGGCCAGGGTGCCGACCAGATGGGTGCCATGGCGGATCTCCCCCCCCTGCGGGAGAGCGGGGAAGCTCTTGCCGAGGGGCCTCCCCCGGAGGGCGGGGGTCCGCCCCCGGAAGGCCGCGCCAGCTGAGACGGCGGGTACGGGCCTGCCCCCGCCCCCGACGCCGTCCGCGCGTCCGGGAGGGACGATTGACGTCCTCCCCCCCCCTGAAGGACGGGGATTCCCTCCGGATAAAGGACGGGGATTCCCTCCGGATATAGGATCCTGCGCCCCTTCCCGGCGGCGGGTCCCTGCCTCCCTGCCCCCGGAGCCGTTCTCCGGAGGCTCCTGCGGGGGGCCCCGGGCGTCCATCCCCCGCAGGCGGTGACGGCCCGCCAGGACGCCGTGGCCGCCGGCATGACCGGCGTTGCCCCGCATCCGCGTCCCAGGCGCCGGGAACCGGCCCGGGAGGGCCGGTTCCCGGCGTCCGAGCTCCCGCGCGCGGGACACGTCCGGCCGGCATGCCGGGGCGGCTCCCTGACGGGTCCCCCGCCCCGTCCCGCCAGTCCCCATCTGGGCATCGTCCTGAACATCCCCCGGCCCTGATCCGGGATCGCCAGGTTCGGCGCGCTCCCGGCCGCCAGTGGCGGCCGAGTCCCTCCGGCGTCCCCCCCCGGCGGAGGCGGACGTGCCCGTCACCTTCGGATCCCCGGCCGTCGCGGCGGCGCGGCCCCTGCCGGTCGCGGCCGGGGCCCCGCGGAGGGAATCCCGGCGAGCGTCCGGCAGTCCCGCGCCGGAGCCGCGTCGCCTTCCTTCCGGCCCTGAGCCGGTCCCTGCAGCCTTCCCTCTTCCGGGACGGGTCCCGTCGCGCCCCGGCCGGCCTTTCAGACTTCCCCAGGGTGTTGGGCGGCCCGGTGAACGGCCCGTCCGGAAGGGTGGCGGACCGGGCGATCCCCTTGTCGATGCCGATCGACATGCCGATGCCGATGCCGATCGACGAGACGGGCGGACGGGCCGGAGCCGGGATCACCCGTCCGGTCTGAACGGGATGGAGATCCCCGGGCCCGTCACCTCCGCGGTCACGTCCTCCGGGCTTCCCTGAACCCTCCGGCTCCCGCGGAACCGCCCCGGCCCGGGGAGGCGGATCCGCCCGTCCCTCCGTCCAGCAGGTACCGCGCCGTACAGGGGGCCTGAAGGGGCCGTCCGGGCCCTTCCCGTGGAAACGGGGGGTTCCCGCGGGTCTCCGAAGGAGACGGACGGACGCCTGACACGGATCCCTGAGGGCGTGTCGGGATGATGCCGCCGGACGGCCAGGGGATGACACGGCCGGGAACGGCCCGGGAGGGGGCCGCGTTTTCCGTCCGGGATGTCTGGATCCCCAGGGCGCGGTTCCGGACGTGGCGGCGGCGTCCGGCGTCCCTTGCGGCCCCGGCCCGGATCCCTGCCGGCGGCTTCCTGATCCTGGACCCGTGTCCCCTGCGGATTGTCATCGAGACCGTCCGTATGCCTGAATCACTCACCGGGGAGACGACGGGATCGGGGGTTAACGGGACCGGCGGGTTTCACCGCGGCAGCCATCCGGCGTGCAGGCTGGTCGCTCATCCTGTCTTTGTTACAGATTACAGAAGGAAGCTGTTTGAAGGGCATATTGCCGAATTAAATGAAATATCCCTTGATATATGCGCAGCCATGGGGCAAGACCGCTGGAGATGGACGGGGAACCGGATCATGTCCGTCTGCCGACGGATCATCCTCCTTCCCCGTGATCCCGCGGTCGGCGGACAGGCTCAATGGGCTTCCGGCAGAAGACCCCCGGCGGGACACCCGGGGATTCCAGGCAGGTACGGATCGGCAGGGCCATGGCCGGCCGTCGGGGTATCCCGCCGTTTCCTGCGGCGGCGCCCCGGTATCCGCCGCCGGGAGACGTATCGGGAATCAGGGCCGTCCGGGAAATGATCCCGGAAGATCGCGCTGTCCCTCCCCGCCTGAAGGACGGGGCTTCCCGCGCGTCCCGGTGAACCGGCGCCCTCCGGAGGATGCCCCGTTCAGACCGCAAGGTCTTCCCGGAAGTTGCGGAAGTGATCCCTCAACTGGCTGGCGTGAAACGTGGAGGCCGCGGGTGCCGTCCGGGGCCCGCGGCATCGTGCCGCCGCCCGCTGCGGCCGCCGCCCGGTGCCGCGGGGCCCTTCCCTGGCAAGTTCCGCGATCCCGGGGGATACTTGGAAGTAGACTCGCCATGGCAGGAGCCGGGGGAGGCCGGCGAGGCCGGGCTCGTGGGCGCGGCGGGAAGACGGCGGCGAGCTGGACTTATATGTAAAAAAATCCCAATGTGCTTTTGTGTAGGCTACTGGCGTATCAAATAGCACAATGCCTCTAAGCCGTTTCCACCCGCGTGAAACGACGGCCTGGATGAGGTGTCCGTCAGGGTGAATTGTCCGTCAACGTGAAGTGACTGCCCGCGTGATAGTCCTCCCGATGGGTTCTCGGGGAAGGCGCGCGGTTCATGGGGATGGTCCCGCGAGGGGCGTGCCCTTCCCGGGGCGGGGCATGGTGCCGGCGCCTGGGGTGACCCGGGTCTCAAGCGCCGGGGCCGGATCGGGAAAGCCCTGGCAAATGCCGTGCGAGGCAGGGGGGGCCCCGCGCGAATCCCATAACCGGGGACCAGTCCTGGCCGCAGCCAGTTCCGGGTCCTCCCTGCCACTTGGCGGGCGGGGCTGTCCGTTGCGGCGGACGGCGGCGGGTCGGAGGCGGTTCTTGCGCAAGGCCGCTGCGGCCTCGTCCGGCCGTCCCGCGCCCCGGTGGTGTCTTGGCCCCTTCCGCGGGCCCGCATCCCGGGGGCCAGTTTCCCGATGGCTTCCGGTGGCCGCCCCCCCGGCCCTGCTCCCCCGCCGCCTGCGTCCCCGCCCGGTGCGCCCTGCGCCCGCGCCGTCAACACGGCCTCCTCGGCGCGGACGGGACCGGCGCCGCATCGTCATCCGGGGGGGCGCCCCAGGGCGCGGGAACCTGCGGCGCCCGGCCGACAACCGGGAGGCCAGCTGGCGCGCGGACCGCCGGACGCCGTAGGGGTCGGGCTTGACGCCCCTTCCCGGGCCGTCTAACATAGTGTCCGGCGTGAACCCGGCCAGAACGAGGGCCGGCTCGCCCGCCTGGAGCCTGGAACCAGGAACGTGGCTTCTACATTTTTTTTGTCCTGGGAACGGCGATCCCTCGATGGCGCTACTCCGCCGCGGTCACCGGCGCCGATCCCTGGCGGGGAGGGAAGCACCCCCGGGCGCGGGGGACGGGAACAGCGCTTCTAGACAGGGCCATCGGGGCGGTTAACTCAGCGGCTAGAGTGCCGGCCTTACAAGCCGGGAGTCGAAGGTTCGAATCCTTTACCGCCCACCACCCACCCTTGAGCCCCCCCCCTCGCGGAACCTCGCGGTTGCCGGGGGGGGGCGGCTTGTGCGCCGGGCCCGCCTGGAGATTCCAGGCGGGACGATCCGGTGCCGCGCCTCCCGGGCCGGTGCCAGGGGAGGCGCTTTGTCCGCCTCCGCGAGGATGCCGGGAAGCCTCATGGTCACCGCGCCCCTCGGCATGCAGGGACGCGCCTCCGGCATGTCGCGGCGGCCGCGGCTCGCGCCGCCCGTCCGGGGACTTCTGGCGAGGCCCGGCCGGATACCACCTGCGGCGGTCGCTTCGGCCCCGATCGCCCCGGAAGCCTTACCGCACGGAGGGCCGGTACTCCCGGAGAGCCGTCAGCCGAGCGGCGGCGGGAGCGGGAACCCGTCATCTGGTCTCCTGCGCGGACGGGGTAGGGCTGGCGGGCGGGGAAGGCTGAGAGATCGGTGATTCCTCCGGGCGGGTGTTTCCCCGGGCTCGCGGCTGCGGCTTCTCAGGGATAAGAAGCCCCCGTTCCCCGGAATTTACCGCGACCGGCGGGTAGGGGGCGCCTGTCCCGCGTCGCGTCTTCCCCGGGCCCGCAATCGCCACCTGCAATGGCGATCGCGGGTTTCCGCGCACACGGCCCCGCGTTTTGGCGGCCGGCAGGGCCCGCGCGGTGAGGCGCGGGAGACCCCCGCGGCGGTCCCAGCCG
>JAITEZ010000406.1 GCA_031281735.1 Deltaproteobacteria bacterium | reverse complement strand
GGGACTTTCGTCCCTCATACGACCCTCGATAATGGAAAGAAGATTACTGCCCGGTCAACCGTTTGTCAAGTCCCGAATCACCCCGTCGGGGAATTACCTTGCCCCCCTCCCAGGGCATCCCGACGGGATACGTGGAATCCGCCCCGTCACGGGCCGGGGTTCATCAAACCTCCGGGAAGACGACTTCGTTTCAATCAGGAGAATGTCTCCCGCAGACAGCCCCTGCCGCTGCAGACCGGCAGAGGGTCTGAGCAGGGACAAGCCGACAGAAGCAAGTGCGTGGACTTCTTGCAATATCCTTACCTTAACTCTCAATCTTCCAGGCCGTACGAGCAGATTACCCGGAGGGAATTCCCCCCATACCCTGAGCCTTGGCCGGTTGTCCGACTGGTGAGCCTGACAGATGCCGCCGGAAAAGCCAGTTCCCGGGTTCGGGAGGGGTCTGCGCATCGACTCCGTACCAGCCCCCTTCCCCGCCCGCCTCCTCGGATCCTGTGATTCAGTCAGGCGCTAGGGGATAAGCCGGGATATCCGAATCGCCAAAAGGCCCCGGTGCGGCCGCGAGGCCGGGCGGGACAGAGGAGCCTCCGTGCGTGATCAGCGAGGGCTAAGGGTCCCGGGGCACGCCTGGGGCTTGCGGCCGCACCCGAGCAGGCCTTCTCGGCGGCTGCGTTACCGGAGGTGTCGCTCACGCGCAGGGGGGGCGATGCCTCAGCTCTTGAACGGCCAGATTCGGCAGGTTGACCGGGGCGGGCTGTGCGTCCCCATGCCCGACGGGGCGGGAAAGACCCTCCGCCTGCGGAGAGCCTTGGCCCTCCCGAACCACACAGAGAATGGCAACTGCCCTGAAGGAACTCCCCCCTGGATGCAGGTTCCGGGGATCTCGAGACGCCGGAACGGCGGGGTGTCCCAGATTATTACGGATCCCCGCCCGCCAAGCCCACCCTTCTGGCTGGTGCCCCATGCCCCGATTCCCCCGTCTCCCCGGGCTTAGGATGCCCACCCTCACGGCTTTCCTAATAATAGCCAGAGCCTTCACGGTGTACTGAGGGCTGGCCGGCAGGCTCCCCTCCCTTCAATCTGTTGTCATCAGGGGAGAGCCGGATACCATCGGGAGAACGCCGGATGCCATCGGGAGAACGCCGGATGCCGTCGGGGGAACGCCGGCACCATCGGGGGAGCGCCGGCACCATCGGGGGAGCGCCGACACCATCGGGGGAGCGCCGGAAGACGCTGCCGTCCCGGCCTCCCTCAAGGCACCTGAGCCCCTCACCTTGGACGTGCCCAAGAGCATCCTCGACACGGCCTCCCGGAACCCTCACGGGACAACCTCATGAGGCTATCCCTCACATCCCGCCCCAGTCTCCCGCGCTAATCATTGACGCCCTCGGCAATGAGATGATTAGACGCCCTCGGCAAGAGATGATTACGCCCCGCATAACCCGCTGGCCCTTCGTCAGGGGCGGAACCCTGAAGGCAAGGCCCGTCCGCAAGTTCATGACCGGTGAGGCCCCGCCGGAGCCACGGATCCGTTACCGGCGTAGGCTAAAGGAGCCACCGCCAGGCACATCGCCACCCTCGCCTAGGCCGTGTGGAAGCTGCCAGGAGGCACCGTGGATCCGCCACCACGGGAGCGACCGGTACGTCCTGAGCTCTCCGGCCGTCCTGCAGAGGACTCGAACCTGTGGAGCCTCCGGCTCCGGGTCGGCTCCTGAGGCGGGGGGGTGTCTCCGGTTCTCCGGCAGGCGGCTGCGACACGTTGAGGATTGCGGACGTCCAGAGGGCATCATCGCGCTGGGGCAGAGGCAGAGGGTATCATCGCGGAAAGAGTGAGCGTCACGTGGGGGCGTGTCCGAGCCGAGTGCAGCCGGAGCTGGCCGGGTTGAATGCGGGACGGACTGCCTGGGCCGGGGGATGTCCACCGGCAAGTCCCCTGAAACCCCCGCCCCTTCCCCTCCGGCCGGGTACAGGCCGGCCCGGGACCCCTGGAAAGACTGCAGCGGGAAACCCGTCGCGGTGCCAATGGGCGAGGGTCATCTCATGACACACCAGCGGCACGTTCCCTCACCCGCCTTCATCCGTTTCATCAGGGGCCACAGGGCCGTACGGCGCCGGGACGGCCCCGAGCGCGCAAGCCCGGCCCAAGTCACATGCTTCCGGGAATGGCCTGCACGAGGGAAGGAGAGCTCGACGGGAGCGACAGCCTCGGGGTCGCGGCACACACGGTTCACGGGGAGCGGGACAGTCCCGGCCAGCGCCGCGGTCCCTGGTACCGGCAGCCACGTCCGCCGACCAGTGAACTCCCGGCCGACTTCCGCCCCTGCGCGGCACGGGGGGCATCCGCCCCGTGAGGGCGGCAACGTCCGCCCCAGTACGCGGACCTGCGACCTCCTCCCGGGGTGGCAGGCGAAGGCCCCGGCTGGCTGACGGGCCAGCCAGCCGGGGAACCCGGGGCAGGGCAGCCCGGAGTGCCTCCTTCCCTCCCTGAAGCCCCGCCGACGGCTTCCGTCAGGGAGCCGAGACATCGTCCCACGAGGCTGAGCTGCAACGATGGGGCGTCCCTTGAGCCGCCGTCCCCGATCCAGTCCATCGTCCCGAAAGGCTCCAGGGAGAGGCGGCCGCCCGGCCCGTTCCCGGCCGGGTAGGCTTCAGCCAGTTCACGGGAGCCGGCCCGGCGGCAGGGCCTCTTTCCAGGGGAGTCAGGAACCCGGAAAACAGGACGGCCCCGCACCGGAAGATACGGGGCCGCCCGTTCACTTCGGATCGGGAAACGCCCGCGGCAGCCCGCAGGCGTTCCCGGCGCCCGGCCGGCCAGAGAGGGGGGACCGGCCGGGCTGAGGCAGAGAGGGTTAGAAGTTGTAGGTGAGGTTCACGGTGCCGGAGAGGCCCCGGCGGGTGCCGACGTAGCC
>JAITEZ010000374.1 GCA_031281735.1 Deltaproteobacteria bacterium | reverse complement strand
TGTCAACATTTTTCTTGATGTTTAAATTTAGGCAATGATTTGTGGGATTTAGGCGCATTAAGGTAGCGGGCTATCTTATGTAGTATTATAAATTCATTAATCAACCGGGATTTCAGGTTACAAGGATGCTATCAATTCCCGGACGGCTCTGGCGCGTGCTGGACGGCTTCACCCTCGCGCTACTGGGCGCGGTCGCGCTCTCGTTTCTCCTGCCCCCCCGGGGGGCGGCCGCGGGAGCGGCCTCCGCGCTCTCGGGCCTGGTGGTGGCCGCCCTGTTCTTCCTGCACGGCGCGAAGCTCTCCCGGGAGGCGCTGCTGGGGGGGCTCACGGCGTTCCGGGTGCACCTGGTCATCCTCGCCGCGACCTTCGCGCTTTTCCCGCTCCTGGCCCTGGCCCTGAAGCCCCTCGCCGTCACGGCCCTGGGCCCCGAACTCGCCGCCGGCATCCTCTTCCTCGCGGCCCTACCCTCGACCGTCCAGTCCTCCATCGCCTTCACCTCCATCGCGCGGGGGAACGTCGCGCTGGCCGTCTGCGCGGCCTCCGCCTCGAGCGTCCTGGGCGTCCTCCTCACCCCGGCGATAACGGCCCTCGTCGTCCGGATCCCTGCGGCGGCCGTGGGCCCCGGCGCCATCTGGGACCTGTTCCTCCAGCTGGTTCTCCCCTTCATGGCGGGCCAGGCAGCGCGGCCGCGCCTGAAGGGCTTCCTCGCGCGCCGCGGTGGCCTCATAGGCTTCACCGACCGGCTGTCGGTGGTCTTCATAGTCTACGTGAGCTTCTCGCACGCCACCGTCGCGGGCCTCTGGCGGGCGCTCTCGCCCGCCGCCCTCCCTCCGCTCGCAGGCCTGTGCCTGCTTCTCCTCGCCCTGGCCCTCCTCCTCACCGCCCTGGCGGGACGCCTCCTGGGCTTCAGCCCGGCCGACCGCGCGGCCCTCCTCTTCTGCGGTTCCAAGAAGAGCCTCATGGCCGGCGTGCCCATGGCGGGTGTCCTCTTCCCGCCCGCCGCCGCGGGGGTCGTCATCCTGCCCCTCATGTTCTTCCACCAGATCCAGCTCATCGTGTGCGCACAGATAGCCAGGAGCATCGGCCGGAGGCGGGGGCGCGGAGAGGGAGAAGCCCCTGAAGGCGGGGAGGGCACGGGGGGAGGGGCTGGCCCCGGGCCGGGGTAGACGGGCGGAAGGGGGGAAGGCAGGGAAGGAGGGGAAGGCGCGGCAGAAGCGGGCACCCGCGCCGGGAAAGCTTTGGGAGGCGCGGCGCGGGCCGTCCCGGCCTCTCAAGGGCGCAGGTCAGGGAATGCCGCCGGCGGCGGGGCCCCCTGGGGGGCGGCCAGGACTGTCGCCCGCGGGGCTTCCCCGGAGGCGGCCCGGATCCCCGGCGATGGCGAGCCCGCGCCTGTTCCCGCGACGTCCGGAGTTCCCCCGGCGTCCGCCCCGGCCCGATCCTGGCGAACGGGCGCTTTCCGGTGAAGCTCACTGAAGGAGGCGGCCCCTGTGGGCGGGCTCGCGCACCCTCCCCCTCTCGAAGGCCCCCCGGCCAGCCGGTGCGGGGATCCCCTGCCCGCCTTGGCGGATCCGGCCGTCCGCCGGGCCGGGCACGTCGCCCCCCTGCGGGTGTTCCCGGAAGGGGATTGCCTCTCGGACACTCAGGCTTCCCGTGACCAGCCTCCCTGGCGGCCGGCGATTACAGGGTCACCCCGTTTGCGGCCGGGATCGGCCCGGGGACGGCTGGGGAGGCCGCTTTCCCCTCCCGGAACGCCGCCTCGGCCGCGACGATTTTCTACCTGCCCGTGCCGCTACGGGTCGGCAGCGGTTCCCGGAAGATGATCCCGCGGCCTCCCTCCCCGGACGCCGCCTTCATCGCGGGATCGCGCGGGCTCCGGGTGCGGACGCGCCGTGAGCGGCGGAAGGCCGGAGGCCAGGACTCTCCGCCAGCCCCGGAACTGTCCGCCGCCCGCCCGGGCCATGAATGCGCGAGGCGGCGGCATCCAGGTCGCCGGCCCGGCAGGCGACGCGGGGCGGTCGCTCCCGCTCCTTAGGGATCCGGATTGCGGGTGCCGCAGGCGGTGGCGGCCCTGCTGCCTGGCGATGACAGCCGTTGTCATAGGGGATCGAGGGCGCCGGTAGCGGTCGCAAGGAACCTGGCGGGCTTGCCGCCGGGGATCCGGGCCGGAAGGCCCGGCACCGGGCGTCGCTTTGGCTTCAGAACGCGCCGGCCTACAGCCTTCCCGTCCGGTATGTCAAAGGAGATGCATTACCCGGCCGGCATTGCCCTGACACGTCGCGTCAATCCCCAAACGCACCGCATAGATATGATGCCGGCCCATGACGCTGTCTGGTATCCGTCAGCCGTCCCTGATCATGCCTGATCGCCTCGGCCGCAAGCCGGGAGGCGCCGTTCCCGCGGATACCCCGCAGACCGCGCGGCGCCCCGCCGCGCCGCCCCCCCCCTGCGGGAAGGGTGCCGCAGGCGTTCGGGGAGACCCGCGGGGGCGCGGAACTGTAAGCCACGCATGCCGAGGAAAGCGAGGATTCCCCCGAGACGGATCTGACGTGACGGCGGAGCTTTCCCGCATCGGGCCGCAGCCATGCCGCGGCGCCGCGCGAGCTTTGCCTCGCGCGGCGCCAGCCGCAGGCATGCGAGGGCGTCCCGCGGGCCTGCCATGACCGCCGCCGGTGATGTAAAAAAATATCGCCCGTTCCGGGAAATCGCTAAAGAAACCTCAGCGGCGTCCGATACGAGAGAGGAACGGGGCTCTCCCCGCCCGCCCGGGATCCCGTGCCGGGTCCCGCCGGCCGCGCGCCGGGCCAGTTTCACGAAGGGTTGTCCTCATGATTAGCTCACTGCTGTCGATGGCGAACAACGCCCTCAGCTACAGTTACAAGCCGGTCTCCCGCCCGGGCGCCCCGCCGGCCTCCGGCGCGGCCTACCAGGAGGATCGGGAGATCCGCGGCTCCGAGGCGCGGGGCCCCCGGGAAAGCGACGGGGCCGGGCTCCGGCAGGACCGCTTCTCCGAGAGCCTAGCGGGCAGGCTCAAGGAGACAGGCCTCTCCGGCCCCGAGGCCCCGGCCAGGATTGCCGAGGTCACCGCCAAGGCACAGGAGATCGTATCGCGGATCCGAGCCGAGGAAGGCGCCGCGGCGGCGAACAGCGCCAAGGCCCGGATCCTCACCGCCGTCTCCGCGGAAAACGCCGACGCTGTCCTCGCGGGCGTCGCGGCAGGCGCCGCGCCCCGCGCCGTCTCCAGGCCCCTCCCGGGCGAGGGGGCCGCCCCCGGGCAGCAGGCCGCGAAGACCGCCGAGGATCTGAAGGAGTCGGCCGCCGCGCCCTCCGCCGAAGAGATAGCCCGCCGCGCCGCCGACAGGCTCGCCGACGAGGCCGCCGATGCCGCGGACTCCCCGCCCCCCGCCGGTACCGGCGAGAGAGGCGCCGCGTCGGC
This sequence comes from Deltaproteobacteria bacterium, assembly GCA_031281735.1. Lineage (GTDB taxonomy): Bacteria > Desulfobacterota > Desulfarculia > Adiutricales > Adiutricaceae > JAIRZX01. The sequence continues at coordinate 8,250 of JAITEZ010000374.1, read as the reverse complement.
CGTCAGGTCGGCCCTGGACGAGATCGAGGCGTTCTCGCCCGCCGCCGCCGAGGCCGAGGCCGACGCCGGTCTCGGGTTCTTCTCCCTCGTCAACAAGGCCGAGGCCGCGGGCGCCGCGAGGATCCCCTCCCCGGGCCTCGGCTTCCCCGCCGAGGCGGGCGCCGCCCCCAGGGCCTACCAGGCCGCCTACCAGAACCGCCTCCCCGGCCCCGGAAGCCTTTTCTCCGTCAGGGTCTGAAGCCCCGCGCGGGCGGCGCGCGCCGCCCGTGCGGCATCCAGCCCCCGTGGCCGCGGATCACCCTCCCCGAGGCCTCGGGCCTTAACGATTCCCAGCGCCATAATCCCATCCCTAATCCTTTCCTCAATCTCCAGCACCCGTAAGACCGTTCCCGCCGCAGGCCCTCCGGGGCCTGCGGCCTTTCCGTCTTCTGGGCCGTTCCGCCCCGCTTGCCGCAGGCGTCGCCCCCTCCCGCCTCCGCGGGACGCGGTTCCCCGACCCCATGCGGCCCGCGGGTTCCCGGATGCCGCAACATGCGCCGCAGCTCGCGAGCCGGGGCGGCCGGCACCTGCCCCGGCCCTGGCCCGCGCGGGAACGGCCCGGCGCGCCTCCCCCGCCACGGGCGGCTTCCGGGGCTCCCTGGCGGATCCCGCGTATCATCCGGCCCAGGGCCGAGACCGCGCCCCCCGGAGCCCCTACGGACACGCCCGCCGCCATCCCCGCGGGCGCGAGTCCCGCGCTAGCCATCCTCCCGGCCCCGCAGCGCGGGCCTGCTCGGGATGCACTTCAGGTGCGCCCTGTTCCCCGATACAAGCCCCGAAAGGGCCTCGGCGGTCCCGCCCAGGGTCGCGGCCCCTTCCGCTAGCCCGGACGCCGCCTCTCGTGACCGGCCCGAGAGCGCGTCGTTGCGCTCGGAAGTCCTCTTCAGCTGATCCATGCGGGAGACGACTGTCCCGAGGGAGGACTCCGCCTCCTGGCAAGACTCCCCGATGCCGCGCATGCGGGACAGGACGTCGTCCACCACCGTGGTTATCCGGCCGAAGACCTCCGAGAGCCTCTTCGCGGCGGCGGAACCCTCCGCCACCCTGGCCACCGCGTCCCCCACCTTGTCCTCGGCCCCGACCGAGGCCGCGGCCGATCTGAGGGCGAGATTCCTCACCGCCTCCGCCACCACCGCGAAGCCGGCCCCGGCCGAGCCTGCCCGGGAGGCCTCGACGGAGGCGTTGAGCGCCAGGAGGTTCGTCTGGAAGGAGATGCCCTCCATGTTCTTCAGGATCTTCGTTATCTCGTTGGTGGCCGAGGTTATCCCCTCCATGGCCTCCTGCATGGCCCGGGCCGCCCGGACGCCCCCCGCCACCTCCATCTCGGCGCGCCCCATGTGAGCGCCGCATTCCCGCGACCCCTCCCCGCTGGCCCGCACCTTGCCCGCCACGTCCGTCAGGACTTCCAGGGCCTCCCGTATGGCCACCAGCTGGCCGCGGTTCTCCTCGTCCAGGCGCTCGGCTATCTCCGAGGAGAGGCGGGAGCCGCCCCTGACCTCCCTCGCGGCGCGGGTGAGACCGGTCACCATCTCCGCCAGCCTGCGGGTGGCCCTGACCACGAACAGCACCACCGCCGCCAGGAGCACCGCTATCACCGCCGCGGCCCCGGCGGCCGTCCACGTGAGCCGCGCCACCTCCCCCGTGTGGGCCTCGTCCAGGGCCGCGGAGGTCTTCACCGCCCGGTGATAGGAGGCCAGCAGCTCCTCGTCCGGGATCACGGCGGCGATACCGAAGAGCCCCGACTCGTTGTAGACCATGATCGTCGCCTCGCGGTCCCGGAACCGGGCTGACCCCATCCCGGAGCCGTTCACGGGCAGCTCCCCGATGATCTCCATGATGGCGGCGCCCAGCTGCGTGTCGCCCAGCCGGGGACTCTCGACCCTCAGCCCCCCGGGTGCCGCCGGATCGGGCACCTCCCGGTAGGAAAGCCCCTCCCCCTGCCTGAATTCCATGGAGCTCAGGACCGTCCCGTCCTCGACGGAGAAGGCCACCGCAACCGTGCCCGGGATGTACCCCGTCAACTCGGCCAGCAGGTTGTTCACGAGGGACAGGGAGAGATCCACGAAGCACACCCCCGCCAGGCCCCGGGGCCCGTTCACGGGGGCGGAGACCGACAGGAGCGGGATCCTTGTCCCCTTATCCAGGTACGGCGCCGTCCAGGAGGCCTTGAGGGGAAGCGGCTCCCCCTGCGGATGCCCTGCGGGCACCGTGGCCCTGTAGTGCTCGCGATCCATCTCGGCCCTGAGGTGCTTGCCGAGGGCCCTTTCCGAGTACGGCGGCTCCTCGCCCTCGATCTCGGGGTCGCCGGAAAAGACGACCGCCGCCCCCTCCCGGCTGGCGTACGGGAAGTAATACGGGAGACTCTCCGCGAAGAGCCCCTTGCCGAAGGTGGCCCCCATGCCGTTCACGGAGGCGGGGGAGACGTCGAGCGCACCGCGGAAAAACCTCTCGATCTCTGACTGCATCTGCCTGTCCCCGCCGGGCAGGGTCCCGGCGGCCCGTACGGCCGACTCGAGGTAAAGGGCGGAGAGGAGAGCCGACTCCTGGGCCCAGCCCACTATCCCCGACAAGGGCTTGAGATCCGCCTTCAGGGACTCCTCCGTCGCCTCGAAGGCGTAGTGCCTGATCTCGTCGGACATGCTGCCGGCGAGCTCCTGTGAGGAGGCCCTCACGCCGTCCGCTATGTCCCCGGCCATCTTCGCCGTGATCCCGAAAAGGGCGAGCATGACGAGGCCCGCCGCCCCCAGCATGACAATGATGTTCACCCTGAGACCCATACGCCCTCCGGCGGCCCTGGCGGGCCGGCTGGCCGAGCGGGGGGCGGAGCCCCCCGGCGCGCGCGTGACGCGCCCCGCCGCAGGGAGCGCGCCCTGCGGCGGGGGGACTGCGGGAGCCGGCGGGGCGGGGCGCTTGGGGGAGCCCCGCCCGGGGCATGCGGGCATAGAGCCCCCATGACTGCCGACAACTTAGGGGCCGTTAACGATCAGGCGGCTGATCGTGTTAACGTGACGCAGTATCCATTTGCCAAGCTATGGAACCGCCGGCCCTGGGGCCGGCGCCTGGAAATGTCAGGCCCCCAACGGTTCTCCCGTGCTGGTCCCACGGGCCGCGGGCGGCTTCCTGGCGGGGATAGGGGGTACGCGGGCGATGCGGTCCGGGCCGCATGCGGACACTCGGTGAACGGCTCGTCCACTGGCTATCATGATCTGCGGGAAGTGAACCAACCTAAATATTTCCTAACCGACGCGGCGGCGCGGCCGGCCGCCGTCCGGCGGCCACCGCGGGGGAGGCGGCAGGGCGGCCGCGACCCTCCGCCGGCGCGGGAAGGCCCCGCGCCCGGCGGGCCGGGTCAGTGGCTGTGACCGGCGGGGGGCCCTTCCGGGTGCCTACCCTGCCGGGCCCTCCGGCCCGGAGATCCGTCCGAAGACCTCGCGGGCCCTGGCGAGCATGAGTTCCAGCACCTCCCGCTCGCTTAGCGAGGTGGAGTCCACCCGGACGGAGTCCGGCGGCTCCCGCAGCGGGTCGGTTTCCCGCGTGGAGTCCTGGAGATCCCGTGCCAGGATGGCCGCGAGAACCGCCGCGCGGTCCACCTCCAGGCCTCTCGCCTCGAGCTCGCGGGCGCGGCGCTCCGCACGCGTCTCCGGGGCCGCCGTGAGGAAGAACTTGAGCCTCGCCTCCGGGAAGATGGCCGTGCCCTGATCACGGCCCTCGGTGACTATCCCTCCCCTGCTGCCGAGGCTTCTCTGGAGATCCCTGAGGGCCCCCCTCACCCCGGCCACGGCCGAGAGCCGCGAGGCCAGATCGGAAATCTCCGGCGTGCGCAAAAGATCGGTCACGTCCCGGCCCGCGAGGGAGACCCTGCTCACGTCCCGGGCCAGCACGACCGCGATCTCCAGGCCGCGGGCCAGATCCGCCAGGGCCTCGGGGCCGGCCCCCCCGAGGCCGAGTTCCGCGGCGGCGACGGCCACGGCGCGGTAGAGCGCCCCGGTGTCCAGGAAAGGCCAGCCCAGCTCGGCCGAGAGCGAGCGGGCCAGCGTGGATTTCCCGGAGCCGGCCGGGCCGTCGATGGTGATGACGAAAGATGAGTCCATGACAGCAGCCGAAGATGGCGGCGGTGACCGCGCCGGCCGCGCCCGGGGAGGCCGGGCGGGGGAGGGAAAGGCAGCCGGACAAGCCGCGATAGAGGCGTGATCGGTCCCGAAACCGACCATAATTTGGAATTATATCACATCCCCGGCACCATCAGCAGGAACCTCGGCTCCGGATCCCCCCCGGATTCCAATCCCCTGGCATTCTCCCGCCTTTGGGATGCGCGCCCCACGGGCGCCGCAGGCGCGCGGGATCCCGCCGGGCGCCCTCCCCTCCGCGCGGCACAGGCGCACAGGGGCAGCGGGGCGGCAATCCGCGCCGGGATATACCGCGCCCCCCGGCGCCTCCCCGCGGACGGGGCCTGCCGGGACACGGGCTCCGGGCTCCCCGGCTCCGGCCGCGAGGGCAAGGCGAGCCGGCCAGGGGACAGCCAGGGCCCCCAAGGTCAAGACAGGCATCTGGCAGGTGATCCCCGAACTGTTTTGACAACAGCGGCCGTGTCACCGGCCAACCCGCCCGCCCTCTCGTGATCCGGACCCGACATGGGGCCGCCAGCTGGCAACAGGGAGGCTTTCCGCTCGCCACGCCAGTTATTTCAACTAGATATTTTATTTATTATATTATTATTTTTTTATCTCTCGCCAATATTTTAATTTGATTAATATGATTAGTAAAACATAAATCACTCCTGACGATGTCTGAGAACCGGGCTGTTCCCGCCGCTCCGGCCCCAGATGTGATATGGCGCGTCCTCAAGCCTGCCCCCCCTGACCGGGCCGCGGCCAGTGTGGAGAAAGGAATGCCATGTTGACAAAATGCTGATTTTGCTATAGTCTTCACAGGATTGCGCCGGGCGGGCTCGCGAGCCCGTTCCCCCCCAGGCAATCCTGCCCCAAGGCCATATGGCTCCGGTCCCGTGGCCTTTTTGAATCTCTGGGGCAGGTAGGTCGCGGCTCCGCCAAGACGCGTCCGAAGATCCCGGGTCGTTAACTCAGTCGGTAGAGTATCTGCCTTTTAAGCAGAGAGCCGTGGGTTCGAGTCCCGCACGACCCACCACCCCCCGTCCCCATCGTCTAGTCTGGTCCAGGACGCCGGCCTTTCACGCCGGCAACACCGGTTCAAATCCGGTTGGGGACGCCAGCATTCCTTTCCGGGGGTTTCCGCTCTTCCTGCATGGCGGTCTGAGCCCAGTGGTTCGGGCCGTTTTTTTGTTGCCGCGCCTCTTCCCTATGCCGCCTCTTGCCCTCCCCGCGCCAAAGGCGTGCGCGGAGGAGCATGGCCGGCCGCGGCCGCCCGCCGGTAGAGACCGCCGGGGGAATCCCCCCCGCCGTGGACGGCTCCCCGAATCACGCGGGAGGCGCATCCCCGCCGCCCCACCGGGGATCCTGACCGGCCGGCCCCTAGCCCGCCGCAGGGCGCTCGGGCGCCCGGAGCGGCCCCGCGCAGGAAGGAGCCGCCCCATGCCCGAGGAGCCGTCCAGGGCTTCCCGGGCGGCCGCCGGGGAAGGGCCGCCGGATCACCGTCGCCGGGAAAAACGGCGCGGCTCTCTAGCGCATCCCGCCGCCATCACCGCCGGCACCCCCTTCCAATCACGGTTGTCTGCTCGGTGGCAGTCTGACACCGCTTTTGATACTCGTTATCCGGCCGACGGTCCATCATCAGACCCCATGCAGACGTGCCTTCCCGAACCGCCCCCGGCCCCCCGGCTATCGGGGAATCCTCGGCGGACGGCATGACAGGCAGCCGAGACTGCCGGCCAAGACGGGCATCGCGTCTCCCGCCGCGAGCGGTGTCGGCATAATCCCCGTCACTCCATTACCGGGGGAGCGCCGCTTTCCGCTGCCGCCTCGCCGCCGTGTGCCGTATTGCTGGCCCGGGGCCGTGCCGGCCTCCCCGGCCGACCGCAGGCGCACAGGTGTCCCGGCAAAGCCAGTCCCCGGGAAACGCCCCCGGAAAGCCGCCCCTCCCCGGCGGCCTGTCCCGGCCACGGGAACCCGCCTGGATACAGGTATCCGGCCTCCGGAAGCCCCCTGCCTGCAGGCGGATCCGGATTCGGAAAGCGGCGCAGATCATCCGCTGGCGCCGGCAAGGCCCGGCCAGGCCGACGGCCGCCGGCGGGGGCGGTCCGCCAGCGCGGGACAGCTGATGGTGTTTCCGCCCGGGGCAGCTAACCTGGGGATGCCGGCCCTCCGCTTCCCAGCGACGGGCCGCTCCCCGAAACTCCGTGTAAAATTACCCGCGCGACTCGGCGCGCCGTCCGGGGCAACCCCCGGCCTCTGCCTCGCTGCCTGCCTGATGAGGACGGAAACCAGCCCGGAGCCCGCGTGGGCCTCCAGGTGCTCAGACGGCCATGTACGCCTGTCCCGAGATCGCCCTGAGCTCCCAGTCGTTTACCCCGAAAGCCCTGAAGATCTCCGCCTGGATCGGGCTCAGGGCCTTGACGTAGCGGATCCGCGCGATCCCCACCCTGCGGACTCCGCCCATCTGCCTGAGGATCTCGGAGTGCGGCAGCCCCTTGAGACCCGGCGAGGACCGGGCGGCCCGGGCGACCAGTGAGGCGAGGAAGAGCGCCGTGAATACCACGACGTCAGCCCCGTCCGCCAGGTCGGCCATGGTCGCGGGGCCCAGGAGATCCGCCAGCCTCGCCAGGGCTTCCGCCCGCGTCCTCTCCAGCAGCGCCCGGTGGCCCAGATGCGCGAAGGCCATCTCGGGGGGCATGCGGCGATCCGAGACCGCCGCCCGGGGGCGGCCCCCCCTCTCGCCCTTGTCCACGAGTAGCCAGAGCGGCCGGGAGTCCCCGGCGGAACGCCGGATCCTGAAGACCCCGCCGCCGCCCCGCCGGATGCCCGGAGGGGCCTCGCACAGGAAGGAGCCGCCCCCCACCGCCTCAAGGAGCCCCTCCATGCCTCCCGGGGGGCCTCCGGGGAAGGGCGGCCTGACCGCCAGCGACCCGTGGAAAGGCTCGGGAGACTCGCCGTCCGGGGCCCCCGCGCCGGGCGCCCGGCGCGGGGGGGGCCCCAGGGGCCCGCAGGGGAGCAGGGTGTCCGTGCCCACTGGCAGGACGGCCGGTTCCCCTTCCCCGCCGCCCAGGCAATACAGCACCTGGGACTCGGGCCCGCCTCCGCCCGCGGTGTCGAGGGCGAGGCCGCAGGCGGCGCCGGAGGTGATCCCCTCCAGCAGGCCGAGGATCCCCCCGGCCGAGAGGTCGGCCTCCGGGCCGTCCGTGCCGCTGAGCCACAGACCGGCCGCGGCCAGCCCCTCGTCCCTGGCCGCCAGGAAGGCCCCGAGCGCGAACACCCCCTCCCATGCCCCGCGGGCCCTGCGGCGCAAGGCGCCCAGGAACCCCGTCTCCTCGCCCGCCCTCTCCAGGAGGGGGAAGACGCCCGCCTCCAGCAGCGTCACCGTGTCGAGATCCTCCATGCGGAAGACCGGACCCTTGCCCTTGCGGTACTTGTCGGGGCGCTCCCCGAGGCACGAGGTCAGGCGGCCGTAGAACTGGGGGTGCCGGGCGCGGGAGTCGCGGTCCTCCTCCGCGATCCTCCTCCTGATCTCCTCGGGTATGGGATAGCCGGAGATCTCGCGGGCGCCAACCACGCCGGCGGAGAAGATCCTGGCGCCCGTGGCCCGGTCCACCCGGCCCACGCGCACCCTCTGGTTGCGAGGCTCGCCGTCCGCGTCCCGGTACGAGAAACCGCAGTAGATGTACCTGAACGGGTGCTTGCCCGCTTCGAAGATGAACGCCATAAAAAACAACCTCCCGTTTGCTCCTGTTTGGGAAGTCCTGCCTGGGGAGCCGGGACGGCCCCCAGGCGGCCGCCCCGGCCAGCGTCCCGCGGGAGCCCCCCCGGGACGCTGGCCGGGCCTGCCCGGGGTCAAGAAACCGGCCGATGGCCCCTTCCGGGAACGGCGGCGTCTGTATCATGCCCCGGAACCCGGCAATGTTAATCCATTGATCCGCCGAAATCAAACCACGTCATGATGTAAATATCATAGAACCAAAGGAAAGCCCTGCGGGCCAACGCGCGGGTCTTCAATGACCGAACGTCATGGCGTCCCCCCGCGGTGACCATTCCGCGGCGGGCGCGGGGGCCCACGGAGGTCTCCCGTTCGGGAGGCGGAAGG
>JAITEZ010000371.1 GCA_031281735.1 Deltaproteobacteria bacterium | reverse complement strand
CTCCCTTCGGGGCCTGGGGGGGGCCGGGGGGGGGGGGCGCCCCGGGGGGGCGGGGGCCCGCCCCCGCCCTGGGGGGGGGGGGGGCCGGGAGGGCCCTCGATCACGGGGGGGGCTTCCGGCGGGGCTTCTGCCGACCCGGCGGAAGGGACGGCCCCGGCGGCCCCGCCGGGCGACGCACCCGCCGCCGTGTTCTTTACGACACCGCCACTCCCGGCGTCAGGTGTCTTGTCCTCGGCGGGATCCGCAGCCCGGTCGGCCCCCTGAACGCCTGACGGCCCGGCAACGGGGGCGGTCGCGTCCTCCGGCGGGAACTCTCGGGCCGTCAGGGGCTGGGCGGCCGAGAGGGACGCCAGAAGTAGGGCCGCCAGGGCGAGGGCGGGGAGGGAAGGGGAAGGGAGCGGCAGGGAAGAGGGTCTCATATTGCTCACGGGTGGTGACTCCCCCCAGGCTGCCACAAGCGGGCGGAGGGAAGGGAGCAGTCCGGAATAAGGATCCCGGGTTTTTCAAGGCAGTCTGGGCGGGTGGGGGAACAGTCCGCGTCCCGGCAGACATCGGGCATCGCCCGGGACGCTGGAAGCCAGCATTATAACCTGCGGAGTCTGCCTGACACCATAGACGCGTCCCGGCTAGCCGGACGCCGCAGAGGCGGCCAGTCACGCCTTGCGCCACCGGCAAGGCTGCCCGCGTGACCGGAGACATGCCGAAAGGTGAAGGGAAACCGATGGCGGCCGTCCCGTCCCAGTAGAAACGGCCTTGTCATACCCCTTTTTATAAATAAATAATATAATATTTATTTAATAATAATATAAATATTAATATTAACCATATAACCGTCTGGCGCGATTAGCTCTTCTGCAGACAATTTCCGGCCGGCCCCCCTTCAATTCCCTACATGCTTTTCTCGCACCCGGCCTCCTGGCCGGGCCTTAAGACCTGTCCCCCGGCTTGCGATTATGATGGCACCGGCCTCGCCGGTATCCCCGCGCGCCGCACGGGGCTGGCTGGGGCTCTGCTTCACCGGCCGGTTCTTCGGCGACTCCCCCGTGCCCGGGGAGGGCCGCGGCCTCCTCTCGCCGCGGAAGCATGCCGCGTCTCCTTCCCGGTCTTTGCTCGGACCGAAAGACTCGCCCCCTGCCCGCATCAGGGTTACCCCTCCCGCGTGGGAGGGGCAGGAGTGAAGGGCCGCATTCCCTCTCTGCTACCCGTGAAGCCTGTCAGTTCTGAATGGGTGCGCTCGGGGCGTCCGGCTTCCCGGCAACGCCCCTTCCCGTCCCTCCCTTCAGGCTTTTCCTGACCTGGGCCCCTTGCCGGGACAGGAGTCGTCCGGCCCGGCTGCCGGCGCACTTGACCGGCGGCGCCCGCTGTCGGCGCCGCGGACTCGTCCGCCGCCTCGCGCAGGGGCGGGTACGCCGGCAACCCGCATCCTGCCGCCGTTCTGGCACTTTTGAGCCCGCGGCAGGACAGAGGTTCCGCGCCCAGGCTGCTATACATGCGCCGGCCGTCCGGGCGTCCCGCGCGGCGGTGCCAGCCGCTTGCGCGATTGCAGCCGCCTTCCCTCGGCGGGATCGGCTGACGCCTTCCCCTGCCGCTCTTGAGTCACCCCCGCCCGCTTCCGGACGCCGGGGAAGGGGCCGCTCGCCCCCGGCCGGCACCGGCCTTGCCAGGCATAATGGCGGGCCGGCTTACGCGGTCTGCATCTCACGGCCTGCTCAGCGTTCGCTCGCGCTGCGGCCTGCATGCCCGCGGCCGCCCGGGGGGGCTACGGGCCCTGCGCTCAAGCCGGTAGCGTTGCCGCCATGACTCCAAGGCAGCTACAGGCGGGATGGATCCGGTTGCCGGGCGGCATCTCGACCCGCCAGGCAGTTGGGCCATTCCGCGGACCGCAATAAACCTCGCAAAAAGTCGCTTTTCCAACTAAAACTGTCGCGTTAATGCCTCCTCATGCGTTTTGGGGGCGCAACTTCTCTGCCGTGCCGGGGTCTGTGCCGGAGCCGGGTTCCGGCGTAACGCGCCAACCGGCGGTTTCGGCCTTGAAGCACGTCCGGCGCGCGGCGGGCCGGGGTAATGTGGAATGGATGGCCGAGGTTCCGGGGGCCCCAGACCGGTCTTCCCGGCGAAAAAAGCCCCCGGCATCCCCTGCCCGGTGTCCATGACCGGGCTGGGGATGCCGGGGGCGACCGAGGCGGGTGGCGGCCGATCAGAAGGTGTAGGACACCCCCAGCGTGGCCGTGAACGGCGCGCCCTGCGGCGCCGGGTAGACGTAGCGGCCACCGGCCGAATCAGGATCGGCGATGGAAGCGAGCTGGAAGGGCGCGTGCTGCTTGTCGAAGATGTTCGCGAGCGACAGCGTCACCCTCCAGTTTTCCGTTGGCTTGACATACAGGTTCGCGTCCACGAGCCAGTAGTCGCCGTATTGGAACAGGCGGGAGGCGGGGGGGCTCGTGAAGCCGGCGATCTGCTGGTAGGTCTTGCCAGTCCAGGTGGCGAACACGCCGAAGCCGAATTCGCGTCCGTCGAGCGAGCCGTCGTACTGCACGCCCAGCTTAGCCAAGGCCCGTGGCAGGTAGTTGAGCACTGTCGTCTTCGAGCCGTTGGGCGAGACGGACTCATAGTAGTTGCGCGTGTAGGAAGCGGAGAGGGTCAGCCCGTCCACGGGACGCAGGGCTCCTGTCACGCTGAAACCGTAGGTTATCGATCTCCCGGCGATGTTCTGGTACTTGCCGGTAGTGTCCGTCCCGAACTTGTCGGTCGTGCGATCATAGAACCCCCCCACCTCTATGTCGTAGAGAGGGGAGCTTGAGCCGAGTGCGGCGTTGGCGGTGAAGCTCCGCTGGGGCTTGAGGTCGGGGTTCCCGTAGAGGGGGCCGGTGGGTTGATCCACGAACAGCTGCTCGGCGGTGGGCAGAAGGAACGTGGTCCCCACGTTAAACCTGAGATAGAGCCTGTCCTCGTCGAGGAAGGGCATCTTGGAGGAGACGTTCCAGATGAAGGAATCGGCCGCGTCGGCCCTGTTGTAGCGGCCTCCTATCGCCACCTTCCAGTCCTCCCAGAAGCTGAAGTAAGGGCGGAACTGAGCGAAGACGGCGTACACCTTCTCGTGTATCGCCTTGATCTTGTACCAGTAATCCTGGCCCCAGTAGCTCTGGAAGTCCAGGCCGACGATGAGCTCGTCCCCGCGGTCGGAGCGGAAGCTGTTGAGGAAGTTGATTCCCCAGTCCTCGAAACCCCACTTGACCTTGTCAGCATTCGGGTTGACCGTGTGATCCCTGTAAACCTGGGTGTAATCCGACCACCAGGTGTGAAGGTATGCCTTGACGTAATAGCTGTAGTTCGGGGACACGTCATGCTCCCACTTGGCGATGCCCACGTACTCCTCGCGCTCGTTGAACTGATCATGGTTTGCGGGGCTGTGGTTGCCGAACTCGCCGGAGCTACGGAAGAGGCTGAGCGAGAACATGTTGTGCCCGGCCAGGTAAAGCTCTGTCTCGTACTTGAGGGAGATGTTAAGCCTTTCGTATCCCCTCTTGACCGGCTCGTAGTTTTTTGCGACGAGGTAGGCGTAGTCAGGGAAGGGCTGGTAGCCGTCCCAGGTGTCGTAGCTGGCCGCGGCGAGGAAGCGGTGCCGCCCGGACCCGAAGCCGAGATGCCAGTAGGCATCGTAGAAGTTCCGCGACCCGTATGCCACGCCGACCTGGCCTGTGACTTCCTGGGTGGGCCTCTTGGTGACAATGTTCACCACCCCGTTGGTGGCTTCGGTGCCGTAGAAAAGCCCCTCTCCTCCGTACAGGATCTCGACCCGTTCCACCTGGTGGGCTCCTAACGTGTCCATGTAGCCGGAGCCGAAAAGCCGGTTGTTGACGCGGACGCCATCGATGAGGAAGAGGATCTGGTTCCCGCCGTTCATAAAATAGCGGGCGTAATCCGCCCTGCTCTTGGTACCGATGGAGAAGCCTGGGGCCATCTTGGCGAGCGCTTCGTTGAGATCCGAGTAGCCGTACTTGACTATGTCCTCGCCCTGGATGACAACGACCTGGTGCCCGTACTCCGCCAGCTCCGTCGACAACTTCTCCTCAATCTGGCGGCCTACGACGACGGTGGGAGGTAGCGTGTCATCGGACTGGGCGGCGGCGGGAGCCGGTAAGGCGGCAAGGCCCGTGGCCGCGAGCAATACGGCCGCCCACGCCGTGACCCAGGCCCGCGTCGCGCCGGGCGGCGCATGGCGCCGGGACAACGGCTTCAGCGGCAACGCGCGCTTTCGCTGCGTTTCGGATGTCATGATGTTTCTCCTTTGTTTCTTTTCTGAAGGCAACGGAACCTGAAATAGACCTGTCAGGACGGTGCCGCCGGCGTGCCCGCCGCCCGGCTCAGGATGGGCGCAGTCATCCCTTCCTGCAGATACTGCAGGCCATGGGCCCTTCCGCTTGCTTACCGGCTATCGGCCCGCGGCAGGCGATGGCAATGCGCTGTCGGCCGAAGAGGAGGCATCGCGGCGCCGGCACGATGCCGCCGTCACCGAGGAATGCCGTCTGAGGGGATCCGAGTCAACACTACCCGCCAGCTGCGGGCGCGGGTAGACCCCGCCGCAGCTGGCGCATTACTCTCCCGAACCGGAATGAGCGCAGATCCTTCACGTCGCCGGAGGGAGCCGCCTCCGGGACTGTCGCTTTCGGGCGGGTCACGGGTTTCCTGAGGCTGCCCCTGGCAGGGATCCGATCAGTGCGCGGGGCCCCTGGCGCACCATCCGAAAGGCAGTCTGCGCCGCAGGCCCCGGTAAGGAGTCGCGGACGCAATCTTCCCATCGCACGGCGCGGAAGGTCATCCCGCCCTGTCATCAAGCAAGGCTTCGGTGGTAGAGTTTGTGGAGGGACGGCACAAGCACAGGTATGCGCTGTGCAGGGCCGGTGTGTGGACTCGAGGGAGGCGCGGATGCCCCTGAAAGACCAGGGTGTCAGCTGCCGAGGGGAGTGAACGGAACCCGGGCGTCCGGTTATTGGCGGGGAAGGTGAGGAGTGAATCTCTTCTCCGGTGAGCCTCTTCTATCAAAAAGCAGTCCGTTTGTCAACATGCCTCAACACATGCCGATGATTATTTCGCGACTCAATCTGGAGCTGTAAAAGCAGGTTCGTGGCGAGCCACTCTCAGCGAGAGACCTGGTCGGCAACTTAAGCCAGCGCTGGTTAAGCCGCTCGCCGCTCAGTCTCGGCCCCGCCTCCCTCGGAACAGACTCAGTTGTGTACAATTCTATTGAACCACACGAAAACCGAGTTTATTCCGCAGCGGCGTCCCTAGCCAGGGACAAGTGAGACGCCGCCTTCCCTAGGCGGTAGCGGGCTGAACGATGGAAACGATCGCCGGGAGCTTGACAGCTGCCGTGACGACAAGCATCAAGTGGCGGATGATGACGGTGATCATTGTTATTATGAATATATTTAATGAAACGATACTGACAAGAAAGTGCTGAGAGGAGGATGAGGAAGAGAGAGAGCGTGTGAGGATGAGGTATAGGATGAGGAGGAGGTCGAGAGAGAGATTGAGGTAGAGGAGTGGTTGAGGGAGAGGTAGACGGAGAAGGACTAGTAGTGATAAATACGGGAGGCGGCGGTGCGGGGCAGGAGACGGGGAGAGGCATCCCTTCCGGCGGGCCCCGAAGTCGGTCAGCGGCGCACTGTCAGGTGAGGCGAGGGGGACTCGCCGGTGGAGGGGTTCCCGAAGGGGGCGACCGCAGCCGGGCGGGGACGGCCAGCCCCCGCCCGGAAGGGAACCGCCGGCGTGGACGGATCCCGTTCAGCAGGGCCAGGGCGGGGCGCGGGCGGCGGTGGGGCGCGGGACGGGACGACCGGGCAACGGGCCGTGCAGGAGGGCGCCGCGTTTCAGGGCCGGGGCGGGGCGAGGGCGTCGGCGGGGGCCATCCCCTCCTCAAGGGTGATCACTGACTCCATGGCCTTCTGGTAGTCGGCGGTGAGGACGTAGTCGGCTATCTCCACCACGGCCTCGTGCTTCTGGGTGGAGAGGGGCAGGGCCTTCAGGCGCTCCAGGGCGTTGTCGGCGGCGGTAACGTCGAAGGTATCGAGCGCGGTGCGCAGCGCCGCGAGGAGCCGGAAGAAGTCCGGACCCACGCCGCCCTCCCGGCGGCCGGGGCGGGAGTAGGCCAGCAGCTCGCGCACGCGAACGCCGAGGAGGTGCAGGTCCCGCCGGAAGGCTACCAGGTTGTCGCGGATCGATGCCAGATCCCCCGCCCGCCCCGCTGCCTCCAGCTCCGCCGCCCGTACCGACAGCCCGTCCGCCCCTATGTTGGAGAGGCTGCTCTTGAGCGCGTGGGCGAAGAAGGTGAAGTCCCCCAGCGACTCCCCGTCCTGGACCTTGTCC
>JAITEZ010000338.1 GCA_031281735.1 Deltaproteobacteria bacterium | reverse complement strand
TACCATAATACAATAGCTTTGTCAATGATAATTTGGAATCAAATATGCTCCGCCTAAGAATCGTGGTTTCAATAAAATAATATATTTATAGTTTAAAAATTATTTTTTACTATAATATTTTATATAATATAAATTATTATATTTTGAGGAACCCAAATTGATTTTTGTGGTCACAAAAATCTTGGGAATTACGGGTAATGGATTGCCCGGTCTGGTCATCCGGCATGCGGGGGCGGACGTTCCCGCAGTCCTTCCGGGAATCATTTACCCCTAACCGGCATCGCCCCGCGCGGATCCCCAGCCTGGCTGATCCGTTGTCGATCCGCCAGGGGAAGGCAGGGGGCTCCACCGGCGGGACATCCGGCCCCGCAGGGCCGTTGCGGGCCGGCATGGCCGCCGCCCCTGTCCTCATCGGGGACCGCGCTCTCCCGCCACAGGCCAGCGGGGCCCGGCTCTACCGCGTCAGCATCCGCCGTCCCCGCCCGGCAGAGCCAGAGGCGGCCGACCTGCGTAGCGCACGCCGCGGGCGCGCGAAAACATGCCGCCAGGGGGATCCGTCCTCCGGCCCCGGCACAGGCGGCAACCGGACGATCACGGCAGGCAGGCCTCGCCGGTCTACCCGCAGCGGCCCCACCAGGGCGGCGTGGCCGCCCCGCCCCGGACGGGCGGGGCGGCCGGGAGCACCGTCTCCCGTCCCGCCGCGGCCTCCCCGTGAATCAGTTGAGGTCGGGTAGGGCCTGGATGAAGAGCCTGTCGAAGTACCCGCCCTCGTCCGTCCCCGGCGGGAGCAGCCCTCTGCCCACCCACTCGTGGATGTATGACCTCAGGTGCTCCTTGGCGTGGGCGACGCCCGGCATCCACATGTACCTAGCTATCTCCCTCTCGAGGGAGGCCGCGTCCCCGTCCCATATCCCGGCCTCGATCCCGATCCTGGCCGCCTCGGAGCGGTGGTTACCCACCCATGCCGCCCCCCGGATCCAGGCCCGTACCGCCGCCGCCGCGAGACCGGGATCCCTGTCATACAGATCCCTCCCCAGCACCGCGAAGGAGGTGAAGAAATGGTGCGAGGCCGTGTGCCCGGCGTGCGGGTTGGCGGCCTTGGAGCCTCCCTCGGGGGGCGGCGGGAGAAGCGCCGAGGCGCTGAAGATCACCGCGAGCCGCTCATCCCCCGCGCCCGCGCCGGAACCTCCTGCCACGCCATCCCCCTGCCCCGCATGCCCGCCTCCGTCCCGTCCATGCTCCTTTCCCCCTCCATGGGAATGCCCCTTGCCCCCATGGGCATGCCCTTCCGCCAAGCCATCGCCATGCCCGCCGGCAGCGCCCGCGCCATGCCCCCCGGCAGGCGCTGCCCTCCGCGCCTCCCACCGTGCGAAGGCCGTGGCCCGGCCGTCCAGAACCGCCTCAGCCAGCTCGTCCGGGGGCACCGTTACCCAGTCGATCCGGGACGCGGGGTCGATCCCCCGCTCGCGGTAATGCCGGGCGGCGGCCACGGCGGGGCCCCCGCCAAGGCTCTCGACGGCCAGCCTTACCCTTTCAGGCTGATTCCTGAGACCCCTGATCTCCAGGAATCCGCTGTAGAGGCCGGCGGCCGGCCCGGCGGGGATCCCGTCGCGGGGGAACGCCACGACGGAGCCGTCCAGCTCACCCCCGGCAATCCTCCCGTCCGCCAGAGCCCCCGCGAAGTCGCCGGGGCGGATCCTGACCGCGGAGACCTCTATGCCCTCCTCGGCGAAGAAGCCGTTCCTGACGGCCGCCTCCAGGGCGAGCCCACCTCCGGGGCTGTCCCAGCCCAGGGGAAGCGCGGCGTCCCCGTGCAGCCCCCCCGCCCCCGAGGCGGCCGCCAGGGCCGCGAGGCCGGCGAGCAGGCGCAGGAGGGGGTGAAGGCCTCCCGCGCCGTCACTGCGGGCGGGGAGGCCGGGGGAGGCCGCTCTTGGCGGGCCGGGAACCAGCTGCACCCGGCGGGGCGCGGGGGTGCTCTTCGGTTGAATGGTGTTCATCTCGTGAATGGTGTTCATCTCGCTCCTCGCAGGGCGGTGGCGTCCCCGCCGTCTCGCGCGGGGGTGCTCTTCGGGTGAATGGTGTTCATCTCGCTCCTCGCAGGGCGGTGGCGTCCCCGCCGTCTCGCGCAGACGGTAAGGGTAGCCGGGCTAGGGCGCCGGGGGGACCCGTCCTCCCCCACCCCGCAGACAGTAAGAGGGGAGTCCGGACCCCGCCCGGCGCGTTCCTGGGGGGCGTGGCGACCGTGGCCGGAGCCACGCGGGCGCCGCCCCCGCGTTCGGAGGCAGGACGTGCGGCGGGGCCCGGAGCGTCCGAAGCCGCCGCCGCTCATCCCCCCGCAAGCCGTTGCCGAAAGGCGATCCTCGGCCGCCGGCGGTCACCTGCCGCCGACCGGCCACTTCACTCCAGGAGCCTCCTCCCCCCCTGCCGGGGAACCCGGCAGGAATCCCGCCTGGCGCAGGCCCAGCCCGTCCTCGCCCGACCCGGTGGCCCCCCGCCAGGCGCATTACCCGTCGGTGGCACGGGCGGGGGCCGGCCGGCCCCCGCCGCCAGCGCTTCCCGGCTTTATGGGCGCCCCGGCCCCCCCTCAGCGGGGGGGGGAGGGCGCCTCCAGGCCGCGGGAGGCTGCGGCCGGGCTCGTGAGAAGATCGGCTGCCTCCCGCATGGGAGCGGGAAGGCGATCGGGGCCG
>JAITEZ010000290.1 GCA_031281735.1 Deltaproteobacteria bacterium | reverse complement strand
TTTTAATCATTTATTAATATAAAATATTTGCTCAATCCATGTCGTTCGGGCTGTCGGTTTCTCCGCGCATCGCGCCGCGCGAGGCCAGAGCGATGCCGCAGCAGCCTCCCGGTTGAAGGGGACACCGCCCGGGGAGAGGCGGGCGCCGCACCGCCGCGCCCGCCGGAGTCCGGATCCGGCAGGGTGGAGGCTTGCCGGCCGTCGTTGATAATCCGGTCCCGCCAGAATAAAATGAATCCCGCCCTGAAATCCCGAAAGCCCCCGGAAGGCCGGGGACTGTCGATTCCCGGCCCTCCCGCCGCTTCCCCCATGTCCCGGAACCCTGTCTGCGGCCCCCGGAGCCTGGCGCGCGCGCCCCCCGCCTCGGGCCTCACCCAGCAGACGCGCCCCCCGTTCGGGTCGTCCGGGCAGGAATCACTCCCATGCTAACTGTCCCCGACTGGCTGGCCGAGCCCGCCGGCCAGAGCCTCCGGACCGTCCTGACCTTCGGGGTCTTCGACGGGCTTCACCTCGGCCACCAGTTCCTGGTGGAACGGGTGATACGGCTGGCCCGCGAGAAGAGATGCTCCTCGCTGGTCCTGACCTTCGACCCGCACCCTCTCTCCGTCCTTTCCCCCTCCGCGGCGCCGGAGGTGCTCACCACCTTCGGGCAGAAGGCCGAAATCCTGTCCGCCATGGGCCTGGACGCGCTGGGATGCCTGGTCTTCGACGAGACCCTGAGCGACACCGGCCCCGCGGAGTTCCTGGAGATGGCGGTGACGAGGCGCACGGAGGCGCTGGCCATAGTGACCGGCCCCGACTTCCGCTTCGGGCGCGGGGCGGAGGGCCACTTCGGGCTCCTCTCGTCCTGGGCCAGGGCCCGCGGCATCGCGGTCGAGGCCTGCCGGGATCAGACGGCACCGGGGGGCGAGGATCTCTCCAGCTCGCACCTGCGAGGCCTCCTCAAGGTGGGGCACGTGGAGGCCGCGGCCAAGATCCTCGGCCGCCCCTACCGCCTGGACGGCGAGGTGGTGCCGGGACAGAGGCGGGGGCGCACCCTGGGCTTCCCCACCGCGAACCTCGGGCAGATCCTCCAGCTCATCCCCGGGCCGGGGGTCTACGCAGTCCGGGCGCTGTTCCGTGGGGAGAGCCGGCCCGCCATGACCAGCATCGGCCACAACCCCACCTTCCGGGGCGGTAGCCTCACGGTGGAGACCTTCGTGTTCGATTTCCACGAGGAGTTCTACGGGGAGAGGCTGGGCCTGGAGTTCATCCGCCGCATCAGGGACATGATCCGCTTCGACTCCGCGCAGTCCCTCGCCGAACAGCTGCGCCGGGACGAGGCGAAGGCGCGATCCTGCCTGGCGCCCGCTCCCTCGCGGCAGGACTCCAGGCGGGGGGGGGCCTCCTGCGGGGGCCGCCCCGCAGACAGGCCACAGACCGATCCGGATCGCCGGTCCCGGGGCTGATTCCCGCGCCCCGAGGGCGCTCCCCCATGGCCCGTGGCACCCGGGGGCACCGACTCAACGCCTTGCGGGCCACGCCCCTTCCCCTGCTGCCGGATCGCCGATCCCGGGGCTGATTCCCGCGCCCCGAGGGCGCTCCCCCATGGCCCGTGGCACCCGGGGGCACCGACTCAACGCCTGCGGGCCACGCCCCTTCCCCTGCTGGGCGGGTCGCCCCCGCCGCCGTCCCCGGCCCTGCCCGGCCAGCCCGCCTTGCCCCCAGCGGGCGCGGCCCCGCCGGCGGTGGGGGCCGGCACCGCGCCGGGGCAGAGCGCCAGGAGCCTCGCGGCGGCCTCCTCCCCGTCCATCCCTTCGATGCTGACGGTCTTGGAGCGGGCGGAGAGGCCCGTGGCGATCTCCATGTCACCCGCCCTGACGTCCAGGGCCTTGGCGAGAAACCTCAGGAGCGCCCGGTTGGCCCTGCCGTCCACCGGCGGGGCGGTGAGGCTCACGGCTATCTCGTCGCCCTTGCGGCCCGTCACCCTGTCGGCCGCCGCGCCGGGGGAGACGCGCACCCGCAGCCTGGCCACCTCAGTAGCCCGCCCCGAGCCCGTAGCGCCGGGCCCAGACCACGGTCATGAGCTGGAGGTTCTGCAGGATGAGGGCGTAGAAGAGAAGCAGGAAAACGATGAACAGCACCGCCCGCAGATCCAGCCCCCAGGGCCCCCGGGGGAACCAGTTCCGAAAGGGCGCCAGCAAGGGCTCCGTCGACCCGTAGACGATGAGGGCGAGCGGGTTGTAGGGGTCGGGCTTGACGAGGGAGAGCACCGCCCGTGCCGCCATGAGGATCAGCAGGAGCACAGTGAGGCTTTTCACGAGCTCCACCAGGCAGAAAACGAAGACGGGGAGGAGGGCCATCAGCGAGGCCCCCTCGCCCAGGGCCCGGCCCCCCAGGAGCACGAAGTTCCCCAGGAAGTAGAGGAAGACAAGCAGCACCACCGGCGAGAAGTCCAGGCCGCCCAGGGTGACGGGGAACAGTCGCCGCGCGAGGCGCAGGGCGGGTTCGGTCAGCCTGCGCAGGAGGAGCATGAAGGGCGAGCGCGGGCTGGGCGCGAACCAGCTCACGAGCACGCGGAGCAGCACGATCCACCCGTAGATTGTTATTACGAGATACAGAAGGTAGCTCATGGTGGTAATCATGGCTTTGGGCTACGCCTCCCCGCGGAGCCCGGACAGGCCGGGGACACGGTCAGGATCCCGCGCCTGCGCGGGCGTCCCTCCCTGGATGATGTTGCAACTGTGACCCCGTCCCCGCCTCCCGGCCCTTCCCGGCCTCGCGATCCTTACGGGCCTTTCAGACTACTCCGGCCCCCAGGCAGTCGTGGATGTGGATCACGCCCACGGGCCTCCCCTCGGGGGACACGACGAAGGCGTTGGTGATGCTCCGGGCCTCCATGACGGCCAGGGCCTTGGCGGCGAGCATCTCCGGCGCGAAGACGACCGGGTCGGCCGTCATGACGGCCCGCGCTGGGGAACTGAGGAGATCCGGCCCCATGTGGCGCCGGAGATCCCCGTCGGTGATGATCCCCCGGAGGACGCCGCCCTCCACCACCCCCAGGCATCCCAGACGCTTGCCGGTCATGGTCATGATCGCGTCCGCCATGAGATCGCCGGGGGCGGCGAGGGGCATCTCGTCCCCGGTGTGCATCAGCTCCGAGACCGAGAGCAGCCGCGTCCCCAGCTTGCCGCCGGGGTGGTACTGCCGGAAGTCCTCGACGGTGAAGCCCCGCGCGGACAGGAGCGAGAGCGCCAGGGCGTCCCCCCAGGCGAGCATCATGGCGGTGGAGGTGGTGGGGGCGCAACCAAGGGGGCAGGCCTCCGAGACCTCCGGGAGGGCCGCCACCACCTCCGCGTGGCGCCCCAGCATGCTGCCGGGCCGGGAGGTGACGCCTATCACGGGGATGCTGAAGCGCGCGCAGAAGCCCAGGATCGCCCCGAGCTCCTGGGTCTCCCCGGAGTTGGAGTAGGCTATCAGCACGTCCTTCCCCGCCGTGAGCATGCCCAAGTCCCCGTGCCCCGCTTCCGACGGGTGGATGAAGAAGGCGGGAGTGCCGGTGGAGGACAGGGTGGCCGCTGTCTTCCTCGCCACGTGCCCGGACTTGCCGATGCCGGTGAGCGCGGTACGGCCGCCGGCACGGAATACCAGTTCCACGGCCCTGTTGAAGGAGCCGTCGAGGGTCCCGGCCAGGAGCTCCATGGCCCTGGCCTCGGCCAGGATGACGTCCTTGGCGGCCGGGACGTGGTCTGACGCTGTCAACTTGTTTCCTTTCCGGGGGCTGCGCCCCCGGTGAATAGTAGGGTCAGGCCCGCCGGGTGTCAAGAAGGGGCGGGAGATGGGACGTACGTTAATCCCGGGGCGGAGGACGGCCGGGAGCGGGGGGGGGATGCGGGCGGGATCGGGGAGGGCCGGGCGGGAGCCCGGGAAGGCGCCGGCGGAGAGGGCGGGATCCGGGCTTGCGGAAAGAGGGCTGGCGGGAAGGGGGCGCCTTACGCAGGTGCCGGAGACGGAGGGGAAGGGCTCAAGGGTTACGGGGGGCACCCCGGTGGGCAGGAGGCGGGCGGCCCGGGTGACGGAGGAGCGCGCCCCGGCCGGCGGACGGTCATCCCTTCTTCCGGCGGCGCTTGGCCCGGCCGAACTCCCAGGCGATTTGCCCGACGGTCCTGCCGCGCCTGTCGGCGATGTCCAGACGCGTGAAGCCCTCGGGCAGATGGCCGCTGGCCGCGGCCTCGTGTGCCACGGAGACGCCGTCCCTGTCGGCGAGCTCCCAGAGGTCGAAACCCGGGGGGAGAGGCCCCGCCTTGGCAGCCGTGTGCGCGACGGTCCTGCCGTTGCGGTCCGTTATATCCCAGCGGTCGAAGCCGGGCGGCAAGTGGCCGCGCGCCGCCGCGGCATGGGCGACGCTCCACCCGTCCTTGTCGGCAAGGGCCCACGCATCGAAGCCCTTCGGCAGGTGGCCCACTAGCGCGGCCTCGTGCGCCGCCGTCCTGCCGCTGCGGTCGGCGAGCTCCCAGAGGGAGAACCCCTCCGGCAGCCTGCCCCAGTAAGCGGCGTCATGGGCGACCGTCCGTCCCTTTCTGTCCGAGAGCTCCCAGCGGTCGAAGCCGGGCGGGAGCAGGTTCAGGCGGCAGGCCAGGTGCCCCACCGTCTGGCCGTCCCTGTCCGCCAGGCCCCAGCGCCGGAAATCTCCGGGCAGTGGCCCCCGCAGCAGGGCAACGTGCGCGACCGAGGTGCCGTTCGTGTCGGCGAGATCCCACCGGTCGAAGCCCAGCGGGAGCTTGCCGCGGCGGGCGGCGGCGTGGGCGCAGGTGAACCCCGAGGGGTCGGCGATGTCCCAGCGATCGAAACCCGGCGGGAGCCTGCCCGCCTCCGCGGCGTAATGGGCGACGCTTCTCCCGGCGCGGTCGGCCAGTTCCCAGCGAGCGAACCCGGGAGGGAGGTTGCCCGCCTCCGCGGCTATGTGAGCCACCGTCCTGCCCTTGGCGTCCGCCAGCCCCCAGGCCGAGAAATCCGGAGGCAGCGTCCCCCAACGTGCCCCCTCGTGGGCCGGCGTCCTCCCCTTGGGATCCGCCAGCTCCCAGCGGCTGAAATCCGGCGGCAACGTGCCCCGGTAGGCGGCGACCTGCGCGGTGGTGCGCCCGTTGGCGTCCGCGAGATCCCAGCGGGCGAAGCCGAGGGGGAGCCTGCCGGTCCAGGCCGCCGCGTGCGCGAGCGGCCTCCCGGTGTCATCGACGAAGTCCCAGCGCGCGAAGCCATCCGGGAGCGTCCCTTCCGCCGCCATCCGGAACAGGGTCTCGGGGGGCAGGAACTCCGGATCCCGGACAGGGGGGGGGCCGACGGGCCCCTTCCCGGAGGACCTGACGGCGGGCGGGGGCGAGGCGGCCTTCTCGGCGGGGCGGGAGGCCGCCGCCACGGGGGCGAGGGGCGCCGCCCCGCAGGCCTCCGTCTTCCCGCGGGCGTGGGCGGGGGCTGAGGCCGGGGGCGGAGCGGCCGCCATCCCTGTCGGCGCACCGGCCCGGGCGGGGGGGGGGGCGGAGTCTCCGGCCCCCCGGCGCCGTTCACCCGCCACGCCGCCCGCTTCCTCGGCGCCGTTCAGGCCCCTCTCCAGGATCCCCCCCGGCCCACAGAGGCCATCGAGCCCCCTGAGACAGAACCCCTCGGGGAGCTTACCCGCCTCCGCCGCCTCCATCCACACGGTGCTGCCTTTGCCGTCGGGGAGTTCCCAAAGGTCGAAGCCGTCTGGAAGGTTCCCCCGGCGGGCCGCCTCGTGGGCCACGGTACGCCCGTCCCTGTCGGCCAGCTCCCAGCGGTCGAAACCCTCGGGGAGGGTGCCCAGGACGGCGGCGTAGTGCGCGACCGTTCTGCCGTCGGCGTCAGTTATCTCCCAGCGGTCGAAGCCGGCGGGGAGATGGCCTCCCAGCACGGCGAGATGCGACACCGAGAGCCCCTCGGCATCACGTATCTCCCAGAGGTCGAAGCCCGGCGGGAGCGTGCCCCAGTAGGCCGCCACGTGGCAGACTTTCCGGCCGTCGCGGTCGGCGAGCTCCCAGAGGTCGAAGCCCTCCGGCAGGCGCCCCGCCCGGGCGGCGACTGAGGCCACGGTCCGGCCGCTGCGGTCGGTGAGACCCCATCCCGAGAAGCCCGCGGGGAGAGAGCCTCTCGCGGCCGCAACGAACGCCACGGGGATGCCGTTGCGGTCGGTTATGTCCCAGCGCGAGAATCCCTCCGGCAGGCGGTCCAGGGAGGCGGCGAGATGCGCAAGGCAGTTGTCCTCGCCGTCCTGGGCCTCCCAGCCGTCGAAGCCTTCCGGGAGCCTCCCCTCCCGGAGCTGCCGGAAGACCTCCCCCGTCGAGTCTAGCGCGGTCATACGCGCCTCCCCCGTCCGTCCCAGGGCGGACGGGCAACTACGGTGCCGCGCCCGGGCCTGGCTTCCCAGCCGCGGCGGCCCAGCCTCCCTCGGTCCGCGAACCGGCCGGGCAGTTCGCTCCCCAGAGTCTACCACGTCGGGGTGCCGCGTGGATCGCCGGATGCGCGGGGCAGGCCCCCGGAGCACCAATTTTTGCGGCGCCGCCCTCGCAAACCTAAGCCGGCGGCGATCCTCCGCGTGATCCCTTGGAGCGCCCGAGCGGCGGTACGCCGCCGGAGGCTCCCGGCCGGGGGGCCGCCCGGCTCCGCCGCCGGGCGGCCAGCCGGAGGAGGCCCCGGGAAACCGCTGCAGGGGGAGGGCGGCGGGGGGGAGGCGCGGCGCCGCCCGGGCCCGGGGCCGCAGCGTCCCGTCGCCTGCCGCTGCGGCCGGAACACGCATCCGGCGGCGGCGGAAGGGGCGCACGGGCGGCGGGGTGGAGACGGCTAGGAGCTCGGAGGATGCGTCCCGGGAGGCCGGACCCCCAACGGGAGGCCTCGGGCGGCGGCAGCGGTGTCCCGCCGGGACGGGAAGGGGGGCGGGCCGGGTGCCTTCGCCTCCCCGGAGGGGGCGGCCCGCAGAAGCGAGTTGCGGGGAAAGGCGGGCCTTCGGACGGCACCGGGGAGGCCGGGCCGAGCATCGGACGGCACCGGGGAGGCCGGGCCGAGCGAGGGCCCGCCCGGGGTTTTCAAGGAGGGACAAAATGTGTTAAAACACAGTCATGATCTCGCCATAGGTGCCTAATGCTGCATATTTCGGGACTCGGCCGCAGGTGGCGGGCCTCAGCGCGAGGCCAGGCTCCCCCTGGAACCCCTTGCCCTCAGCCGCTGATCGTTCAGCCGCTTCTGGCGATCCTGGGGCACTGCCACGACCACCACCTTGGCGGTGCCGGGACGGTACACTCCCAGCCGCTTGGCCGCCGCCTTGGAGAGGTCGATGACCCTGCCGTCCACGAAGGGGCCGCGGTCGTTGATCCTCAGCAGGAGCGACTGCCTGGTCTCTGTGTTCACCACCTCCACCCAGGTGTGGAGGGGGAGGGTCTTGTGGGCGGCCGTGATCTCGTTCATGTCGTAGACCTCGCCGCTGGCCGTCTTCCTCCCGTGGAACGGCTCCCCGTACCAGGAGGCGAGCCCCTTCTCCTTGTAACCTTCGGACGTCGCGAGGATGTAGTATCTCTTGCCGTTTATGACGTAGGACTTGCCCGAACGCTTGGGCGCGGCGGCGCAGCCGGCCAGTTGCGCCGCCAGGAATAGCGTCGCCAGTAGGATTGCGACGAACCTCAGGCCGGAAGGCTGAAAGGCCCCCCGATGATGGAAAATCGCGAGAAGTTCCCTAGCCATTTGAAGCTCCTGGCGGTCGCGCTCCTGGCGTCCGCGCTGGGCGCGGGAGAGCCCGGCACGGCGGCGGCAGACGCGGCCGCTCCGATTCCGATGAAGGTCACCCTGACAGGCGGACAGACGCTGTACTCACCCGCGCCCGGTGAGATCCTCACGGCGCAGGCCGGGAGGAAGTCCAGGGGCAAGGGGCAGAATAAGGCGGGAAAGAGACGGTCCTCCCGGGCCACCCGCCGAAGCCCCGGCAGGGCGGTCAGGACCGGGCCCGCGCCGGAGACGCTGCCGTGGCCGGACAACGTCAAGGCGCTTGCGGGCTCGGGGGCCGTGCTCGTGGTGGATCACCACGCGGCACGGGGGGAGCCGAGCGAGCTCATATCGCTCAATCCGGACAGGGACTACGTCCCGGCATCGATACTGAAGCTCGTCACCTCCGCCTCGGCCCTCGCATCCCTCGGACCGGGGTACCGCTTCCGCACCGAGTTCTACCTCGACGCGAACGGCGACCTGTGGATCAAGGGCTACGGGGACCCCTACCTCGTGTCGGAGGAGCTGTGCGGCCTGGCCGACCGGCTGAAGCTAGAGGGTCTCTCCAGCGCGGCCGACGTGCGCGTGGACGGCTCCTTCTTCGAGGAGGGCGTGGTTGGCGACGGCGTGACTTTCACCAGCAACCCTTACGACGCATACAACACAGCGTTCGGGGCGAACTTCAACACCGTCAGCTTTCTTATCGACAGGAAGGCTGGTGCGGTTGAATCGAATCCATGCACGCCGCTCACGCCGACGGCGCGCGTGATAGCCTCCGGGATCCCGCGCAGGGGCGGGAAAGGCAGGCGCAAGGCTGTCCCCGTGTACATGAACATCTCCGAGAGCCCGCTGGCGGCCGCCACCAACGCGGCGGAAACCCTGCGCGAACTCCTTGTCAGGCGCGGAGTCGGGATCTCCGGCTCCGTCTCTGTGGGGGGGACTGTCCCCCCGACGGCGCGACTTTTCTACGAGCATCGGTCGACGAAAACCCTGCAGGAGATGATAAGGGAGCTGCTCCGTTACTCGAACAATTTCATGACCAACCAGATTTTCCTGACCATGGGGGCCGAGGCGTACGGGCCGCCAGGCGACTTCGAGAAGGGGCGCCAGGTTGTGCATGACTTCCTCAGGCTTTACAGGCTCCCCGAGCTCACGCTCGTGGAGGGGAGCGGGCTTTCCCGCAACAACCACCTGACGGCGCGCCAGATGGCGGAGGTGTTGCGCGTGCTGGAGCCAGCGCGGTCGCTCATCAAGAGCGACAATGACCGCTCGGTGTACTACAAGACGGGGACCATGACCGACATCCAGACCCTCGCGGGCTACATCGAGAGGCCAGGCAGGCCGGACGAGCCGCTGTCGTTCGTGATTCTCCTAAACGGCAAGTACGAGCCTGGCACGCGTGACAGGATACTGTCGGTGATCAAGGAGCATCTGGTGGGCGGCGCCGCCGCAAGGCGGCAGGGCGTCCCCGACGGGCAGGGATAGCGGGGCGCACCCGACGGGCAGCGTCGAGAGGGGCGGCTGCGCGCCTTGCGGGATGTGTAATGGGGCGCCGCCGCATGCGCGCCAGCGGGACGGCCTTGCGCGCGACGGTGCGCCGGAACATGCGCGTCGCGCGGAACTAGGGAGCTCTATACAGATACTAGCGGAGGCATCCCGGTCACGAATCGGCGGCCTCCTGCCTGGAGCCGCTGCGCCGGCGAAGGCCCATGCGCGCTGGACTCGGCCGGGAATGAGGCCGGGGGAGGCTCGGCGCACGCACGTTGCGGCGCCGGCGTTTCCGGCATCGACGGACGGCCGGCATCGATGAACGGGATGTTACAACAGCCGCGAAAGAATTGAAAGGGGTTTTAAATATTTTTGTCGCAACTCGCGCGTATTACCCTATGCGGGGCAACGTCCGGCGCGTGTCAGCACGAGTGGCGACGGCCACGCCGTAAAGGAAACACGGCACCGGGGGCGGCCGTTATCGGTATGCCGATTCTGATCATGTAATGATCTACAAGCGGCAATTGCGCCTCTTAGCCTCCCGTTTCTTCAGAAATGATCGAATGCATCCCCATAGTTCCGTAGATATCCCACGGTAGCCAACAGGTTACCCCAAAGATTAAATTTGGCGCATATAGTGAGTATTATATCCACCTCGCCCCGCTGACCCCCTCCCTTTCCCTATAGAGGCAATAGCTAAGGCGTTCCGCAATTGGGTTCCTCTCGCGTATCCGCTTGTCCCAGTGGTTCCCAGAGTCACCATTGTTAACCCGCTGTTACGCTTTTTCATGATCAGTACGATAGATGATGATCTCTGCCCTATTTTAGACTATGGTTTTATGATAATTTGGCTTATATTATTTCCTGTCATTTCCGTAGTATCCAATCAAACCAGCAATTCTGCATAATACCTCACAACGGTACGGCCTCTCTCCCGTTGCCGGGCGGCGGTGGCGGTCACTTCCTTCCCCGGCTGGCGCGGTATCATTTTCACTCGCCTTTGAGAGGACGGAATCATCCACCGGGGATTTCCAGCATCCGTCCTCATGACGTGAGGTTTTCCTTACATGACGCCGCGGCAACGCTGGAGACACACGCCGCGCCTGCGGCGCACGCACGGCGGCAACACGCTTCCCTCATGCCCTACTCAGCCGCATGCCGCAACCTCCGGCGGCTACGCCGCTCGCCGTCTTCAAATTCAGCGCCGATGCGCGGCGGAACCGCCGTCCCCCGCCATGGCCTCTTCGAAGCCTTTCATGCGGTGCCTTCCGCCTTCCGGCATGTCGCGCCCCGCGCGTTTCCCTCGGGACGCATCAACCGCTAGCGTTTTCCGGTCCCGCCGTTTCATGATCATGGGCCGCCGCCGCGCGGCAGTCACGTCCCCCAGGCCGGCCGACGTGCCGCAGTGACCTGGCATGGGGCGATTCCGGGGCCGCACCTATGCCTATGCCCCGCGCGTATCAAGGACAGCGCGCGTCAGGGCCGCGGAGCACGGGCATCTCGCGGCGCAAATCAACTCTATAGCCATTCGGCACCACGCCGGATTGCACGCGGGCGCTCCGCCCGAGGCCAGATGAAGCGTCTACATCCCGTGCTCCGCACGGCCACCGCGTGCCAGCGTCCACCGACAGGGGCTGAAAAACAGGTTTCAGCACGCTGCCGCCTTGCCGTTCCGCCCGGCATGACATGCCGGTCACCGCCCCCGCCCGATGCGGCCGACCCCGGGAACGCTCCCGCCAGTCGCTGCTCCATGGCCCGGGCCAACGCGGTTCTCCTTCGCGCCGCGATCACCGTCTCGTGCCGTCATCACCCCGCAAAGGGGAAGAGGCGACCTGGCGTCTCCGGAATCCACCGTACACCGGCCTCAGGTCGCATACCCTGCTTGCGCTGCATACCCTGCAGGCGAGTTATGTTCGGCTTACGCTTCCGGCAGTATTGACCATGAGACCTCTCCGCAGCCCGCAAACCGGGAGGCCAGCCGGAGCGTCATGGCAGCCTTCCCTGCTTGCTACTATATAATGGGATACTACCCCGGGAGGGGCGGATGCCAGGCGAGGCTCCGTCCTATGCCAGGAGAGAGTCCCCGCCGTACCACAGGTCCCCGCCTGGCCATGGAACCCGCCTGGCCCTGGAACCCGCCTTCCGCCCGTTGTGCAGGCGGCCTCTCTTCCCCGATGGCCTTTGCCTTTCCTTAACTACCTCACTACCTTCTTAACGTTCTCACTTACCATATCAAGATCCGGTAAAATTTAGTTTAATAGCGTTGATTATTTTTAAATATTATTTATATTATTTTTATATATTTTTAATATATATTTGTAACTTATATTTATTATATACATTATAATTTTTATATATTAACCTATTAAAAACTTATATTTTTATATATATTAATAACTGGGCTTTATTATTTCTTTTTCCTGCCACTCAACCTCCACACTCCCGTCTCACCCCCATCTCGCAGACACAGTTACGGCCGCCCCCCGTCCCCCCCGCCCGGCCGACTGAAAGACCCGTCACCCATCCTCCGCCCGCTAATCGTCCCGCATCTGCTTTCTCCCAGACCGGGGATCCGGGTTGGCTGATCCGCCTCCCCGTATCCCCGCGTCCGTCCCACAGCGCGTTGACTCCTGCCGAAACCCCGTCAAAAGGGTATAATAATGATCTGCATTCACAGGATACCCGCTGGCCCGGCACCGCCGTCCAGGGCCGACCCGTTCAGAGGAGAGCTTGCGATGCCCACTCCGTCTTCCGGCCGAAATCCCCCGTGCGGCCCCGGGGCCCCCCTCCCGGCCCCCGGCCTCCTTCCCGTGCTGCGTCCGCTCTCCGCGACCCCTGCAGAGAGGCCTTGCCCGCTCGCTCCCGCCGCCCGGGTCCGCGCCGCCTTCCCCGTCCGCATAATCCGTAGCGGCGCGGCCGCACCGCTGTTGCGGGTGATATCCGCCCTCCCCGCCGTCATGGATCGCGCCCATACCCCGGCGGGCAGGTACTGCCCGCCCATGCCCGTTCAACGAGCCTTTTCCGCTGTCCCGGTGAGGCTCCGCCGGGCCATGTCCCCCCTCCTCCGGCCAGTGCCTGCCGTCCCCCGCATCCTCGAGCCCGCCCTTCCCCCAGCCCGCCGCCGGCCAGGCGGCTGGGTGAGGCT
>JAITEZ010000162.1 GCA_031281735.1 Deltaproteobacteria bacterium | reverse complement strand
GGCCCCGGCGGCAGGCCCCGCCCGCCCCGCTGGCCGGCCCCTCACCGGGCCGGCGCGGGGCGCCCCGGCGCCCCTCCGGAATGGGGCGCGGCGCGCGGCGGGCGGGCGCCCGGATCACCGGCTAGAGCCTCTCGGCGAGGTAGGCGCTGATGGCGGCGTCGTAACGGCTGGTCCGCGCGAAGGCCGCCTGGGCGAGCTTCCTGCGCGAGGCCTCCGGGAGCCAGCCGTCGTTCCCCTCCAGCTCCCCGCGGATCCAGCCGTAGTCGTCCGGGTCGGACACGGCTATCACGTGGGCGTGGTTCTTGGCCGCGGCGCGCAGGAGGCAGGGCCCGCCGATGTCGATGTTCTCCACCGCGTCCTCGAGGGTGGTGCCGGCCTTCTTGATCACCTGCTCGAAGGGGTAGAGCGTCACCACCACCATGTCGATGCCGTCCCAGCCCATGGTCTTCATCTCGCCGGCGTGGGTGGGCAGGTCGCGGCGGTAGAGGATGCCCGCGTGGACCTTGGGGTGGAGGGTCTTTACCCGGCCGTTCAGGAGCTCCGGGGAGCGGGTGTAGTCCTCCACCTGGATCACCCTGACCCCGGCCTCCACCAGGCTCCTGCCGGTGCCGCCGGTGGAGAGGATCTCCGCGCCCAGCCCGTCCTGGAGGAACTTCACGAATTCTACGAGCCCGGTCTTGTCCGAAGCGGAGACCAGGGCCTTCTTGACCTTTGTCATTCTTGCCACCTTTTCTCTGGAGTAGCCGTTGCCGTCTGCCGCCTCCGGGGGGCCGGACGCGGGCGCCCGCCTCCGCCGGGCCGGGGCTCGGGGGGGCGGGCGCGGGGTGGACGCCCGGGCAGGCGTCCGGGAAAGGCGGGCGTGAAGCGCGCCGGGGGGGACGCCCGGGCGGGCGTCAGGGAAAGGTCGGGCGGGAGGCGCCCCCGGGGGGGGATCGCCCCGCCGCGGGGGGGGCGGCCCGCAGGCGCCGGGCGGGGAGGGCCGGCCCGCCGGGCCGGAGGCGCGCGGGGCGCGGCCCCGCCCCGGCGGCTAGGCGGCGGGGGCACCCTCCTTGGCGAGCGAGGTGCCCATGAGGTCGAGGTTTATCAGGTAGGAGGCCAGCAGGTTGCTGCAGACCGAGATGACGGAGAGATCCTGATCGGTCAGGGGGGCCTCGTCCTGCCTGAAGAGGGAGAGGAAGCCCCAGAAGTCGCCCTGGGCGATGACGGGGGCGAGCACGAGGAAGTTCACGTTGCGGCCCAGGAACTTCTGCTGCTCGGAGAGGTTCATGGCGGACTTGGACCGCATGATGGAGTTGCCCTCCACCAGCGTCTCGAGCCAGCCCGGCGGGTCGTCCAGGGTCACCACGTTGAAGTCGTTGTTCAGGTGCAGGGCGGGGAAGGAGGCCACCCGGCGGCAGGAGGGCCTCTCCTCGGAGTCGTAGGTGTTCTTCCACAGGGACGCCGAGAAGCCGTCCATGGCGTAGCAGAGGGCCAGGAGGGCCTGATCCACCCCTTCCGTGGCGTCGTCGGCGGCGCGGTTGAGGAGGTTCTCCGAGACGTTCCGGATGAGCTCGATGTAGGCGGTTATCTTGCGGTTGGAGTCCTCCGTCGTCTGGCGCATCATGGTCACGCAGTTGAGGGGGATGTTCGTGTGCAGGGCCACCTTGCGGGCCATCTCGCGGCAGGTCTGGCAGCCGCAGAAGCCGCAGTCGAACTGCCGCGCCCCGTCCGGGGACTTGCCCAGGAGACGCAGGGCGGCGTTCAGGTCCTCCTCGGGCACGTAGTCGTTGACGAGCCCCTTGGGGCTCCTGGGCTGCAGGAAGCGCTCTAGCTCCAGCTCCTCGTCGAAGGTCCGCAGGATGGAGGACAACTCCTCCTCGCGGGCGGCCTCCTCGCGCCGCTCCTGGTAGAGGAAGGAGGCCGTCCGGAAGAACGAGACGTCCTGGCAGGAGGCCGTCCCCAGGGTGCAGCCGCAGTTGCAGTAGGAGAGGGCGAGCACGGGGGGGACGAGATCGACGTCCGACGTGGCGTAGTCGTCGAGGAGCCGCAGGGCCACCTCGGAGCGCACCCCGTCCACCCTGATGTCCGGCCCCAGCAGCCTGGAGAGGCCCGTCGCGAGGTCGGGCGGGATGGGGACGGAGCCTCCGGACGAGGCCGGCTCCTCCCCCTCGTCGGGGGGGAGCTCGATCCCCTTCCGCTCCAGGTGCGCCTTGAGCTTCCGGAACGTGATGTTGTAGGTGATCACGTTCGTCTCCTGGAACTCGCGGGGGGCCGCGATGCAGGGGGTGAGGGCCGCTATGGCGGTGTCCTCGGGGAGGCTCTCCTTGAGGTGGAGCGCCTGGAGCACCTGGGGGATGGGTACGGGCGTCAGGCGGGGGAGGAGCTCCTGGCGGTAGATGCGGATGTACTCCGTGATCACGGGGCAGTGGGTGACGATGGCCGAGTACGGCCGGAAGCGGCGTATGTAGGCGGCGTTGGCCCAGCAGTGGAGGAGGTAGCCCAGGCTGCCGTCGTGGATCACCTCGACCCCTGCGGATCTGAGCCACCGGTAGACCCTGCGGTACTCGGGGAAGTTCGCCCGCATGGAGGGGGTGGCGATGACCTGGATGCGCTTGCCCGCCGAGAGATCCCGCAGGAACTGGATCAGGTCGTCCCGGTAGTCGCGCGCGTCCTGGGTGCAGACCTCTATGCAGCGGCCGCAGGCCAGGCACTTGCCCTGGTCTATGGAGACGCGGAACCTTTCGGGGTAGTCGTGGTGGACGACGTTGGCCGGCCCCACCGGGCAGGCCCGCGAGCACTTGTTGCACCCCACGCAGCGGGAGTTGATGGTGATGACTAGATGTTTCATGGGGATGTGCCGGTAGGCGGGACAGCTGGCGTTCCGGATCTGCGGGCGGGACTGCCACCGGGAAGGGGCGCCCGCCGCCACGGCGCCACCCGCGGGAGGGGCCGCGTCGGGGAGGGGGGGCGGCCCCGGCGGCAGTCCGGCCCTGAGGGGTACTCGGAAGTGAGTGATATGCCTGAGAGGCGGAAGACCGGGAAGCGAAAACCCTGGGAAACGGGAAGGGAAAGGGAAACGGGAAACGCGGTAAGCGGGAAGAGCTGATCCGCGGGGGGGAAGGCACGAGAGTGGCGGGCGGCGCGCCTGGCGAAAGCGGCCCTGCTCGTGCGGGCGGGGATCCCGGCCCTGCCGGCGGCGGGCGCGCGGGCCGGGCGGCTTCTGGCCCGCGTCTCGGAAGAGGATCCAGCGGGAGAGGGCGGAAGGCACCGGGAAAAGCGGCCGGGCGGCCCGGGTAGGGGCGAGGGTCAGCCGTCCAGGAACAGGGAGGACAGGCGGTCGCGGATGGACTCGTACTCCAGGTTCTCGGCCTGCTCCCTGAGCCAGTCCACGAGATCCTGCCCCTCCATGTAAGTGTAGCGGTTCAGCTCGCGGATGTTCTTCTTGATCTGGGAGGTCTTGAAGACGGAGCAGGAGTCCATGATGTCCCTGAGGAGCCTGGGGTCGGGGGCGGGGCGCGTCTCCTTGTCCCTGGACTCCTCGCCGGTCTTGACCTCGACCGAGAGCGAGTCGATGTCCGAGATGAGGGCGTAGGCGAGCACGATGAAGCCGGGGTTGGCTGTCTTGATGAAGTCGTGGTCCCCGCGCTTGGCCGCGGCCTCCAGCTCCGAGGCGTACTCGCCCACCTTGTGGGCGCAGATGCCGTAGCTGGCCCCCTTGAGGCCGTGGAGCTTGATGGCGTAGCTGGCGAGATCGAGGCCCTCGAGGGACGATATCTCCTCCAGGATCATCCGGGTGTGGCGGGCCCAGGACTGCAGGAGCGGCACGTACTGCTCCGCCCGGCCCCCGCAGCGCGCGAGCCCCTCGCCGATGTCGAGGCCGGGGATGTAGCGGGAGAGGAGCGGGGAGTCGCCCTCGTCCTCTCCCAGCCCGGCCTTGGCCCGGCGCCGCCCCAGGAGCTCCTGGTACTCCTCCTCGGCCTTCTGGAGCGTGTCCTCGTCCTGGCGATCGCGTATCCACTGGTTCAGGATCGCGTCCAGCTGCATGATGTCTATGGGCTTGGAGATGAAGCCCTGGAAGCCGTTCTTGAGGAACATCTCCTCTATGCCCACGAGGGCGTTGGCGGTCAGCGCGATGATGGGCACGGTCCGCGCGTACTCCGTCCCGATATCGTTGCGGATGATGCGGGCGGCCTCGATGCCGTCCATCCTGGGCATCATCTGGTCCATGAAGATCACGTCGTACTTGACCTTGCCCGCGCGCACTAGGCCCACCGCCTCCTCGCCGGAGGTGGCGCAGTGGGCGGTGAGACCGTACGGCTCCATGAGGGCCTTGGCGACGTCCAGGTTCGGGGCCACGTCGTCCACCAGCAGCACCTTGCCGTAGGGCATGTAGCTGCGGGTGAGGGTCTTGGACTGGGACAGCTTGTTCTCCGTGAAGCGGAACGACTTGATGTTCTCCACCACCTGGTGGCCGATGGGCGCGGGATCCATCACCTCCTGGAGGATGGAGGCGGTGAAGGTGGAGCCCTTGCCGAACTCGCTCTGGACGCTGATGGTGCCGTTCATGAGCTCGACCAGGGTCTTGGTGATCGAGAGCCCGAGGCCGGTCCCCTCGATGTAGCGGTTGGCCCGCCGGTCGATCTGGACGTAGTTGCCGAAGATGCGGTCGAGATCCTTGGCCCGGATCCCGCGGCCGGTGTCGCTCACGCTGAAGGTCAGGAAGCAGCTCTTGTTGTCCGGGCTCCGGGTCACGGAGGCCTTCAGCCTGACCACGCCCCTGTCCGTGTACTTGAAGGCGTTGGAGAGGATGTTGTTCAGTATCTGCTTGATGCGCACCTCGTCGCCCTTGAGCGACACCGGCGTCTCCGGGTCGATGTCGAGCTCGAGGGCTATCGACTTGTTGGCGATGCGCGAGGCGTTGAGGTTTATGGCGTCCGAGATGAGGCTCGGGAAGTTGTAGGGCGCCAGCAGGAGCTGGAACTTGCCCGACTCGACCTTGGAGATGTCCAGGATGTCGTTTATTATCGAGAGCAGGTTCGCGCCGGCCGAGTAGATCTTCTCGAGGTTGGCCTGGGTCTTGGCCGGGAGATCGTTCTGGAGCTCGACGTTGGAGAGCCCCATGATGGTGTTGAGCGGGGTGCGGATCTCGTGGGACATGTTGGCGAGGAACACGCTCTTGGCGCGGTTGGCCTCCTCGGCCTGCCTGGCCTGCAGCACGTCGGTCTGGTCGTGGAACAGCAGGAGCGTCCCCGAGAGGGTCACGTCCGGATCCATGAGCGGCGTCACGTTGATGGAGAACGTCCTGGGCCTGTCGCTCCGCTTGAAGGGGATGACGACCGAGTACTTGATCAGCTGCTTGTTGTGCACCGCCTGGAAGAAGACCTGCTCCAGGCTCGTCAGGTCAGGCTCGTTTATGTAGCGCCTGAATATCTCCCGCAGCGTCCTCCCGATGACGAGCCCCGAGTGGGAGAGGTCAGCCAGGTGCAGGAAGAAGTTGGTGCAGTACAGCAGGCGGTTGCGCCCGTCGAACACCAGGATGATGTTCTGGCTGTTCTGCATCACCAGGTTGAAGAAGATCTCCTTGGAGCTGCGCTCGGCGGCGAGCACCGCCGACAGGTTCATGTTGCCCGCGGTCGCCGCCTTGGTCCTCTGCATGAGCTCCTGGAGGAAGGTGTACTGGCGGATGACCGTCTTGGTCTCCCTGCGCTGCCGCCTGAGCTCCAGCTCAAGGTTCTGGTAATCCTCCAGCGTGGGCGCCTGGGGCGAACCCAGGGGGATCGCGGAGGGCGGGGTGGTGGTGGCAGCGGGCGGCGCCGTGGGGCTTGGCTTGGTCAATCGGGAATCCTGTGGCCGGATCCGCGTCCGTCCGAGGCGGATCCGCGTGGGTGGGGGCTGGGAGGCCGCGGCCCCTGGGCCGCGACAGACTGGCCGGCGTCAATGATACCATACTGGCGCACGGCATTTGAAGGGAGTGCGCTTCCGTGCCCTCCCCCCCGCCTGACGCGCCCGGGCGGTGCCGGGCCCCCGGCTCCGGGCCCGGGCGGGTGAGCCGCGGCTTTCATGCTCCGCCTCCCGCCGGCGCGGACGCGGGGCCTCCCGTTCCGGGGCGGCCGTGCCGGCGTCCGGGGACGCCTGCCGGCCCGTCATCAGGCAAAACCATTGCATGAAACATCAAAAAAAAATTATAATATCGTATGAACGGAACCTGACGAGGCCCGGAACCCTGCCCCTGGCCAGCGATCCGCGACCCTTCTGTCCTACCCCCCGCAGGCCCTCTCCCGCGGCCAGGCGTCAGAGGGACGCCGCCACGAGGGTCATGTTGTGGAAGGCGTTGCGCCAGCGGCCGCCACTGAGGGGGACCGGGCAGATCTCCCCCAGGGAGTAGGCGAAGGCGAAGGGGCCGCCGCCGCGGAGCCCCTCCCTGAGGGCGTCCGCCTCCAGCGTGTAGTCGAAGCCCAGCACTATGTTCCTGGTGATGCAGGAGTAGACCAGGAGCGGGGAGGAGGGCGAGAGGCCCTGCCGTAGGGAGATCCGCCGCATCCCCGCCAGGATGTGGGCCTTGTCCATGGCTCCGATGCCCATGAGGGCGCCTGCGGGGACGGTGCCGCCCATGACGATGGAGCCTCCCGGGCCCTGGGCCACGATGGCGCGGACGACGGGCGGCTCGCCGTCCCCAGTGTCGATCGACACCGGGATGGTGTGGACGCCCGTTATGTGGCCGTCCTGGGCGAGGCCCAGCGACTCCAGGAAGTCGAGGGCCGGAATGCCGTTCACCTCGGTCACGATGTCCCCCGCGGCGCCGGTCACGATGGCCTTGTGGGGCACGGAATTGGCGAGCGAGACCGGCTCCACCGCGAACTGCGGCTCTATGGGCCCCTCGATGAGGATGAGCGCCGCACGGTCCGGGTAGGCCTCCCCGTCGAAGATCACCCTGGGCGACCGCACGTTCGTGGTGTAGTCGGCGGCCACGGTCCCGAAGATGGGCACTCCGTCCGAGGCGCTGTCCAGGGCCGCCGTCAGGAATTCGCCGGCGGGAAGCGACCGCAAGAGCGGCGCGAACAGGAGCGCCATCGCCGGCCTGCGGGCCAGGAGGTTCTCGGCGCCCACGTAGAGCCTCGCCGCAGGGCCCTCCACCTCGTTATCCATGGGTTCCGAGAGGCCCGCCGCGAAGACGCACCGGTCGCTCGTGAGCACGCACACGGTCATGAGGATCGCGTCCTCGCAGCCGGACGAGGAGGCGTTAAGGAAGGTGTTCACCCCGGCCGCGGTGAAAGGCAGCCGCTCGCAGACCGCCCTGGCCGCGCCCGACTCGATGAAGGCGTTGTGGCAGAGGATTATTGCCGCTGAGTTCCTCTTGAGCCGGTGCGGGAGAGCCAGCTGGGCGAGGATGTCCCTCACCGCGAGTTCCGGGACGTCCGCCTCGAGGGTCTGGGCCACCAGCATCTCCAAAAGTGCCCTCCTTATCTTCGCGGGGATAGGTGGTGGGTATGCGGGGGCTATTGGCGAGGCGAGTGGGCGGTACCTGCCGGTTGTGTAAAAAAGGAAAATTGAAGAGCGTTTTATTTAAAAATGTTTGCAACAAAATTTTGCTAATGCAATAGATGCTTTCATATTGAACATTCTAGGACAAATATATAATCATCAATATAATTTTATTTTAACAAATAACGAGGAAAGGTAAGTCAAGTTATTCGAAATGCTTGGACCCGATGAATTGACCCCGTTGAAGGGGGCGAAAAAGCCGCAGTCGCCCGCCTCTTGTTCCGGCCTCGCCGACCCGCCCTTGTCCCGGTGCTACCGGCGGGCGGAAAGAAACGGAATCACGGTTGCGCTCGCTTCCGCGGCGGCGGCCGGGTCTCTTTCCTCGGGCCGGAAGGGGTCGTCTCCCCCGGTGCCCGCAGAAGCCTGCCCTGGCCCGCCGGCGGGGGCCCCGACGGCCGCCTCCCCGGCTTCCGGCGGGCGGGGCAGCACCGGGGAGGGCGCCTCCCGTGAAGGCTTCAGGCGGCGGGCGGGCGCCCGCGGCCGGTGGCGTCCCCCGGGCGTAACGGGGCCGATGGCCGTTGCGGGTGCCGGCGGGCGATGGGCGATCCCGCCTGCGGCGGGTACGGGCGAGGGATTGGGATCCACGTGTGCGTCGGTGCCGGCGGCAAGGGCCGCCGGGCCCGGCGGCGGCGCGAAGGGAGTGCGGGTCGAGGCGCGATGTCCGGTTTGGCCGGAGCGGTTATGTCAAATCGCCGCGTCCGGTCAGGTTCCCGCGGCGAGCGTGTTCGCAATTTTGCTGGAGGGAGGGCGCGAGTGCGGGGTGAAGGCTCCGCCTTGCCGGAATCCGTGACGGCCGGCCACGGGGCGGGCTCATCCTCCTCCCCGTCCGGTCGGTTGGCCGGCGGGGTAGCGGTCTCACCGGCCGCGCGCCCGGAGGCCGGCGACCGCGTAATCATAACATGCGCCGGCCGCCTGTTGAAAGGGCCGGGCGTCGCGGGAGACGTCGGCCGGCCGCCCGGATTCGGCGGTACGCCTGAACTGTGAGGCTCAGCGACGGATAGCGGATGTGCGCGCGGCGGCAGGGAGGATGCGCTCTGCAGCCACGGGTGACGTTCCCGGAGGCCGGGGACGCGTCGGCGCGGGATCTCCTGCGGCCCGGGAAAAGCGAAGGCCGGAGGCGGGGGGATGGGGCACGAGTCCCCGCTCCCCCGCCTCCGGCCGCGAAGCGTACCGGGCGGATCCGGCCTTCCGGGGCAGGCCCCGCCCGGCTCCATTGCCGTCCGGGGGGCCCTCGTCAGGCCTTCCAGTCGTCCGTGTACTCTATGTTGCCGTCGTTGTAGGTCCAGGTGATCTTCGAGTAGGTGAAGGACACGTCCTCCATGTCGTGGTAGGGCTTGTTCTCCGGGAGGAAGG
>JAITEZ010000030.1 GCA_031281735.1 Deltaproteobacteria bacterium | reverse complement strand
CCGGGATCGCCCGGCCCGGCGCGCTCCCGGCCGCCAGGTGGCGGCCGGGCCCCTCCGGCGTCCCCCCGGCGGGGGCGGACATGCCCGCCGCCTTCGGATCCCCGGCCGCCGCGGCGGCGCGGTCCCGGCCGATCGCGGCCGGGGCCCCCGGAGGGAATGCAGGCGGGCGCCCGCAGTCCCGCGCCGGATCCGCGCCGTCTTCCCCCCGGCCCTGAGCCGGCCCCTGCATCCTTCCCCTTCCGGGACGGGTCCCGCCGCGCCCCGGACGGCCCTTTCAGCCGCTTCCCAGGGGGTTGAGCGGCCCGCTGAACGTCCCGTCCGGAAGGGTGGCGGACCGGGCGATCCCCATGCCGATTCCGATCGCCGAGACGGGCGGACGGGCCGGATCCGGGATCACGCGTCCGGTCTGAACCGGGATGAAGATCCCAGGGCCCGTCACCTCCGCGGACACGTCCCACGGGCTTCCCTGGACCCTCCGGCCCCCGCGGCGCCGCGCCCGCCGCGGCCCGGGGAGGCGGATCCGCCCGTCCCCCCCGTCCGGCCGGGACCGCGCCGGATCGGGGGTCCTGAAGGGGCCGTCCGGGCCCTTCCCGTGGAAGGGGGAGAACCCCGCGAGGCCCTGAAGGAGACGGCCGGACGCCTGACTCGGATCCCTGAGGGCCTGTCGCCCGGCGCCGGCGGATGACCCCGCCGGCCGGGGCGTGTCGGGATGATGCCGCCGGGCGGCCAGGGGATGACAGGGCCGGGAACGGCCCGGGAGGGGGACAGCGTTTTCCGTCCGGGACGTCCGGAACCCCAGGGCGCGGTTCCGGACGTGGCGGCGGCGTCCGGCGTCCCTTGCGGCCCCGGCCCGGATCCCGGCCGGCGGCTTCCTGATCCTGGACCCGTTTCACCTGCGGATTGTCACCGAGACCGTCCGCTTGCCTGAATCAGTCATCGGGGTGACGGCGGGATCGGGGATGGACGGGACAGGCGGGTTTCACCGCGGCTGTCATCCGGAATGCAGGCCGGCCGCTCATCCTGTCCTTGTCGCGGAATACGGAAGGAGGCTGTCTGAGACAGGGCATATTGCCGAATATAATGAAACATCCCTCGATATATGCGCAGCCATGGGGGCAAGACTGTTGGGGATGGACGGGGAACCGGATCATGCCCGTCTGTCGGCGGGATATCCTCCCTCCCCGTCGATCCCGCGTCTTCCCCGTTGATCCCGCGTCTTCCCCGTCGTTCCCGCGTCCGGAGGACGGACTCAGGGAGGCTTCCGGCAGAAGACCCCTGGCGGGATCCCCGGGGACTCCGGGCAGGCACGGATCGGCAGGGCCACGGCCGCCGGGGCATCCCGCCGCTTCCTGCGGCGGCGCCCCGGTATCCGCCGCCGGGAGACGTATCGGGAACCAGGGCCGTCCGGGGAGTCGATCCCGGAAGATCGCGCTGTCCCTCCCCGCCCTGGAGGAAGGGGCTTCCCGCCCGTCCAGGTGGGCACGCCCGCGCGGGTCCCTCGCGGCCGGTACGCCCGCAGCCAGCGGGGATCGCGCCGCCGCGCCATTGCCGTTCGTTTTTTTGCGACGCCTGTGATAGAATTTATCGGGATTGATACCGCATATGCAAGAAATTGTATATACGGCTCAGTCACGCGCTGATCCCCCCCTTGAGTGCCGCAGGTCGCGCCGGCGAAGCGGCTATCGTCCCCGAATCCCCCCGTCCCGGACGGGGTCTGGCTGCCCCGGCTGCGGGGACGCGTTACGGCTGCGGCCGTCATCCCGGCGCCACTCCGTCCATGCCTCGGCGGGCGCGGCCCCGCTCCGGGGGGGCTTCCCCCTGGAGCGTCCCTCCGGCCCCCGGCCAGCCAGCCCGCCCGTTCGGGAACGGCCGCGGGGCCTCCCTCCCGCCGCGCCGAAACCCCTAGACCCGCGCCGGTGCCGTCCACCGCCGGGCGGGCGCGCCGCGAGCCCCGTACGGCCCCCCGGCCGGAACGGCCCCCTGCGGCCACCCTCCGCCCGCCCTCCTGCGGGGCGTCCCCTCCTGGCGCGCCGCTGCGGCGTCCCCCCCGGGTCGCCCCGTGCCGGTCCGGGGACGGGGCCCCGGCCCCTCCCGCCCCTCCTGCGGTCCCCCGCCCCTCCCCGTGGGGTGGCGGATCCCGCGACAGAGCCCCTCCAAGCCACCCCCGCGGCGACGTGCCCCCAAGGGCTGCGGATCCGTCGCCGCCGCCCGCGGCACGCGCCCGGGACAATGCCTCATCCTGGCCGCCGCCCGCGCGGGGAGGGTTCCCCGGCACGCGGCGCGCCCTCCCGCCTGCGGACCGCGTCTCAGCACTGCCGGCCGGGAAGGCAGGGATCATCACGGGTTACCTGCCGATGGGTGGTTCGCAACCTCAATAGGGGGGCGGTGTAGGTTTTGCTTCCAGTAAGACATGCATATGGGCCGCCGGGGGACGGCCCGGCGGCCACGCCGCGGCGGGAGACGGCGGGCCCGCCTGGGACGTCCCGCACGGGGGGGCGCCGGTGCGCGGGCGGCTGGCTCCGCCTCGGCCAGCGCCTCGGCCACCCCGCCGTGATAGCGTCCTTCCTGTTGTCCTTTCTCGCGGCCCTAGCGCTGTTCGAGTACACGGGCGGCCACGCCCGCAGGCTTCTCGCCGCCCGGGAGGCGGCCTTCGAGGAGTCCGCCATCCGCCGTGCCGTGACGGCGGCCTCGCTGGTGACGGCCGAGGAGCTCGCGGGGCTCCGGGGCCCCGGCGACGTGCGGGATCCGGCCTACGCCGAGCTCAAGTCTAGGCTCGACGCCTACGCCAGGGCCGCGGGCCTGGTCTTCGTGTACTTCTTCCGGCCGTTCGAGGCGGCCGGGAAGGCCAACTACATAATCGACAACGACTACGACGAGGCCACCCGCGTGGGCCTCGACAGGCCGCCCTTGGACATCAGTATGGTGGTGGGGTACGAGCCCGCCGCCGCGGAGGGGAGGCCGTCCTGCTCCCCGCCGGGGTTCTACTTCGAGGGCTGGTACGGGCTCGTGTCCTGCTACGCCCCGGTGCGCTCTGCGGACGGCCGCGTCGAGGCGGTGGCCGGCGTGGACCTGGACGACCGCGAGCTGCGGCGCTACCGGTCCCTGACGCGGGCCCTCCTCACCCTCCGGACGGCCGCCCTGGCCCTCGTCGCGGTGTTCGGGATAGCCTCGGTGCTGTCGAGCCGCCGGGCGTCGGCCCGCGCCTACGCGGCGCTCCGGGCGAAGCGGCTCTTCCTCGCGCGGGCCGTCAGGGGCATCCGCGGCTCCGCAGAGGCGGCCGTGTCCCTCGCCGCCAGGGCCGAGGAGGCCTACGGGACCGCGGAGGGGCGGCGCGCCCTGGAGGGCGCGTCTCTCGCCGCCCGGTCGCTGGCCGCCTACATCGACGACCTCTACGACATCTCGCTCGTTGAGCGCGGCGCCCTGACCCTGGACCCGGGCCGCTACCGGACGGGGGAGGTCCTGGAGGAGGCGGCCAGCGTGGCGCGGGCGTCCGGGAGGCCAGCCCTGGTCGAGGTGAGCCGGTTACCCGGGCTGCCCTGGGAGCTCGTCGGCGATGCCGCCCGCGTCCGCGGCATCATCCTGAACCTCCTGGACGCCGCGGCCGCCCTCCCCCCGGGCGGGCCCGTCCGGCTCTCTGCCGGGGTGCGCCCCTCCGGCCCGCTGGCTCGGCCGGGCGCGGGGGCCGGCCGGCCGGGGCGGTTGCGGATGTTCTTCCTGGCGGAAGGCGCTGCGGCCGCCTTCCGCCGGGAGGACGTGGAGAGCCTCTTCGCGGAGCTCTCCCTGGCGGAGTCCGGGGAAAGCGCCGCGGCCACGGCCGCGCTGGGGCTCTCCTACGCGCGGGGCCTGGCCCGGGCGATGGGCGGGGACGTGTGCCCGGCGGAGGCGCCGGGCGGAGGGGTGGCCCTGCTCGCCGAAATAGTCCAGCTTGAGTGCGTCCCGGAGAAGGCGGCCTCCGCCCCCGCCGGATCCTCCGCCCCCGCCGGCCCGGCCGGGGCCGGCGCCCCAGGCGGCCCCCCCTCCGCCGCCGGGGGCAGGGGCGGCGCCCGCCCGGCAGAGGTCTCCCGGCCGGGTCTCGCCGCCTCGGAGGCCAACGTCCTCGTGGTTGACGATGTCCAGTTCAACCTCGTCGTGGCCGAGGGGCTGATCTCCCCCTACGGGGCGCGGGTCTTCACCGCCAGGGGCGGGCTCGAGGCCCTGCGGGAACTCGGCGCGCGCGACTTCGACCTCGTGCTCCTGGATCACATGATGCCCGGCATGGA
This sequence comes from Deltaproteobacteria bacterium, assembly GCA_031281735.1. Classification (GTDB taxonomy): domain Bacteria; phylum Desulfobacterota; class Desulfarculia; order Adiutricales; family Adiutricaceae; genus JAIRZX01. The sequence goes on along the minus strand of JAITEZ010000030.1, from coordinate 1,477 downwards.
CGGGATCGAGACCCTGTCCAAGCTGCGCGCCATGGACGGGGGGCGGCTCGCGTCCCTGCCCGTCGTGGCCTTCTCGGCCAACGCGATGTCGGGCATGAAGGAGTTCTTCCTGGAGAGGGGCTTCGATGACTTCCTGGCCAAGCCCGTAGACCTGCGGGAGCTGGAGGCGCTCCTCAGGCGGTGGCTCCCCGAGGGTAAGTTCCGGCCCCCCGCCGACTGTGCGGGGGGCTGAGACGCGGCCGGGGGGCGGCCCGGCTCCGGCTGCGGGGGCGGGGCGGCCTCGAAGCCGGGACACCCAACAGGCGGTGCCGGACGGTTGAAAAACCCCTGAATAGTGGTAAAATATCCGTCAAGTAACTAAACCGGTCATCCCGCCGCCCTGGCGGCTGGCGGCATCCTCCGGCGCACGGCCCTGCCCTCCCGGTGGCCCCGGCCCCGGCCGGCGCGGGGGACGGGCCGATGGGGCTGCGGGTGCGCCCCGGCGGCGGCCCCGCGCGGGGGGCGGCGCGCGCGGGGGCCGCGGGCCGCCGCTCGCGGCAGGGGCGCACCTGCCGCCTGGAGAAAGAGAGCCCTGAAAGTGGAGACCTGCAGGACCGGCAGAGCGGGCGCGGGGGGGCGGCAGGCCGCCGCCGCCGATCCGTGGGAGAGCGGCGAGACCGGGCTGCCGCACCCCCGCGGCAAGGGGGTCGTGTTTTACAGCCTGTACGCCAGGGACGAGAAGGGCGTCCCCCACATGCCGCCCTGGACCATGGGGCCCCTGGAGGCCCGGCTGGGCTACGACCTGGACGTGGCTGAGCGCGCCGCCGCCGAGGGATCCGCCTACGAGGCGGCGGCCGCCTGGGGCGCCCTGGCGGCCGCCGTGGGGGAGGCCTACGGCGCGGGCGACCCCAGGTGCCTCGCGGCCCGGAGCCGCGAGGCCCGCTGCCTCCTGGAGGACGGGGACCCGCTCGCGGGGCGGGCGGCTCTCGACGCGTACGCGGGCCTGGAGAAGGCCACCGGGGAGCTCTCGCCCGAGAGCGTCTGGGCCGCCGAGACGCTCCTCTCCGCCGGGGAGGCGTCCGGCGGCTCGCCCGGGAAGCGCAGGGAGATCTGGCGGAAGGCCGAGCTCGCCGCGGGGGCAGCCGGGGGCAACTCGCTGCAGCGCCTGGCCCTGGTGGAGCTCCTCGCGGACTCGTACCTGCTCGCGGGGCAGCCCGCCGAGGCGGCGGAGGCCTACGCCCTGGTGCTGGAGGAGCGGCAGAGGGTCATCGGGCCGGAGCGCCCGGAGACGCTCCGCGCCGCCTGCCTCTGCGGCATCGCCCTCGCCAGGGCCGGGCGGGAGGGGCTCGCCGCCCATTACCTGGACGCGGCGGCGGAGGGCCTCGCTAAGCTCCTCGCCCCCGGGCCGGGTCGCGTCCAGGCCTCCCCGCGGCTGGTGGAGCTCGCCCTCGCGGGCCCCTGCGGCAGGGGGGCCCTCGCCGCCCTCCTGGCGGAGGCG
>JAITEZ010000418.1 GCA_031281735.1 Deltaproteobacteria bacterium | reverse complement strand
GGGCTTCCCGTTCGAGGCGTCCCGGGCCCGCCAGATCCGCGTCCGGGCTGTCCCCGCGTATCCCGCGGTCCCGTTCCCCGGGGAGGCCCGGCAGACGGGCCCCTCCCTGACATTCAAGGCGGCGTTCCGGTTCCTGTCCAGGATCCGCCCGCGGTTCCCGCAGGCATACGCCCGTTCGGACAGGCCCAGGGAAACATCGCGCGGCCGCACCGGGAGCGGATCCTGCCCGGCGGGAAGGATCTCGCGATCAGGGCCGGCCTCTTCCCCCTGCCCCAGCCTGTAACCGGGCGTCCGGACGGGCATGCCCCGGCCGTCGCCGCCCCCGCCCCTGCCGAAGTCTGGCGGCCGGGCGAGGCCGCGCTTGTCCGGATCCCCTATCGCAACCGCGTCGCGAGCCTTGGCTGCCGGCCGCGACAGCCTGCGCAGGAAGTACCCCCCCCTGCCGGGCGATCCTGTCGCGCGCCCCCGCGCGACCCTCCCGCGCCGCCTCTCCCTGTTCCCGCTCCTTTACTACGGAGCGGGAGCCTCCTCCGCTCCCGGGCGAGCCTCCCCTGAGCCTTCCGGCACGCCCCGGGCGATCCTGCCCTGTTCCCGCCCGAGTCCGCGTGAAGCCCGGGCACGGGGAAAACCAGGCCGGGGGCCTTCCCGGGAGCGATCGGCGCCTCCCTGCGGGGCGCCTCGATGAAATCCATATGTCAGCTTGATAACCGTGTCCTCCGTCCAGATACGGATGACAGTATGATAATCGCGAGATGATTACCGCAATTCCTCCCGCCGCCTGCGCTTCCCGCTTTCGCGGGCAATGTGGCGTTGAGGCGGGGGAATCCTTTCGGCCTTCAGTGGACGGTGCTATGCCACGCCTGAAACCAAAGGCAACTTATCAGTGGGCGGCGTGGGATCCCGTCCTTCTGGGCGGGGACATGAGCCGCCGGGATCTGGATTCCGAACAAAACAAGACATATTAGAAACGGGTGACAATAGATATATTTGGCAAAATAAACAATATGACGCCAAAAAAAGTATATCAATATAGAAAATGAAAACCCGGCCGGGAGTCCCTGAACCACATGGGCAGGCCCGCCGGATGCCGGGGATCCGTCCGCAGCGAAGTCGCGGCCGTGCCGAGGGGACGCCTGGCTGACAAGGGGAGGCACCCGGCCGGGAACCGGCTGTTCAGCATGACTCCCGCGCTGAAAGGGAGACCCGGCCCGGATTCCCGAGACAGGCCTCTCACGGTCCCTGCGGCAGTCCATGATCGGCCTGGATCGGGCCCTGAGGAACAGCCGGGAGGGCCGGGGCGGGCTCCACGCGTTCCGGAGGGAAGGCCGGGGCGACCCATACCGGTATCCTGTCCGGGACGGACAGTCCCGGACGGGGCCCGCCCGCGCGGTCAGGCGCCCCGGGCCCGGCCGGCTGTAGTGTCGGGACTCCAGGTCCGCCGAAGGCGCACTCCGGGACTCGTCCGTCCCGATCGGGACGGACGGGCCCCGCGTCTCCCTTCAGACCGAGGGGGACGTCCCTGACCCCGGCCCGCCCAGGGAGGCTGCAGGGGGGGGACGCCGATGGCCTGGAAAGGGCATCGCGCATTTCACCGCCGGCAGCGGCGGTGCGTCCCCCGCCTCCCTCCCGGGGCCCCGGCCGGGACCGGCCGGCTCCCCGAAAGGAAGAGGCGTGTCCGGGGGGCGCGGCCGGACAGTGCCGGCCCGCGAGAAAGGGGCCGGAAGGCACGTGCGGGGAGGCAGGGGAGGCCCCTGTTCCCCCCTTGTGCGGGAGAACACGGAGGCTTTGCCGCAGGACGGCTGCCGCTGGCCGCATGGTTTCCACCGTCCGCAGGGATTCCGGCGTCCGCAGGGATTCCGGCGTCCCCAGGGATTCCGGCGTCCCCAGGGATTCCCGTCACACGGCCCTGGTCGCGATCGGCAAGCGCCACGCAGTTGTAGCCGTTGAGGATTATGAAGGCGAAGGACTTGCCCGCCCCCCCGCAGGGGGGGACGCCGGGGGGAGCAGGACGCCACGTGGCGGCCAGGGCGGGCCCGGCCGGGCGATCACGCGCCAGGGCCGGGGCATGTTCCCGGCGATGCCCGGACGGAGGCCGGCCTTCCGGGGAGGCCGCCTGCCCGGGCCGGTCCCCGCCGCGCCGGACGGGGATGTCCCGGCTGCGGGCATGCGGGGAAAGCGACCGCGGGACGCGGGCCGGTTCCGGATGCCCTGGATCCGGCTGCGGGAACGATGCCGGCACGGCCGACGCGAGGAACGTCCTGGCGGCCGGGCAGGCCGGCTCGATGCCCGGGGAGCCCGGGGCGGGCGCCTGAGGCCCGCCCGTGATCCGGGTGCCCTGCGGGGAGACCCGGGGCAGATGCCCCGGGCCCGGTCAGGAATCCCCTTCCTTCAGGGCGGGGAGGATGTCAACCTCTCCCCTGCCGTACCTCCCCGCGCGGATCCCGGGCGGGCGCAGGGCAGGGCAACCGGGCTGTTTCGGCCGCCTGCCGCAGGGAGGCCGGGCTGCCGGGCGGACTGGCGGCCGGAAAGACGTGATCCGCGGAAGGGAAGGGTAGGACGAGGGGCGTCGTGACGGGACGCGGACGGCCGCGTCCGCCCCGGCGTGTCCGGGTCGCCTGGGTACGGCCCTGGACAATCACCGGGCGTCCTTCCCGTCCCCCCGCCCCGCCTTCCGCCGGCCGCCTCCCCTGCCGCCATCGCCGCCGCCGGCACGGGCGTCGCCGCCGCCGGCACGGGCGGAGGGGGCCAGGCTGTCCTTGAGCTTCAGCGAGGCGCTGCTCTGGCTGATGCCGAGCACCCTGCCGAGCTCCCGGGTGCTCCGGCAGAGGGGCCAGGCCTCCCGCACGATGAGTCTCTCGATGTTCCGCAGGCGCTCCCTCAGCGGCACGGGGCGGTCCGGATCGAAGAGGAAGGCCTGCGCCACCCGGATCCCCTCCGGGGACGAGCAGTCGACGAGCCGGCCGCCGCGGTCTATGAAGAGGGCCCGGGCCCGCTCCGGCACGGCGGCCGCGCCGCCGGGCGCGGCCCTCACGAGCGACCGGCTGTAGATGGCGGCCCTCTCGAGGACGGCCCTCAGGGCGGCGTGATCCACGGGCGGCCCCCCGGAGGCGAGGGCCCTGCGGGCCCTCTCGTTCAGGACGAGGGAGGTCCCGAAGCGGACGTTCATGCTCTCGATTACCGCCTCCGCCGCGTCCGAAAGCGTCTCCTCGCGCAGGGGGGGTAGCGCCAGGGTGGAGGCCTTGAGGAGCCGGGCGAGGGAGAGGCTGACCCTGGCCTTCACGGCCGGCGAGAGGGCGGACGTCCAGCGTCCTATGGAGCCCCAGCGGGGGGGGCTGCCTCCTTCCGGCGCCCCGGGGGCGCCCGGGGGAGGGGAGGCGTCCGGGGCCGCCCCCCCTCTGGCCGCGCCCCGCCGCGGCGGCGGGTCCGGCGCGGGGGTGCGCTCCCGCCCGGCGAGGGCCGAGGGCCCCGACGCGGTGTAGCGCAGGGAGAAGACGAGGACCGGCAAGGGTGGCGCCCCGGAGGCCAGGCGTCCCGCGAGGCTCTCCTGGAGGCCGAGGGGCATGGAGTCGAGGTTCCGGAAATGCAGGACGGCGCCGCGCCCCGCCACGTCCAGAAGCGGGGCGCGGCGCCTGCGGCGGCCCGAGTCCGGCCCGGGGAATCCCAGGATCAGCCCCTCGAGGGTCCGGGCGGCCACCTGCGCGCAGTCTATCTCGAGGTACGTCGCGAGCTGGGGGCAGAGGAGGGTGCGCAGCATGAGCGCCGCCTCGGCCTTCCCGGAGCCCCTGTCGCCCACCAGGAGGAAATGCGGGCCGCCGGCATGGGCGAGGAGGGCCGCCTTCTCCCGGACGGCATCCGCGCGGGCGGACGCGGGGGGCGCCGGGAATCCCCGCGCCTGCGCCCACCCGAAATGATCCAGGAGCTCCCTCTCGCGCAGCTGCGAGAGGTCCGGCACTGCCTTCTTGGCCGGGGAGCGGGAGAGATCCCTCCCGCAGACGAGGAGCCGGTCCGGTTCGCCGCGGCCGGCGGCGACCGGGGTCTCCGCCAGGAGCATGACCTTGCCGGTCCTCTCCGGGCGGACGATCCTGAAGCGCCTGGCCGCCAGCGCGCCCTGAGGCGCGCGGGGCGGCCCCACGAGCTCGCAGATCCCGAGCTCCCCGAAGGGCACGCCGTCCAGCTGCGCCGGCCGGAGCCCCAGGGCCTCGCCCGCCGCCTCGTTGGCGTGGACGATCGACCCGAACTCGTCCAGCAGCAGGACGGGGTCGGGGTTGCAGAGTACGGCGTTCCTGATGGGGATCTTTGGCATCGCGCTCGCGGCTCCGTCGCCGGGATGGCTCCGGTTGAATCGTTGCGGGAGTGCAGTATGGCAGAAAAGCGCTGATCTGGCAAATTGTCATCATGGATAAAAGAGCATTACATCCATGAATCCGGGAGCGGCGCGCCCGGCAGGTGGCCCGGCCCGCCGGCTACAGCCGGCCGGCTTTTGCGCCGCGTGCGCCGTCTGCGGGCTTGATACGCCGGGATTGCGGCGCCGGTAAAGGCGGGAGACGCGGCCGCGACAGCCTTTCGCGGTGGACGGCCGGCCGGCAGGAGCCGGCATGGGTTCTCCGCGTTTCAGTCCCGGCGCGTTGAACCGGTATCGGTTCGCACGGGCCGGAAGACCGGTTTCAAACCATATTATCACTACAGATCGTATTGCGTCTGGGACCGTTCCGGGACAGCCTGTGGCACGAGCGATAAATGCCAGGGTGCCGTTTTTCTTCGCGATCCCCCCTAGGATTGTCAGCTAGCCGCCGCCTTCCCGTCAAAATGAGTGTGAATTGAATCATCAATTGTTTTGAGTCGGAACCAGCGTGCAGCAATTGGCGCGGTGGTGTCAAACGGTATTATGAGCACTATAATGATCAAGCCATCCGCTCCCCCAGCGGTGCCTGACCGGCGGGGCGGCACGGCGCCGGGGATCGCGAGGAGCCTGGTGCGCCGCGGCGCCCGCAGGCGGGGCGGCCGCCCCTGCCCAGCCCGCCCGCGGCAGGCCCGTTTCCCGCACCGGGGCCGCCGTCCCTAGCCTGCTTCCGCCTGAACGTGAAGACGGCCCCGTCCTGCGGTGTCCGGGAGGCGCCGGCCGGGGGAGGGCGCAGCCCCCGTTTCCGGACGTCCCTGGAGGGCCGGGTGATCGGGGCTCCCCGCAAACGCGAGGCGGTCTCGTCCAGGTCCGCGGGATCCCGGTGCTGTTGCCGAGGGCGCGCACGATCGGGGGGATGACGGGCCGGCCTCGTGTGATACCGGCGGCGCGGCGGCGGGGGGCACGGGGTTCCGGTGCCTGCGGGAGACGCCGGGGGCCCGTGACGGCTGGAGCACCCGTTACGGGCTTTTGCCACCCGGCGAGGGGGCGGTCCTGCCCGGACGCGCTCCGCCCGAAGGGCCCCCGCCCTCAGGCGGTAGGCGCGCGGGCGGCGAGAGGCGGCATCGCGGCCGGTTCCGGACGCGCGGGACGGCGCTTCCGGCGGAAGGGCCTCGGGTGCCACCCGCAGGTGGCCGGGGGCGGTCCCGGCCGAAGCGCTGACCGTTTCCCGTGAGCCGCGTTTCGCGGTTCCAGAGCCGGGCTTTATCCCGCGGGCCGCCGGTTTACGCCGTGGCTGGGATTCCCGCGGCCGAGGGACGCGAGGGGCATCGTGAACGAAGGGTGCCGCTGGCCCGGACGCCGGGACGCCAGCGGAGGAGGGCCCAGGGCCGGCATCGCCCGGTTCCCGCGTCGCCGCGCGCCTTCCCGCGCCTTCCCGCGCCTTCCCGCGCCGTCCCGCGGATATGTAAAGACGATGTCATGAGCGGCGGCAGGGAGTGGCGCTACTCCGGCGTTCGCCGCGGGACGGCACGCCCTGAAACCCGCGGGCGCGGAGTGGCCGCTCCGGGGACCTGCCGAGGCAAGCATGCCGGACGGGAAGGGCCTGAATGTGAATGTTATTTCTGAACGGTAGGAGCGGCATGCGCGGTGGCCCTGCGGATCCCCAGCCTGATGCGGCGGCGCGGCGGGCGCGGCTCTTCCCGGCGGTAACCCGGAGGCGTCGCCGGCCGGCCGCTCTCCGTCAGGCATGGCCGCAGGAAGCCGTCCCGGCCCCTTCCAGTTCAGCCGGCGGCCAGGGCACCGGGCGGCCTCGCACAAGGGCGGCCCTCTGAGAGGGAGGCGGGTCGCCAGGCATGCCGACGGCGGCCCACGAACCCGATGTCGTCCCGCAGGCCGTCTGCCGGCGCGAGGAAGGGCGAACCCGCCGGCCGTCGCATGCGGAAGCGTGAACCGCCGGCGGCAGCCTGCCGGGCGCCCGGAAGAGCGAACCCGAGGGTCTCCGGCCGCCCGGGGCGGGGCGCACCCGCAGGCCGGCCGCAGGGGCGCGGAGACGCGAGCCGGCGAGCCTCCGGGCGACCGCGGGCGCAGGAGGCAGTGCCGCAGCCGGCCGGGGCGCGGGCGGCCGGAGCTTGGCTTACCGCCTGCCAGTTTCCTCTCGCCGCCCCCCCGCGGCCCCGGCCCCCGGCCCTACTGGGTCGAGATCCGGGAGAAGTCCGCGATGAGCTCGAAGAGCGAGGCCGTCCGGTTCAGGAGGGCGATG
>JAITEZ010000394.1 GCA_031281735.1 Deltaproteobacteria bacterium | reverse complement strand
GATCTCCCCGCCCCCCCGCCGCCCTCAGCCCCCCTCCGGCCCCCCATCCCGCCGAACCCGCATCCCCGCGCCGAGCCTTGCCAGGAGCCGCGCCGTTCCTGCGATTCAGAACCGCGTCTTTGTTGCGGAGGTGTAGCCATCATGATAAGATGACGGGGTTATTTTTTACAGACCCCTTTCCCGTTAAGACGTCAGCTGCGCGGATCCAGGAACTGAACGCCCCGGCCGGAGGGGCGCGGCGGCCTCTCTGGGAAGCCGGGAGTACGCGCGCCCCGCGGAAGGGGCGCGCCCTCAAGCCGCCTCCCCGGGCGTCCACCGGCGGCGCGGCGGGAAGGGCCACGCCGCACTCAACACCAGGGATCCGGGACCGGTCGCGAGGGCCGGCTCCTCCCTCGAGCGGGGGCGACTGCGGCCGACCGGGGCCGCAGGCCCCCTGGGGAGTCCTTAATGAAGAACGTCATCGCCCTGATCATGGCCGGGGGCAGGGGGGAGCGGCTCATGCCGCTCACCCAGTCCCGCTCCAAGCCCTCCATACCCTTCGGGGGGATCTACCTGCTGGCGGATCTCACGCTGTCAAACTGCATCAACTCCGAGGTCTACAAGATCCTGGTTCTCCCGCAATACAAGAGCCAGACCCTCATCCAGCACCTGGAGACCGGCTGGAACTTCTTCTCCCCCAGCCTGGGGCACTTCCTGAGGATAGTGCCCCCGCAGATGATGAAGGGGGACAAGTGGTACCAGGGCACCGCCGACTCCATCCGCCAGAACCTGGAGATGATCGAGGCGGAGAGCCCCTCGCACCTGCTGATCCTCTCGGCGGACCACGTCTACAAGATGGACTACTCCCGTTTCAAGGCCTACCACGACGACCGGAAGGCGGACGTGACCATCGCCGTCATAGAGACCTCCAAGGCCCAGGCCAGGGAGTACGGGGTCCTCCAGGTGGACGAGGACTTCAGGGTGACCGGCTTCCAGGAGAAGCCCAAGATCCCCGCCACCATCCCCGGCAACCCCGACCAGGTCCTGGCCTCCATGGGCATATACATCTTCACCGCGGACGTGCTGGCCGACCTCCTGAAGCGCGACGACAAGCCCGACTTCGGCAAGGACATCCTGCCCGGCATCCTCACGAGCCACAAGGTCATGGCCTATCCATACCGCAGGGAGAACAGGATCGAGGAGGTGGTCTTCTTCACCGACTCCGAGGGCTCGCGGGCGGCGGCCCCGGCCGAGGTGGCCCCGGACTCCGGCTACTGGCGCGACGTGGGGAACCTGGACGCCTACTGGAACGCCAACATGGATCTCACGGGCCTCACCCCCTTCTTCAACCTCTACGGGGTGCGCTGGCCCATCCGCACGACGCCGAGGCAGTTCGCGCCCGTCAAGACCCTCTCGGTCCAGGATCCCGGCGGCGAGCTCCTCCACGGCGTGGCCCGGGACTCCCTCGTCTCCCACGGCTCGGTCATCGGCGGCGGCGCGGTCCGCAACAGCATCCTGGGCTACAACGTGAACGTCCACCGCGGGGCCCTGGTGGACGAGTCGGTCATCATGGAGAACGTCGACATCGGCCGCTTCTGCCGGATCAAGAAGACCATCATCGCCGACGGCGCCAAGATACCCGCGAAGACCGAGATCGGCTACAACCCCAAGGAGGATCGCAAGAGGTTCGCGGTCACGCCCCGGGGGATCGTGGTGGCCACGAAGAGGGACTTCGATTAAACTGGAGCCCGGCGTCCAGGGCGCCACGCGGGCCCCTGCCCCCCCTTCCCCGGCCCGCGCGGGGGATCCGCCGACCACTGCCACTCCAGCCCCCCAGGAGTTCCGGCGCGAGCCGGATCCGCGCCATATGAAACGCCACGCCCGTACCGCCAGGAAACGCCCGCTGCCCGCGGCCCTCCCCGCCGCGCTCGCGGGGCTGCTCGCGCTCTGCCCCGCCGCCGGGGTCTTCGCCCAGGCCCAGCCGGGCGCCGCCCCGCCGTCCCAGGCGGCGCCCGAGGAAGACGCCCCGCCGGGCCCCCCGCCTCCGGGGGACGCGGGGGCGGGGGGGGCCACCGTGACCCTCACGCCTTCCCCGGAGTACCTCCCGGGAGCCCCGCCGATGGAGGCGCAGGTGCAGGAGGTGCCCCCCGCGCCCATAGCGGCGCCGCCGGCCGTCACCGGACCGGAGTGGATGGCCTGGTGCCGCAGGGCCACCACGATGGAGCTCTCCAACGCGGTGGTGCGCCTGGGCGGCGACGTGAACTACCGGGACAAGGACGGGGTCACTTTGCTCATGGCCGCCGCGGCCGCCAACAGGGACCCGGGAGTCGTCTCGGTGCTCGTGCGCAACGGGGCCGACCCCCTGGCCACCGAGGGGAAGTACGGGTTCAACGCCCTCATGTTCGCCGCGGCCTACAACACCCTATACTTCATGACGGAGTCCCTCCTGGAGTTCGGGCTCCCCGTGGACGCGACCGACCGGAACGGCGGGACGGCGCTCGCCCTGGCCGCGGCCTTCAACCCCGAGCCCGGGGTCACGGGGACGCTCCTGAAGCACGGAGCCGCGCCGGACCACAAGGACCAGGACGGCATGACGGCCCTGGCCGCCGCGGCGCAGCGGACCCCCACGCCCGCGGTCATCAACATCCTCGCCGAGGCCGGGGCCTCGGTGGATCTCGCCAACAGGGACGGGGACACCCCCCTCATGCTGGCGGCCAGGCTCAACCGGAACCCCGAGGTGACGGCCGCCCTCGTCCGCGCGGGGGCGTCCCTCGAGCTCAGGAACGCCAGGGGCGAGACCGCCCTCATGGCCGCCTGCCAGAACCCCAACCCGGCCGTCCTCTCCGCGCTTCTCCGCGCCGGGGCGGAATGGGACGTCAGGGACGGCGCCGACACCTCGGCCCTGTTCACCGCGGCCTTCTCCAACCCCAACCCCGCGGTGATAGGCGAGTTCCTCAAGCTGGGCGCCGACGTGAACTCCACCAACAAGGCGGGCCTCACCCCCCTCATGGCCGCCGCCGGGAACCCCAGCCCCGCGGTCGCGCGCTACCTCGTGATCCAGGGCGCGGACGTGAACGCGGCGGACCCCGAGGGGCGGACGGCCCTGATGCTCGCCGCCTGGCTCAACCCCGAGCCGCGGGTGCCCCTGACGCTCCTGGGCGCGGGCTCCGATCCCTTCCTCAAGGACAGGCGCGGCAACGACGCCCTGGACGCCGCCCGCCTGAACCCCAACCCCGAAGTGGCGCAGGCCATCTCCGCGTGGAGGGACCGGATCAGCGGCAAGACCCCGGCCGCCGCTCCCGTGCCTCCCCCCGCGTCCGGCGCTCCGGAGCCGCCCTCGCCGCCCGAGGACGCGGCCCCGCCGGCCCCGTGACAGGGGGGCGCGACCCCCGCCCCGCCCCGCCCCCGGCTCCCCCTGACGCCGCAAGGCAAAACCGAAGACCCGCATGACAGACATCCACGTCCCCCCGCCCCCCGCCGACCCCCGCCCGGACGGCCTCCCCGCCACCCGGCCCCGGAAGAGCCCCGGCCAGCCCCGGATACCGGCGCTCGCGCCACTTCCCGCCCTCACCGCCCTGGCCCTCCTCGCCGCGGCCTGCGCGGGGAGCCCCGCCCTGGCCGCCGGGTACTTCGGATCGGGGCTCTCCTTCGCGGGGGAGCCGGTGCCCCTCTCCCAGCCCGAAGTCTACGAGTCCATGGATCAGGAGCTCCTGCTCATCTCCGAGGCGAAGGCGCGGGTATTCCTGGCCCTCAGGAGGATGCCCCGCACCCTCCCCTCGGTGGAGGCGGCCCTGAGGGCCCAGGGCGTGCCCGATGACTTCAAGTACCTCCCGCTCACCCTGACCGGGCTCGACCCCCTCTACCGGAGCGGGCCCCGCCGCGGCATCTGGCGGCTCAACGAATCCGAGGCGGGATCCATGGGCCTTGCCGTCAACAAGTCGATCGACGAGCGGCTCGACCCCGTGAAATCCTCCGAGGCCGCCGCCGTCCGGCTCAAGTCCCTGTACGGCCTCTGGGGTTCCTGGACGGCGGCGCTCGCGGCCTTCCTGGACGGGCCGTCCCTCTCCGCCGCCGCCGCCGAGTCGGGGGGCGAGCGCGACTACTACCGCCTCTACGTGCCCGACGCCCTGGACAAGGCCGTGTGCCAGGTCCTGGCCGGCAAGATCCTCTTCGCCGACCCGTCCGTCTACGGCTACCGGCCGTCGCGGGCCTGGCCCAGGCTCGCGGGTTCGCGCAGCGTGCTCGCCGAGGGGGGCAACATGCGGGAGCTCGCCCGCAGGCACGGGGTGGACTACAAGACCTTCCGCGACATGAACCCGCACGTCCTCGCCGACTCCGTGCCGCCGGGGGCCACGGTCTACGTGCCCTGACGGGACCGGCCGGGACGGGAGCGGGCGGCCGGGGGGGAGGCGCGCGCCGGCCCCCCCCGGCCGCCCGGAGGAGCTTGACAGCCCTCCCCCGAGGCTCTATCTTGGCCGCAACCCCAGATTCCGGCGGGCTTTCCCGCACCGGAGGAGCCTGGCCGCTTCCCCGCCCCGGAGGAGCTTAGCGGAATGACCGGCGATCCCCTCGCCGCGCAGGCGATCATCGCGATAATCGCGGCCTCCGCGGCGGTCGCCGTCCTCTCCTACCGCAAGCTCGCCGCCGAAAGGCAGCGCTGCCTCAACTCCTTCGCGCGTCTGGGCGTGCTCCTGAAGCATCTCTGCGCCCGCCTGGAGCCGCTGGCGGATCCGGCGCGGGCGAGGGGGGGGGGCCAGGCCGCCCCCGGCCCTGACGCCTGCGCCCTGGCTGAATTCCAGAGGGCGCGGCTCGCGGCGTCGACGGTTCTCCTGGGCGCCTCCCATCCCACCGGCAGGGCCGTCTCGGAGATAGCCAGGGCCTTCGCGGAACTGGACGCAGCGGCGGGGCGGCTTCCCGCCCCGGCCGGCCGGGCGGGGGAGGACCTCCGCGAGTGCCAGGCACGGGTCGCCAGGGCGCGAGCCGTCTTCAACGGGACGGCGGAATCCTACAACAGGGCCAGGAGATCCTTCCCCCTGGCGCTTTTCACGCGGCCCTTCGGCTTCCGCAAGGCCTACCTCTACCCGGTGCCGGAGGAGAGTGGAGAACGGGAGGAGCCGTTCTGAAGCCGTCCCGAAGCCGTCCCCTTCCGCGGAAGGCCGCCCAGGTCGCGGCCGCGTCTTCAGGGCCGCACCCGCGGCCTCCAGGTGCCGGCCGCGTCCTTCAGGCACAGGCCGCCAGCGTGCCAATGACTCCCCGCCCGCTTTCCCCGGATCCCGGCACGGCTTTCCCGGTGCGCCCGCCCTCCGCGCGGGGAACTGCCGTCCTCCCCCGGGCGGCGGCCGTCTCCGGGCCCTGGGGGAATGACGCCGTTCCCGCCCTGAAGATCTCGCGCCGTCCGTGACTTTATCTTCACGCTTGTCTCGAAAGCCCGGATCCCCGGCCATGAACCAGGGTTCACACTTCTGCGGAGGCAAATATCGCGTCTGCCGCGAAGTAACTTCAATACATCTGGAACGTTCCGCCCGTCAGATCCGCGAGCCGGCCTCCTCCTTCCGGGCCCGCCTCCCCCTCTCTGGTTTTTCCTCCCTCCCTGCCGAAAGACCTCCCTTTGCCGTGAAAGGGGCTTCACACCGCTCTCTCAGGCGACCGCCTTACCGGCCCCCTCCGGTCACGCCCGATGTTCCTCCGGGACGCCAGATGCCCCGGGGGGGACGCCAGAGATGCCCCCGGGGTACGCAGATGCCCCCGGGGGGACGCCAGATGCCCCCGGGGGGACCAGATGCCCCCGGGGGAACCAGATGCCCCCGGGGGACGCCAGATGCCCCCGGGGAGACGCCACCAGATGCCCCGGGGTACGCAGATGCCCCGGGGTACGCCAGATGCCCCAGGGGGGACGCCAATGCCCCCGGGGACTCCAGAATTCCTTCCGGACGCGCCAGGCACCCATCACGCGTCCATGCCATCGCCAACGGGCCGGATCCCCGTCCAGGCCCGGCCCGCGCAACGGCGGGGCCGCCCCGCCCGCCGCCGCTACGCGGGGGAAAGGACCCTCACGACAGCATGCCCCCCGGACCCGCCACGGATCAGACCGTCTTCCTGATGGACGCCAGCGCCTTCATCCACCGCTCCTTCCACGCCCTGAGGAGGTTCGCGACGCGGCGCGGCGAGCCCACGGGGGCGGCCTTCGGCTTCACCAACACGGTGATCCGGCTCCTGAAGGACAAGTCCCCGCGCTACCTGGGGGTCGTCTACGACAGCCGCGGCAAGACCCGCCGCCACCTGCTCTACCCCGAGTACAAGGCCAACCGCCCGCCCATGGACCCGGACCTGGCCTCCCAGATACCGGCTGTCAAGGGGATAGTGGAGGCCCTGGGCCTGTACTCCCTGGAACAACCCGGCTTCGAGGCGGACGACGTTATCGCCGCCTACGCCAGGCGCTTCGAGTCCGAGGGCCACGAGGTGGTGATAGTCTCGGCCGACAAGGACTTCTACCAGCTCCTGTCCGGGCGGGTCAGCATGTACGACCCCGACCCGGCCCGGCGCTCCGCCATGACCCTCGCGGGCTTCGCGGAGCGCTTCGAGGGACTCTCCCCCGCGCAGTTCCTGGACTGCCAGGCCCTCATGGGCGACGCCTCGGACAACATCCCCGGCGTCCCCAAGGTGGGGGAGAAGACGGCCCTGAAGCTCATCCGCGAGTACCGGTCCCTGGACGCGCTCTACGGGAGCCTGGAGAGGGTGACCCCCCCGGGGCTCCGGGACAAGCTCAGGCAGAACGAGGAATCGGCCAGGCTCTCGCGCAGGCTCGCCCTCCTGGGCGAGGACTGCCCCGCCGAGGCCCCGCTCGCGGCCTTCCTGCCCCGCCCCCGCGACCGGGAGGCCCTGCGGAAGGCCTTCCTCGCCCTGGAGTTCCAGAGGCTCCTGGACGAGCTGGGCCCCGAGCCGCCGGCGGAAGCCGCCCCCGGCGCCCCGGGCGCGTCAGCTGAGGGAGCCACGGGCGCGTCAGCTGAGGGGGGCCCGGGCGCGTCGGCTGTAGTAGGCACGGTAGCCGAGGCAGGCGCCGAAGGCGGCCCCGCGGGCGGGGCGGCGGGCGCGGTCGTCGACTACTCCGCCTACGTGCTCGTGTCGGGCGAGGACGCCTGGCGCGAGCTCGAGGGCGAGCTCCGCCAGGCCGGGCACGTCGCCGTGGACGTCGAGACCGACTCGCGCTTCCCCTCCTCCTGCGGAGTGGTGGGCGTCAGCCTCGCGACGGGGATCAACCGCGCCTTCTACATCCCCGTGGGGCACAGCCAGGATCTCTTCAGCCCGGACGTGAACCAGGACCGGGAGGCGGCCCTGCGGCGCCTCGCGCCGTACCTCACGGATCCGGCCAAGTCCCTCTACGGCCAGAACGCCAAGTTCGACTGGCTGGTGCTCGCCCGCTTCGGGCTGAGGCTCCCGCCCCCCGCGGGCGACCCCATGCTCGCGGCGTACCTGGCCGACCCCGACGGGAGGGCGGGGCTCGATCACCTGTCGCTCAGGTACCTCAACCACGCGCCGCGCACCTACGCGGAGACAGTGGGGCCCGGCAGGAAGACCTTCCGGGAGGTCGATCCCCGGGCCGCCTGCGAGTACTCGGCCGAGGACGCTGACCTGACGCTGCGGCTGGCCCCCCTGACCCTCGCCGCCCTGCAGGGGGAGCCGGCGCTGACCTCCCTCTACCGCGAGGTGGAGCTCCCCCTGGAGGATCTCCTGGTGTCGATGGAGCAGGCCGGCATCCGGGTGGATCCCCTGGCCCTCGCCGCCATCTCGGAGAAGCTCGGCGAGACCCTCGCGGCCCTCCAGGAGAGGATCTGGGAGGGGGCGGGGACGGAGTTCAACGTCTCGTCCCCGAAGCAGGTGGGCGAGGTGCTCTTCGGCAAGCTCGGGCTCCCGGCGGGGAAGCGCACGGCCAAGAAGACCGGCTGGTCCACCGACTCAGAGGTGCTCTCGGATCTCGCCGCCTTCCACCCCGTGGCAGGCGACATCCTCCTCCACCGCGAGACCTCCAAGCTCAAGACCACCTACGCGGACCGGCTCCCCCTGGCCGTCAACCCCGCCACGGGGCGCATCCACACTGTCTTCCACCAGATCTTCACCGCGACGGGGAGGCTCTCCTCGTCGGATCCCAACCTCCAGAACATCCCCGCCAAGACCGAGGAGGGCCGGAGGATCAGGGAGTGCTTCGTGGCGGACGAGGGGTGCCTCCTGATATCCGCCGACTACTCCCAGATTGAGCTCAGGGTCATGGCGGAGTTCTCGGGCGACGGCACCCTCATGGAGGCCTTCCGCCAGGACGCCGACATC
This sequence comes from Deltaproteobacteria bacterium, assembly GCA_031281735.1. Taxonomy (GTDB): domain Bacteria; phylum Desulfobacterota; class Desulfarculia; order Adiutricales; family Adiutricaceae; genus JAIRZX01. The sequence continues at coordinate 2,088 of JAITEZ010000394.1, read as the reverse complement.
CACCGCGAGACGGCGGCCGCGGTCTTCGGGAAGAGCCCGGCGGAGGTCACCCCCGAGGAGAGGTCCCGGGCCAAGGCCATCAACTTCGGCATCATCTACGGCCAGGGCCCCTTCGGCCTGGCCAGGGCCCTGAAGATCCCCCAGGGGGCGGCGCGGGACTTCATCGAGACCTACTTCCGGAGGTTCCCCGGCGTGAAGGCCTTCATGGAACGCATCCAGAGGGAGGCGGCCCGCTCCGGCGAGGTCCGCACCCTGTTCGGCAGGCGCCGCATCCTCCAGGGATTCTCCTCCGGCACCCGCCAGGCCCGGGCCGAGGCCGAGCGCATGGCCGTCAACACCCCCGTCCAGGGCACCGCGGCGGACGTCATCAAGATAGCCATGCTCCGCGCCGGCCGCCGCCTGGCCCGGGAGGCCCCGGAGGCGCGCCTCCTCCTGCAGGTGCACGACGAGCTCATCGCCGAGGCCCCGGAAGCCGAGGCCGAGAAGGTCACCCGCATCCTCCGCGAGGAGATGACTCTCGCGGGCTCGGAACCCTTCTTCGCGGGGGCGCCCGTGCTCAAGGTGCCCCTAAAGGTGGACTCCGTCGCCTCGCGCACCTGGACCCACGCCTGAGGCCCTGCCCTCCCGGCCCTCGCTGGCCGCCACGCCGCGGCGCGATCCCCCGCCGCGGGCGCCCGCCGGCGCCGGAACCGCGCGCCCTCCCCCGCCCCGGGCGGCAGGCCTGTCCGCCCCGCCCGGCCGGGGCTGCGCCGGGGGCCCCGTCCCGGGACGGACGAGAGCGGAAGCCGGCGGCCGCCGCGGCCGCCGGGCGTCACGCGCGCGGCCTGCGGCGTCCGGCGAGCGGCACGCGATGCTCTGCATCAGATGGCATCAGGCTTCAGGCATCAGGCATCCGGAGCGGCATGCCCCGGGCGATGCACGGCACCAGGAATAAGGCATCCGTCGCGCGTCCAGCGGCATGCCATGCACGGCACCGTCAAGCGGCATGCTGTGCACGGCATGCGGCATGCGGCATCCGTCACCGGGCAGGCGGCTCGCGGCATGCCGGGCGGCGCTTCTGGGCAAGGGGGCCATCCTACGAGGCGGGCCTCATCATGCCTTCCTGTGCCATTTGACATAATCCCAATTTCACTTTCTCTTGCCAACCTCAAGCTCATATTCCCTATAACCCTCCCATTTGGAATGTATTTTTCCCTGGCATTTTATTGACAGCATTATTATTACTTTATTATGATATGATGTCTTACTTGCTCTAGCCCGCCGGGAGCCGTGCTTACCGGCAGCGGCCGGAACTGGCAGGGGTCGCCGCAGGACGGTCACCCCCGCCCCGCGCGGCGGCCGCCGTACCGGCGAGCCGCGAAAGGTTTTCGGGACGGGAAAGCCCAAAACGACTCTCTTCATAATATCAATCGAATCAAATCACCTATTTGATATTGCTCAGTCCCGGACAGGCCGCAACTGACCGCCCCGCAGACCGGCCGCCGGGGCCCCCGCCGGAAAAAACGCGTCCTCTCCACGGGCCCTCCTCATTTCCTCCACAGGGTTCCCGCATCATGGACGGCGGGGCGAGCGCCTCAGGCGTCATGCCCCCGGCCGCAGGTGACGGCGCCCGCCCGAGACCCGCGTCCGGAACCCCGCAGCGGAGGACGCGCACCCAGTGATCCACTTGAACGACAAGCCGACCGGCAACCCTCTCGCGGCCGAGGGCCGCACGCCCCCCCCCGACCGCCCCCTCCCCCAGGATCTCGCGGCAGAGGGGGTGGATCTCGATCCGGATCTCTCGCTCCTGGAGGACGGCCCCGCCGCCGGCGGCCGGGATCCGGCCCGGAGGGCGTACCCGCGCCCCCGGCCCATGCGCGACGTGGGCGGGGACCTTCCCCCAGACATCGCGGAAGGCCTGGCCGCAGACATCGCGATGGATCTGGACGCCGACCCCCTGACGGCCCCCGCCGGCCCCGGCCGCCCGGCGGGCGACGGCGGAGGAGCCCGGCGCGGCTTCCCGCCCCCGCCCTGGCCCTCCGCAGGACGCCCCGGCCCCTCAGCAGGGCACCCAGGCCACCCCGAGGGCCTCACCGCCGCAGACAGGGG
>JAITEZ010000386.1 GCA_031281735.1 Deltaproteobacteria bacterium | reverse complement strand
GAGGGGCCGGCCAGCGGGGCGGGCGGGGCCTGCCGCCGGGGCCGGGATCCGCCGCGGGCTGGATCCCCGCGGGTCGCGGCCGCGCCGGGATCCGGGCGGGGGCTACCGTCCCCAGACGGCCGGATTCGCGCCCATCCCGATGAGCTCGCCCTTGGTGAACGCGAATTCCTGCGGCCCGTCGGCCCAGCTCCAGCCGTCGTAGGGGTCGAGGTGCACGGTCGCCCCGCCGGGGGTGAAGGAGAGGTTCCCCAGATCCGCCACCTCCTTCACCCCGTCCCTGAAGGCCCCGGCGGGGGGGGCATCGTCGCCCTGGCAGGGGTGGCCCCCGTAGAAGGAGGGCATGGTCCCCTTGCCTGCGGCGCAGGTGACCCTGTACAGGCCGCCCCAGAACTTGTCGATGCCCGCGTCCCTGTCGCCGGGGAAGAGATAGGCGATGTCCAGGAGGAAGCCGCCGCCCTGGAAGTTCAGGACGCTGGTCCGGCGGGCGGGGTGGGCGCCCCCGGCGTAGCTCTCCGCGGTGAAGACGACGGACAGGTGGCCGGCCGAGGGGACGGAGATCTCGTAGCCGGTCTCCATGGTGACCACGAACTTGTCGTCGCAGAGGTCGCGCGCCCCCAGGACCGGGTTGAGAGTGTCGGTGAGGAAGCCGCCCTCGAGGGATCGCGCGAAATTGGCGATGACGAGATCGGCGAGCGGGGAACCCGTGCCCTGGGGATAGGCCACGCGGTAGACGGCCGTGAAGGCCTCGGGGCAGGCGGGCGACTGCTGCTGCCCGTTGAGGTACGCGGCGTAGGGCCCCGGCTGGGCTGCGGGCGGGGAGGCCTCCCCGCCCCCCTGGGCCAGGGCCTGGGCCAGGAGCGGCGCGAAGGCGAGGGAGGCGGCGAGGGCGCAGCAGGAAAACGCGGGGAAATGGGGGGCAGTCTTTTTCATCTTGTCTCCTTTCCGGATGAAGGGCTATCCGGGAGGGCCATCCGCGAGGGCTTTCCGGGAGTGAAGACGCCCGCTCCGGGACTGCCACCCCTCTACGGATGACGCGCCCCGGTCGCCCTGGGGCGGCGGAATCCCGCCAGCCGTGCGGGCGTCCGGGACCGTTCCCCGGCCGTGCGGACGGCGAGAGCGGGCCGCAGGCTCGCCACAGCGCCGGCCGGCATGGCCCGGCAGCCTGTTGCGAAACGCTCTTTCGTAGCGAACCGCTCTTTCGTGCCAACGCCGGCGCCCCGTCCCTCGCACGATCCCGTCCGGGCCGCGAGGCCCGCGAGGCCGCCGTGGCTGCGGCCGCCCGCGGAGGCTCCGGCAGACCCGCGCCGCGCCCGTCCCCTGAACCGGGGCCGCGGCAGGGGCCCGGCTCCGCGGTTCCCGCGGAACTCCACGGGCTCGCTCGGGACGAGCGCCCGGCGGGGCGTCAGTGTCCGACCGACTATAGCATCCGGCGGCCGGCGCCCGGAAGGGCCGTCCCTTCCCCTCCCCCCGCCTGGCCCGCCCCAGGCGGCCGCCCGGGGCCGGCGGATGCGCACACGGCAAGGTGCCCGCCCGGGCCGGGCGGGCCGCGGGGGGGGGCCGCGAGTCGGCGCCTGGCCGCTACAGGCCCGCGATGTGCGCGGTCCTCCCGGAGGCGAGCGACCTGGTCTTCCAGAAGATCCTCTCGTCCGCGCCCTTGGCGGGGTCAAGGTCGAAGAAGCACAGCCAGCCCTCGGAGGTGCCTTCGGCGTCCATGACGGCCGAGAGCTCCTCGAGGTAGGCCAGGTGGCCGGGCCCCCCGGGCCTCTCCAGGACCGCGAGGGCCGGCCGGGTCCTCCCCGCGCCGCGCACGGCCAGCGCCAGGCCGCCCTCGGCGGCGGCCGGGCGCTTCTCCAGGGTCGCCCCCTCGGGGAGCGCCCTCTCCAGGAAGGCCAGGAGAGGGAGCCTCTCCCCGGCGCCGAATATGTCCGCGAGCGGCGCCCTCCAGGAGGCGGAGTTCCAGCGCCACTGCCTCTGGAACTCCTGCAGGAGAAGCGTCATGTCGGGGCCCTCGCCCTCACCCCGGCAGCCCGCCGCGGGAGCCGCCGGCGGGCGGATGTGGGAGGTGAGCGCCCGGGTTATCAGCCCCCGGCAGATGCCCCCGGCGGGCCTCAGCCGGTCGTCCCAGCCGGCGGAGAGGAGCCCCAGGTCGAGGGCCAGCGCCTCCCCTCCCCCCGCGAGGGCCTGGCCCGCGCTCCCCCCGCAGAGGGCCTCGCAGCAGGCCCGCCGGACGCCGGTGTCGGAGAGCAGGCCGGCCAGCCGCCTCAGGTGGGCGGGGGTCTCGCGCAGGAGGGCCCGCGCGGACTCGTCCACCGCGGCCGCGGTCACGGCCGCCTTGGGATCCCCGTGGAGGACGAAGTCCAGGGCGGTGGACAGGAGGGCGTTCACGAGCCAGGGGCCCCCCTCCGTCCAGTCCCAGAGGCGGAGCTTGGCCTCCTCCTCCACCTCCTGGCCCCCGGCGGCCGCGTGCAGCTCGCAGAGCTTGGAGATGTCCGCGAAGGTGAGCGGCGGGAGCCTGATCTCCCGGGCCATGGCGAGGGGGTTGCCCGGCGGGGCTCCCGCGGGGGCGTCCGGGGCGCGGCGGGGGTACCTGCCGGGCCCGGCCTCCGCCTCCCGCCGCCCGCCAGGCTCCGGGGGTCGCAGGCCCAGGAGGCCCACGCAGCGAGGGAAGGCCTCGGGACGGCCCGTCACGAGGCCGGAGGCGATCTGGTCCAGAAGGGACTGGAGGGCGCTCCCCGAGAGCATGTCCAGCTCGTCGATGAACAGCACCAGGGGTCGGTCCAGGGACAGGCAGAGCCGCTCGAGGGCCCTGCGCACGGAGGAGCGCGGCGAGTCGCCCCGGTCGGGGGGCGGCAGGGAGACCCCCCGGAGCATCGGGTCGGGGTGGGCCTTGAGCGCCGCGTCCAGGGCCTCGCGGAAAAGCCGCGCCGACAGCCCCCGGCCCCGGACGCCCCTCGCCTCCTGGAGGGTCATGTAGAGGGCGTGGAAACGCCCGCAGGAGGATATCTCCCGGGCGAGCTCGAGGGCCAGGGTGGTCTTCCCGGACTGGCTCGGGCCCCTGAGGAAGAACGAGACCCCGTCCTCCACCAACTGGCGGACGACGGGCGCCCTGTCCACCGCGGGCACGAGATGGTGCCGCGACGGGCGGCAGGGCCCGCAGGTGTTGAAGAACTTCTGGAAGGCCTCCTCCAAGGCTCACCTCCCGTGGCCGCAAGCCTGCATTCGCGGGGACGGGCGGCGCATCCCGCCCCGCCGGCGCCGCCCGCCGCCGGGGAACCCGGCGCCCCGAAACGCCCGGCCCCCGCCCCGCGGAGGGGCCGCGCCGGCGGGGGATTCCGTGACCCGGTAAACAATATAAAAAACGGCCGCGGAGGTCAAACCGGGAGCCCCGGCACCACGCCGCCGGGGCGGGGAAGCCGCGCGGGTGGCGGCCGGCCGCAGCCTTCCCGCGCCCCCGGCTTCCACGCGAACCGGCGGCCGCTGTCCTGGCCGGCCCGGCACGGACCGGCCCCGGGGATGAAGCGGCCCCGGGGCTGGCACGCGCCGCCCCCCCGGGAGGCCCCGCCAGCCGCCCAGTCAAGCCCGTGCCCGCCTCGCCAGGCGGGCGCCCCGCCCCCCGCCGGAACACGTCCCGGATCGCGTTGCGGATCATCTACGGGATCACATCCCGAGCCTTACCGGGATCTTATCCCGGATCATATCCCGGATCTTTTACATGATCATATGCCAGTCATTTTACATGATCACAATCCGGATCATTTTGAGGGTATTGTTCCGGATCTTTTTCATGGCAATATCCCCGTCGTTTTACATGATCGTATACGTGGTCTCCACAGGATCATATCCCTGTAGCTTCCAGGATGGCATCCGGGATCCCTTCAGGATCATGTCCCGGATGCGGGGCCTGGCCCTGCCCGTGACTGCGCGCAGGAACGCGGAAGCCGGCCCGGGAGGCAGGTCGCAGGGAGCGCCCCGCCGCGGCGGCGGATCGGTCAGTCGGACGCGAAAAAAGTAAGAGGGAGTGCCGCCCCGGGGCTGGACTCGCGCGCGTGACGCGAATAACATATTCCCAGGCATATCAGGCGCCCGCGCGGGCCCCACCCGCGCCGGCACCTGCCGCCCGGCCCGGGCGCGCCGCGGCGGACGGAAATCATTGAGGATCACGGGAGATGGACCTGGTCTCCGCCCCCCCGGCCGGGGACGCGGACGCCCATCCCGGAACGGAGGTCGCATGCGGCACCGAACGGGGACACGCCTTTTCAAAATGCCCGGCTCCGGCTTCATAGTCTTCATCGCGACGTCCGCGCTCCTCCTCGCGGCCGGCATGGCGGTGCTCCTCACGGCCGGCGGGGCCAGCGGGCCCGACGCCCCGCCACCGGAACTGCCGGTCTTCGGCGGCGCGGGCCTCCCCGCGGTCTCCACCCCCGCGCACACGGCGATGCATCCTGAGCGCAGGGCGTGGCAACAGGACACCTCCGGGGCGCCTGCGGACGGTGACGTGGAGGCGCCGGCGGATCCCCTCCCGGTCGTCCGGCAGGAGGGGGGCGGCGGGCAAGCCGGCGCCGGGAGGGACGGCGTCCCGGCGGCCCCCGCGCGCGATGCCAGGCCCGCCGGGGACGAGGAGGCG
>JAITEZ010000354.1 GCA_031281735.1 Deltaproteobacteria bacterium | reverse complement strand
GCGGATCCGCCTGCCCCGCCTGTTGCCGGGCTGGCCCCGGCCGCAGCCGGGCCAGCCTCCGCTGCGGCCGGGGCCTCCGCAGGGGCGCCGGCCGCGCCGGGCGCCGGGGGAGGCCCCGGCTTCCGGGGGACAGTCACCCCGTTCCCCCTCTCCCCGGACGGCTTCCGCATCGTGGGCATCGACCCCGGAAGCCTCCACACGGGCTACGGGGTGGTGGAGCTTTCCGGCCCCGCGCCCAGGCTCCGCGCCTTCGGGAGGATATCGCCCGCCGCGCGGCTCCCGTTCCCGGAAAGGCTCAAGGTCATCTTCGAGGCCCTCGGGGAGCTCCTGGAGAGCTGGAAGCCGCGGGCGGCGGCGCTCGAGGACGTCTTCGCCTACCGCAACCCCCGCTCGGCCTTCCGGCTGGCCCAGGCGCGGGGGGCGGCGATGGTGGCCCTGGCTGTGGCCTCGGTCCCCGTCTTCGAGTACCCTCCCAGCCTGATCAAGAGCGCCGTCTGCGGCTCGGGGCGCGCGGAGAAGGGCCAGGTGGCCTTCATGGTCGCCAGCGCCCTGGGCATCAGGGGGAAGACCCCCGCGGACGCCACGGACGCCCTGGCCTGCGCCCTGTGCCACGCGGGGCAGGCCGGCGTGCGCGACATCAGGGCCGCCGCCCCCGCGCTGGCCGCCTCCCGGGCCCGGAGCGCCAGCTGGCGGGGCCTCACCGCCGAGGATCTGGTGGCCATGGGCTACCGCGTGGAAGCCCGCGAGTGAATCCCGTGGCCCCGCCGGAGCTTCCGCCGTCCGCGCCCGCGTTTCCGCCGGCCGCGCGCAGGCGGGCCGCCCCCCGCCCGGGGGCCCGCCGGTGATAGACCGCATCCGCGGCAGGATACTGGAGAGATCCCCCGGAGGGGCCGTGGTCATCGAGACCCCAGGCGGGGTCGGCTACGCCCTGACCGCCCCGCTTTCCACCTCCCTGAGGCTCCCCCCCGAGGGGGAGGAGGCCTCGCTCTACACGCGGCTGATCCTACGGGAGGAGTCGGCCGAGCTCTTCGGCTTCCTCACCCGGCCGGAACGGGACGCCTTCGACATCCTGATCTCCGTCTCCCGGGTGGGGCCGAGACTCGCCGTCACGGTGCTCTCGTCCCTGGAGCCCCCCGAGCTGGCCAGGGCCCTGGCCGAGCAGGATCTCCCCCGGCTCGCCTCCGTCAAGGGCATCGGGGTCAAGACCGCCGAGCGCATCATGCTGGAGCTCAAGGACAAGGCCGGCCGCCTGGCGGACGTCTCCGCGGCGGGCGGAGGCGCCGGGCGGGCGGAGCCGTCCGGGCCCCACTCCGCCCTCCTCTCCGAGGCCTCCTCGGCGCTGCAGAACATGGGCTACACCAGGGCCGAGGCGGAGAAGGCGCTGCGTGGCATCGCCCCGCCACCCGGGGAGGCGGGGGACGCGGCCCTGGAACGCCTCATACGCGGGGCCCTGATGGCCCTCGCCTCCGGCAAGCAGTGAGATCCGTCCCCCGGCGGCCCCTTGCCCCCCCGGCGGCGAGCCCGGGGGAGCCCGGGCGGCGATAGCTGCATCCCCGCGCGCCTACGTGCCCCCGGGCCCGCAGGCCGGGGCGGCCCCCCCTCCGAGACTGCGGGTCGCCACGCCCTGACCCGGAGCCCAGACGGCCGCCCCGGGGCCAAATGGCCGCAGGGTGTCCCGGAGCCCGGGCGGTCGCGCTACGCGGGCGCTCTTGCCAGTCCTCCCCGTACCGAGCCGGCCGCGCCAGCATCCCCGGCGGCCCCGAACGGGAGCGCTCCGCGGAATGCCCCGAGGCCACGGAATCCCGGCCCTCCAGGCAAGTGGACATGAACCGCCGGATTGTTGCTTTCTCCGGGGCGCGATCAAGGTACAATGGAGCATGACTCCCGCGAGTGGATGCCAGTCAGGGCCCGGGAATCCTTCCGCCGGTATCCGTGTCGGCCGAACCCGGTGCGTCGGCCCCGGTCCCGGCAGCCCTTCCGCACCGGCGATCGGGATCGGCACGGGGATCATCCGGCCAGCGGCCCTCCCGGACCGGTTCTCCTCCGGGACGGCACTCACGTTGGCATCTCCACCGGACAGGCCCCCCCGGGCACGGCTGTCTACCGGAGAGGGCATGACACCCCGGTACCGGCACCGGGCGAAAGCCGGGACGGCCTGTAACCGGCCGCGATCCGGCGCGCGCGATAGGGGAGGAGCCTGGGCCGCTAGCGAGCGCCCCGTGAGTCCCGCCCCGCGGGCGAGGGGAGCCGCCCGGCGGGACAACGCCCAGCGCCGCATGACTCCGAATCAGGGGTCAGTACCCGCTTTTCCAGGCGGCAGGCAGGCCCCCCGGCCCCCGGTGACGGCCAAACGCCTGCCCGGGGCACCGCGGCAATCCTTCGACCACCCGCGGCGGCCCGCCGTATCCCCCGGCGGGCGTGCCCCTCGTGGGCCCTCCCTTCTCTTCCGGGCTTGCGTCCCAGGCCCTCCCGGCCTTCTGGCGGCCTCTCAGGCCCTCCCGGCCATCATCCAGCCCTCCCCCCGGCTTTCTCTGGCGATCCCATAGGCCACCCCGGCCTTCTGGCGGCCATCACAGGCCCTTCCGGCTTTATGGCGGCCCGACAGGCCCTCCTTTCGGGGGGCTCCGCCGCAACCCTCCCCTCCCGCGCGGGCCGTCCCCCGCCCCGGCCACCCTAAACAACCCCTGGACCCCATGCAGATCTTCGCCACCCTGTACCTCGCGAGCGTCCTCAACCGGGACGGGCACTTCGCGCTCCTGAAGCGGCTGGGCTACAAGCCGGAACTGTACTTCAACACCGGATGGGACGCCCTGGACGCGTCCGCCCACCGGGAGACGGCCAGGATCGTCAACGGCGAGCTGGGCGGGTGCGGGGTGCACCTGCCCTACGGGGGGATGCTCCCCGGCTCCCCCGACCCCGCCCGGGCGGGGCGGGAGACCTTGCGCCGGGCCGCGGGCATCGCCTCCCTCTACGACCCCGCCCACCTGGTGGGGCATGTCTGCTTCCGTCCTCTCGCGGACTCCGAGGCCGCCCCCGCCAAGCATCTGGCCATGGGGCCGGGGGATCTGGAGGGGCCGCTCGCGCGGCCCTCGGAGGCCTTCCTGGAGAACTCGCTCGCCTCCTGGAAGCCGGTGATGGAGAACTGCCCCGGACGCCTCTTCCTGGAGAACACCTCCGACCGCTCGCCCTGCGCCGTGAGAAGGCTCCTGGATCTGCTCCCCCCCGGGCGGGCCGGGATGTGCCTGGACATCGGCCACTGGCACCACTCCGGCATGGGGGTGGGCTGGCGTAACCTCGGCCGCTGGCTGGACATCGCCGGGGACAGGGTGGGCCACCTCCACATCCACGACAACGACGGTTCCGCCGACCAGCACCTCCCCTTAGGGGCCGGGAGGATAGACTTCGCCGAGGTCTGGCGGCTCGTGGCCGAGCGCGGCCTCGACCCCTCGGCCACGGTGGAGAACCACGACCCGGAGGGCCTGGCCGCGAGCGGGAGGTACCTAGCCGCCCACCCCTACCCGCCGGCCGTCTGAGGGCGGGACGCGGCGGGGCCGCGAAGGCCCCGGCCAGGACCCTGGCGACCGCCCGTGCTCCCCGGGAAGGCGTCCGGCGGCCCGTCTCGGGCTCGCCTCCGGGGGGCGCGAGCTCCATACCCGCAGGGGCGGGCGGCCCGCAGGGACGCACTGTAAGGGATGACGGTATCGAAACCCGAAGCCC
>JAITEZ010000319.1 GCA_031281735.1 Deltaproteobacteria bacterium | reverse complement strand
TGACAGGGCTGACCGCCATGAAAGAGGTCAGCAACAGGAGAATCGTGCGCGATTAGAAGTGTACACTTCTTGCTGAAGTGCCTCAAATGAGCTTTATCAGCCTTATCACGCAGAATCTCATCTGATTGACCTTGAGGGGGGGGTTACAGTGGAATCAGGATTGTCGGAGATGAACGGGAATCGGATCATGTCCGTCTGCCGACGGAATATCCTCTCTCCCTGTTGATCTCACGTCCGTCGTACAGACTCAAGGGGGCTTCCGGCAGAGACCCCTGGCGGAATACCCGGTGGTTCAGGCAGGTACGGATCGCCAGGGCTATGGTCGTCAGGGTATTCCGACGTTTCCTGCGGCGGTGCCCTGATATCCACCGTCAGGGGACATATCGGGAATCAGAGCCGTCCGGGGAGTTGAGCCCGGTAGTTCGCGCTATCCCTCCCGCCCTGAAGGACGGGGCTTCCCGCGCGTCCCGGTAAGGGCGCACGGGACGCGTCTCCCGGCGCATGTCTCAGCATGGCATGCCTGCGGGCCGGCACCCCGCCCCGCCCCGCCGCGGCGACGGGGCGGCGGCAAGCCACGCCATGGCGCCGCCGTCCGGGATCTGGCGGCCTGCGGCTCCAGGCCGCCTCTTCCGGCGGATCCTTAAGCCTGCCGACGTCCGCCGCCGGGGCTCCCCGCGGACGGCCCGTGAACCCGGGGGTGCCGCGTCACGGCCCGCCTGCGGCCTCTTCCCAGGCCGGCCTGCGGCCACTTGCCCCGGCCGGGGCCGCGGTCACCTTCCCCGGCCCCGGCCGGCCCTCGCGGGCCCGCCCGCCTTGCGGGGCCGCGCGGGGACGGAGCCCCCCCCGCCCCCGCGTCCGCCCCTGTCGGGGCACCCGTCCCGGGAGAGCCTCCAGGCGGCGAGGCGGGCCAGGAACGCCGCCGCCGTGAAGGCAGCGCACAGGGGGGCGAAAAGCCAGCCCCCGCGCACGTAGAGGGTGGGCCGTCCCGTGCGGCCCGCCAGGGGGACTTCCAGCTGGTAGACGCCGATGGCGTCGAGCTCGGAGCGGGCGAGGGCGCGGCCCGAGGGCGAGAAGAGCCCGCTGATGCCGTTGTTGGCGGCGCGGGCGAGGGGCAGCCGGGTCTCCACGGCCCGCCAGGCCGAGTGGGCGAAGTGCTGCGCGGGGGCCGCGCTCCGCCCGAACCAGGCGTCGTTGGTGGTAACCAGGAGGAGGTCGACCCCCGCCGCCGCCTGGCGGCGGGCGAGGTAGGGGAAGATGGACTCGAAGCAGATGAGGGGCCCGAGCCTGACCCCCCCGTGCTCCAGCGGCGGCATCCGCTCGCCGGGGCTGAAGTCCCCGGCGGCGCCCAGGACCCCCTGGAGGAAGGCCGAGCGCAGGATCGGGAGCTGGTCTATGAGCGGCACGTACTCCCCGAAGGGGACCAGGTGCTGCTTGTCGTAGTAGGGGCCCTCGCCCCCGCCGGGATAGAGGAGCCAGGCGCGGTTGCGCAGCCTCACGCGTCCCGTCCCCTCGTCGGGCACCCCCGCGGCGACCCCCGCCAGCATGGGCTCCCCCGCCACGGCGACCAGGCCCAGGAGCCATTCCGTCTCGAAGGGGTCCCTTCCGAAGATGAAGGGGGCCGCGGTCTCTGGCCAGACGGTGAGGAAGGGCCGCGTCCCCGCGGCCTCGAGGGCGAGTCTCCCGTAGCGTCCCAGGATCTCGCCGCGGTAGGCGGCGTCCCACTTGTACTCCTGCTCCACCGAGGCCTGGAGGACGGCGAGGCGGATCTTGCGGGCGGCCCGTGCCTCGTCCTCCCAGATGTTGTGGGTGACGATCCCGTAGAGGCAGACGAAGATCGCGCAGGAGAGGGCCCCCGCGGCCGCCGTGACGGTCTCGATGGGCCGCCTGCGGAAGGGGAGGACGGCCAGGGACGCCAGGAGGAAGTTGGCGAGGGCCACGGGGAAGCCCAGGCCGTAGAGGCCCAGAATGTCGGCCCCGCCCATCAGCCGGGGGGCGGCCGCGAGCGGCCCCGCCAGCGGCGTCCAGTTGAAGCCCGTGAAGATCCAGTTCTTCAGCCAGTCGAGGCCCGTCCAGCAGAGGGCGGCCAGGAGGGGCCCCGTGAGGAAGCCCCAGCCCTCGGCGTCCCAGCCGGCGACGATCCAGGCGAAGAGCCCCTGGTAGAGGGCCAGGAAGGCCGCGAGGATCAGGAGCACCAGCGCCCCCCCCCAGGGCCCGAGCCCCCCGTAGCCGCTCATGACCCCGGCGAGCCAGGGGAAGCTCGCGAGCCCCAGGGCCATCCCGTAGACCCACCCGGAGAGGAGGGCCCGCCTCCGGGTCTGCCGGTAGGCGGACAGGTACAGGGGTATCAGGCAGACGAAGGCCAGGGGGTAGAGGCCCGTCTCGGGGAAGGCCAGGGCCTCAGCCAGCCCTCCCAGGGCCGGGAGGACGCAGGCCGGGAGCGGCGCCAGGGGGAGGGAAGGGCGGAGGGCGGCGGCCAGGCGGGGGGGATGGGAGGGGGGGGGGTGCGCCATTGTCGGGTGGCCTTTCGGGAGGGGTCGCGCGGGTTCCGGGCGGGGTAGGAGGGGCCGGCCGGCGGAGGGGATCCGTCCCAGCGGCCGCGAGGCAATGGCCCCGCGCCCCCGGGGCCGCCGTTCACTGGCCCTGCGGGGGCGGGGGGGGCGCCCCCGGGAAGCCCTCCGGGATCTCCACCTCCAGCATGGCGCAGGAGAGCCCCGAGCCTATGCCCATCATGGCGCAACGGCCCCCGGGGACGAGCCTCCCCTCCTCGCAGGCCATGTCGAAGGCGAAGGGGACGGCCGCGGCCCCCATGTTCCCGTAAAGCGGGTAGGTCCGCACGACGCGTTCCCAGGGGAGGCCCAGGGCCTCGGCGAAGCGCCTGGTGTTGGTCTCGCTCACCTGGTGGGAGACGACCGGATCGAAGAGCCCGGGCGTCCATCCGAAGGCGTCGCGGCCCGCCGCGAATGTCCGCGCCGCGAGCTCGACCCCCTTGGCGAGGAGGCGGGCGCTGTCCGTGGTCATCCCGGAGAAGTCGCCGCGGCAGAGGTGGTTGGAGGCCCCGTCGGCCAGGGAGACCATCCCCCTCAGGCGGGGGAGCGCCGGGCCCCGCCCGCGGCCCACCAGCATGGCGGCACCGCCGGATCCCAGGGTGAGGGTGGCGAAGTTGTCGAAGAAGACGCGGCGGGTGGCGTCCCCGGAAAGCAGGCGGTCCAGGGTGCTCTCGAGCACCGGCCGGGAGTTCTCGCCCGCCACCACGAGGGCCAGGTCGCAGAGGCCCGCGTCCACCTGGACGGCAGCTAGGTTCAGCCCGTCTATGAAGCCGAGGCAGGCGCTCCCGAGATCCAGGGGCGCGCAGCCGGGCCCCAGCCCCAGCCGGGAGTGGATGATGGAGGCGGTCGAGGGCTCCAGGTAGTCCCGGCCCACCGAGGTGGAATAGAGGACGTCCACGTCCAGCGGGCTGTAGCCCCAGCGCGAGAAGAGCCTGCGCGCCGCCCCCACGGCCCCCAGGCTGGGGGGCGACCCAGGCGGGTAGAGGCGCCTGGCCTCGATGCCCGTCATGCCCGCGAGGATCCCACGGGGGAGGCTCAGCCTCGAGAACAGCGGCGCCAGGGCCTCCTCGAGGGCAGAGGTCTCCAGGACGTCCGGGCCCTCGTCCCTGGCCCAGGCCAGGAGGGAGGCGTTGCGGTAGACGGGGTGGCGGCGCATCGGCGGGGCGGGTCCGGTGGGGTGGGTGGGGAGTCCCCCCCGGGCAGTCCGGGGGGCGGCGGCGGGGCGGGAGGGATCCGCCGGCGGCGCCCGTACGCAGGTGACGCATGGCCGGCGCGGCTTGGAGGGCCGGGGGGGATGTGATACCATCCTGCTAGTGGATCCGCGCCGGGCAGCGGGCCCGCGGCCGGCCCCCGCCGCCTGCCGGGGGACGGAACGGCGGGCAACATCAACCAGAAGGCGCCTGCTGGCGCGAGGGTGAACCCTGATTATGCCGGAACCCGATAGCCTCCGCAAGACAAAGATCGTCGCCACCATAGGCCCCGCCTCAGCGCCCCCCGAGATCCTCGGGCAGATGATAGACGCGGGCCTGAACGTCGCGCGGCTGAACTTCTCCCACGGCGACCACGAAAGCCACCGCCGCGTGATAAGCGAGCTGCGGGCGCTCGCGGCGCGGCGCGGCCGCGAGGTGGGCATCCTGCAGGACCTTTCGGGGCCCAAGATCCGCCTGGGCGCCATCACCGAGCGCAGGCTCGAGACCGGCGACAGGATCAGGCTCGTCTCCGGCACCGGCGACGCCCCCCCCAACGAGCTCACCGTGAACTACGAGTTCCTGACCGAGGACGTGGCGGAGGGGAGCCGGATACTCCTGGCCGACGGCACCATGGAGCTCAAGATAACCGGGAAGGACGGCCAGGGGCTCGACGCGGAGGTGCTGACCGGCGGCGTCATCAGCGCCCACAAGGGCGTGAACCTCCCGGACAGCAGCCTCTCCATCAAGGCCTTCACCGAGAAGGACAAGCTGGACCTGGTCTGCGGGCTGGACGCCGGGGTGGACTTCGTGGCCATGAGCTTCGTGCGGCACGAGGACGACCTCAAGCCCGTGCGCGAGCTCATCCGCCGGAGCGGGAGCCCGCCGCTCCTGATCGCCAAGATCGAGAAGCCCCAGGCCCTGGGCCGCCTGGACCAAATCCTGGACGTCGCCGACGGCATCATGGTGGCCAGGGGCGATCTGGGCGTGGAGATGGCCCTGGAGGACGTGCCGCATATCCAGAAGCGGCTCATCCAGGCCGCCCGCCACCGCGGCAAGCTCGTCATCACGGCCACCCAGATGCTGGCCTCCATGGTCTCCTCGCCGCGGCCCACGCGCGCCGAGGTGACGGACGTCGCGAACGCCATCCTGGACGGCACCGACGCCGTCATGCTCTCGGACGAGACGGCCGTGGGGCAGTTCCCCGTGGAGGCCGTGGCCATGCTGGGCCGCGTCGCCCGGGTCGCCGAGCCCAGCATCGACGCCGGGCGCTTCATGGCTGAGCCCGCCGCCCACCAGCTGGACGCCATGGGCGCGAGCATCACCCGGGCGGTCTCCCTCCTCGCGGTAGAGCGCAAGGCCAAGGCCATCGTCGCCGTCACCCAGGGCGGCCACACGGCGCGGCTCATCTCGCACCTGCGCCAGCAGGTGCCCGTCGTGGGCATGACCTCGTCCCGGACGACCATGCGGCAGCTCACCCTGTCCTGGGGCGTCATCCCCGCGCTGGTGCAGTCATGCGACTCCATCATGCTGATCGAGCAGCTGGCCTCGGAGTACCTGGTGCGCGAGAAGCTCGCCGTCAAGGGCGACGTGGCCTTCATCACCTGCGGGCTGCCCCTCCAGACGAGCGGCACCACCAACCTCATCAAGCTCCTGGACATTGGCGAGATGTCCTGAGGCGGCGGGGTGCCTTGAGGAGGCGGGAGGCGGAGCCGCGGCCGGCCGCGGAGGCCGGCCCGGGGGGGCGGGGGCCGCGATGCCGGGCGCGGCGGCCCCGGGTCTCCGGGACGGGCCCCGTCCCTGGCGCCCGCGGGCGTCATGTGCGCTAACGCCCTTGAGGCGCAAGCGATTGGGGCGGGGCGGTCTCACGGAGCCTTGAGGGGCAAGGGCTTCCCGGCGCCGCAGACGCGAAGCCGGGTTTTTCACGGCCCGGCATTTGCTAGGGAAGAGGGCCCGGGGCCGCCCGTCCCGGCCGTCCCGAACCCTCAGGCCACCAGCCAGACGCCAGGCAGCGCCCCGCCCCCCCGTGACCGCTACCGGGCCCCGTCCGCCGCCCCGCCGCGGTACCGGGCTTCAGCCCGCCGGACGGGCTTCCGATAAGAGTTCCGGGGGGATCGTCCCTCGCGCGATGCCATGACCGTGCCCCGCGGCGCGCCCGGAAGTAATCATGACACAGAAAAGCAAGAGAGCTAAGGTTTTCGTGAAGGTTCCCTGCCCCGATCAGGTGGTCCACGTTAGGGTGACGCCCCCGGACAGCCTGATGGAGGTGAAGGTCTCGCCCGAGGGCCTGGCGCTCGAGATCAAGGTGTTTCCGCGCGGGAGGACGGTAGAGGTGCACGTGACGCCCGCCCCGGACGAGTCGGACGAGGACTCCCCGTCCGACTCCGCGCCGGAGGAGGGGGCCGCCCCCGGCCCGCCGGGACCGGCGCCCCCAGACTCCACGCTCACGGGGGCGGTGTCCGACCTGGGCATGGACGTCGACCTGAGCGCCCTCGACCCCGGCGACACCGCCTCCAGGGCGGAGGGCTCCGGGTTCCCGGGCGGGTGGGGCGGCCCGGGGGCCGATCCCGAGGCGGCGAACTTCCTGGAGGCCTTCGCGGGGAGCGGGGAGGCGGAGGCGCCCGCCCGCCCCGAGTCCTCGCGGCCCTCGGCCTCCATCACCGCGGAGCCCCCCCTGCGCGAGGACTCCTCTTTCCCGCTGGCTGAGCCGCCTCTGGCGGACACGGGGGCGCCCCAGGACCCGGGCCGCCCCCCCCGGCGGTTCATCGACATCGCCCAGACCGCCGAGGACGTCTCCCAGGGCCTGGACGAGCAGGCCCGCGCCTTCATCGAGGGCCAGCCGCGCCCCTTGCCCGGCGATCTCGTGCCGATCGAGCTGGCGGAGGACTCCGGGGGAGAGCCGGGATCGCCGGGCGACACCGGCTTCGCCGCCGGGGCCGCCGAGGATCTCTCCCAGCTCCTGGACGACGCCGCCAGGGCCTTCATCGAGCAGGGGGCCGCGCCGCAGGGCCCTCTGCCTCCGGATGCGGAGACGCCCCCCGTGGACGGTCCTGCCGCTGCCGCGCCGGGGGGCTACGGGGCCGCGCCGGGAGCCGGCGAGGCCCCCGTGCCCGCCGCCGGAGGGCCGCCCGCGCCCCGCGGCGGCGGCCCCGGGCAGGACGGGCCGGCGGCCTCCCCCGAGGCGGACGTGCCTGCCCCGGCCGACGCTGTTCCGGCGCCTGCGGGGGCCTCGCCCCCCCCAGCGGCCGAGGTGCCGTCGGCGGGGGCGGCCCCGCCCGCACCGGCCGGTGGGGACGCCGGGGCCGCCGCCTCATCCGCTGACGGGGCTCCTGACGCGCCTGACGGCCCCACCCCGGAGGCATCGCCCGGCCCAGGAGCCGGGGCCACCCCTGCGGGCCCCGGCGGGGCCGCGCCGGCCCCCGACCCCGAGGCCGAGGCCCAGGCGCAGGTGCTGTCCCGGCTCCTGGTGGAGACCCGCCCGGACGTTGAGGATATGGAGCAGTCCGATGAGGAGGAAGAGGAAGGGGCGGCCCTGCTGGACTTCCTGCGCCAAGGCAGCGAGCCCTCCGGCCCGGTGGTGGAGATTCCCGAGACGCCCGGCCCCGTGGACATCCCCGGAGTGGTCCCGGCCGGCCCCTCCGAGCCCTGGGGCCAGGAGGTGGCGGAGGCCATGGAGGGGCTCCTGGCGAGGGAGGCCGCGAACCGGGGCAGGCCCCCCCGCAAGATCATCGTCAACCTGGACGAGTTCTCCGACGATACCGTAGACGCGCTCCCCGGCACGCCCGTGCCGGGCGAGGGCCTGGCCTCCGCCCCCCCCGCGGCCCCAGGCCGGGCGGACGCGCCCGTCCGGCCGGAAGCCCTGGAGCCATTGGAGGAGTTCGATCCGGAACTGGACGGCCCCCCGGCTGATTACGGTCCCGCGCCCGGCGCGGGTGTCGAGGGTGACGAGCCCGAGTCGTTCGTGCTGGTGAGCGGAACCCTGGGCTCCGCCCGCGCCGCCGGCCGGCCCGCCCCCCCCGCCGGGCCGGGGCCGGCTCCCGCAGGGGGGGCGGGATCCGGTGCGGAGCCGGACGGGGAGGCCCCGCCGGAGCTGTTAGGCACTTCCCTCGCCGACCCCGGCGATGATTCGGGCGGGGATTCCCGCCTCGCGTCCGCCGTCCCCGCCGCCCAGCCCGCGCAACTTGAAGATCTCGACGATCCGTCCGAGACGGATTCCCACGTGGCGTTCCTTGCGGATCTGGACGGGCCGCCCGCCGGGATCCCGCCCGCCCCCGCCCTGGAGGATCTCGACGATGGCGCGGCCGCTGAGGAAGAGAAGGGCGGCCCTGCGCCGTCGGCGGAGGTAACCGAAGCAGGCCCGGACGCCGGCATGGAGGAAATCACGGGATCAGGAACGGAAGGCTTCGTGACGGTGGAGCAGCTGGAGGCGGCTCTCGCGGGCGGCGCGGCCATCCCCGGCGGCGCGCCCTCTGGTGCGCCGGAGGCCGCCGCTGGCGCTCCCGGCGGGCCGGAACCCGCTCCGCCGACGGCGGAGGGGGAGGGCGGGCTTGAGTCCCCGGACGCGTATGAACCCCTGGACGAGTTCGATATCGCCTCCACTTCCTTCCAGCTCGACCCCGCACCGGTGCGGGAGCTCGATGCCACCCCCATAGGGGCTGCCCCCGTGGCTGCCTCCCCTGAGGCGGCATCCGGCATCCGCGATGATGCCCCCGCAGGGCTCGCGGCCGCGCCGGCGGACGATCCCGAGCCGGGTGACGCCGTCCCGCCGGAAGCCCTCGGCTTGTCCTCCGCCGGTGATCCGGGCGCGTCCCCCGCTGACGGCCCCGGCGTCTCAGCGGCCGATGATTCGATATTCACCCCCGCCGACGGCCCCGGCGTCTCACCGGCCGATGATTCGGTAGACGACCCCGACGTCTCACCGGCGGACGGGCCCGGCGGCCCGCCGGCGGATGGGCCGGACGCCTCCCCTACCGGCGGGGTGTTGCCCTTTCCCGCGGAGGCTGGGGTCGATCCCGGCGAGTCCCTCGACGACCCCGACGTCTCACCGGCGGACGGGCCCGGCGGCCCGC
>JAITEZ010000308.1 GCA_031281735.1 Deltaproteobacteria bacterium | reverse complement strand
GGGGGGGGGCCCGGGGCCGGGGGCGGCCAACCGCGGCCCGCGGGGGGGGCCGGGCCGCCTCGGCGGCCCGCGCCGAGGCGGCACCCTCCACCGGCCGCCCGGGACGGGGATCGTGGGCCGGGCCGGCGGGCGGATGCCGGCCCGGCACGGGCCCTGCCTGTCAGCGGGTGTAGATGTGATCGAAGACCCCGCCGTCGTTGAAGTGCTTGGCCTGGGCGGCCGCCCAGCCGCCGAAGACGGGATCCTCTATGGTCACGAGCCTCATGGAGAGCACGAAGAAGTCCTTGAACTCCTCGGCGATCTTGGGGTTGGAGGGGCGGTAGTAGTTCTTCCCTGCTATCCGCTGGCCCTCGTCGGAATAGAGGTAGTTCAGGTAGTCGGTCGCGAGGGCGCGGGTGCCCTTCTTGTCGACGTTGGCGTCCACGATGGCTACCGGGGGCTCGGCGAGTATGCTCAGGGGCGGGGCCACTATCTCGAACTGGCCGGGGGTCTCGGCTAGGGCGAGGTAGGCCTCGTTCTCCCAGGCCAGGAGGACGTCCCCCTGACCGTTCTGGACGAAGGTGTTGGTGGAGCCGCGGGCCCCGGTGTCGAGGACGAGGACGTTGTCGAAGATCTTCTTGATGAAGGCCGTGACCTGGGCCTCGTCGTGGTTGAACTTCTCATCGGCGAAGGCCCAGGCCGCGAGGTAGTTCCAGCGCGCCCCCCCGGAGGTCTTGGGGTTTGGGGTGATGACGCCCACGCCCTGGCGGGTCAGGTCGTCCCAGTCCTTGATGTTCTTGGGGTTGCCCTTCCGCACGAGGAAGACGATCGTCGAGGTGTAGGGCGAGCTGTTGTCGGGGAACTCCTTCTGCCAGCCGGGCTGGATGAGTCCCGCGTCCTCGATGGCGGTGATGTCGATGGCGAGCGCGAGCGTCACGACGTCGGCCTCGTTGCCCTCGATGACCGTGCGGGCCTGCTTGCTGGATCCGCCGTGGGACTGGACAACCTCGACGTCGTCGCCGGTCTTGCCTTTGTAGTAGTCGTGGAAGGCCTTGTTGAACGCCTCGTAAAGCTCCCGCGTGGGGTCGTAGGAGACGTTGATGAGCTCCCTGTTGTCTGCGTGGGCGGCCCCGGCGGGGGAGAGCGCCAGGAGCCCGAGGGCTGCGGCGAGGGCTGGGGCGAGGAGCGCGGTCAGGGTCGTTTTCATGTGGGCACCTTGCGGATCCCGAGACGAGCGGGAAGGTTACGGCTTGGAGTGAGGCCTCCGGGGCACGCGGCCCCGGCCGGGACGCGCCGGGAGGAGGGAGGGACCCTGAAACGGCCGCGGGGGACAGGGCGGGAGGGGCGGCAGGCTCGGGGGAAGACGGCAAGAAAAAGGCCGAGGAAACAAAAAAGGCCGAGGAAACCTGTGTCGGTCTCCCCGGCCTTCAGCCTGAGCTGATCAACCGAAGTCCGGAGGAATGCCTCCGGAAGAATGAAAAGTCGCGCTCCCGATAATCGTTTCAGGGCAGAAGGATATTAACCGGATACCGAGACGGCTGTCAAGCGCAATCCCGGACGGAAGTATAGATGAAAAAACATACTGGTTTGTGGCTAGTTGTCCCCGGGACCTGGGCACTGCTGGCCGTAATATGAAAAAAGCGGCTTGACTACGTCCGACTCCCATAAACCGCTCCTTGCCTTCGCCAGCAAAGTCGCAACCGCCTGGGCCGACGAAGCGTTCCATCTCATCGCCCCGTGCCTGAGGCGTCTTTGCAGTACGGTCATGGTGGAGCTTTCAATGGCGCCGCTTCCGACACAGAAACCAGAACGCCGGTATGCCGCATAGTCTATATTATTTATATTATGATCTATATATTCTAATAAAATATCTAAGTCTGCTATATATTTTTTTGAACAATTTTTTTTCAAAAATTCTATCGCTTCATCAGACTTGCTGTCATAAAATAAATTATTAATGTGATTATATTTTTCTAAATATATATATTTATTAAAATTATATATAATCATATAATAATTTATAATATGTTTTTTTAGATGATAAAAATTAAGTATTAATTGAGCATCAGGAAACAACGAGTCCTTCATCTTCCGGATCCAAGTAGCTCCATCGGATATCAAAACAGTGGTTTGATAGCTTCCATAGCCATTTCTAATAGCTAATGAAAAAATAAATTTATTAAAATCATTGCTATTACCAATTAAACAAGTATATTCTTTTTTTAATATACTATATAGCACCTTATTCAGTTGTTTATGCTTCCACCAATAAATATTATCAGAAGAAAAAGCCATTCCCAGCCTATTATCCTTGTAGACAACCCCTTTCTGCCCGTCTTGCCTGGTAGGCAGCAATGCCGCATCCACCTCCAGATACAAAGCGCCTTGCCTTCCGGTAGCGCCGAGGCCGAGGCTTCCGGTATCCGTCGCCTTCCGGGCCGATTCTGCAACGATGGCATCGTTGCAGAAGACGATGGCCCCGACCGTGTTCGTGACCTCCCGCAAGGTATCGTCGTTGACTTTCAGGCCCGTCCTGTCTCTGAGGGTCCTTTCGGCCTCTTCATATGAATCGCACCTTGCCGACTCCTTGGCTATTTCCAGCATGGCCCCCACGGTGATCTTGTACGGCAAGTCGCTCAACCCCAGCGCCTCATCCAGCGGATATACGTATCCGTCGGTGCCAATCTCCCTCAATCTGGCCTTGTCAGCCGGCCTTGACGGGACTAAAGCCATTCTCTCATACGGAACCCTGCCGGCGAGGGTCATGACTGAAGAGCCGCTACGGCAGAAAATCCTCAGCCTGACCCCTTTTTGCCGATATTCGCTTTTTTTTTGGGCTATAATCCCGCTCTCGGCCTTGACGTTTCTCATTCTGACTAAAAGCGCCCTGAGGCCGGCATCGGCCTGGGCGCTCCGCAGCTCAAGCAGGAGACGCTCAATCTGATCCACGCTCATGAATGCCGAGGCATCCGACGTCCCGGCCCCTAGCCGCCTCAGGTACTCGATGATGATGGCCATGTGCTCCTTGATTATGATTGCATCATCCAAGGTGCCTTGGTTTCTGAAGAATTCAACGATACATGATATAATATCATCTACTTTATCTTGTATCTTAATTTTATCATTGGGGTCTTTATTGGTTTCCACGTGGGGTAATCCTCCAATCGGAATCCATCCTGCCTGCGGAATCGGCTTGACGGAAGGAGTATACCCTAGACAGCAAAAAAACAGTAGTTTTTCATATCCATGATCCCAGGACTCCCCCGGGAAGACACTTCAGCCCCGGCGGGAGCCCGCAGGCCCCCGGCCAGGGCCGCCGCGCCCCTTTCCGGAGCCCCGGCCGGTCCGAGGCCCGGATGACTTCGAATAATGTTCAACCACAGGCATGGTGAACCGGAAACGATACACCGCCAGCCGGGATAAGGATGTCGAGAAGGCGAGCCGCGGTGCCTGCGGTAAACCGCGGTTGCCGGGAAGCCGCCCCCCCGCGTCCGAATCCTGGACCGGGCGAGCCACCCGGCCGACCTGGGTCCCGGGGAAGAGCGCCAGGATGAACCGCAGCCTCAGGGGGATCACGGGAATGTCCCGGAAGGACGCCTGATGGCCCCCGGAGGGGTCCGTCACGGCAAGACTGCCTGCCGTTGCCGGGGACTGTCCCGGGAAGGGAGGTCTCAGGCGTCCCGGAAGGCCCGCCGGATGCCCTGAAAGGGATGGTAGGGCAAGGGAGGGCTGGGGCAGTCGCGGCCAGGCATGCGCTGAACCGTCCCCTGGCGCGGGGGGTAGAAGGGTGTTCCGGGGCGGGGCGGGCCTGCCGCGCGGCCCGGAAGGGATCCGCCCCCGATGCCGGAAGCGGCTTCCCGCGGGGGATTGGGCGGGGAGCTGCCGTAAGGCGGGCCGCAAGGCCGCCCCCGCGCCCGGGGACCGCATCTGCCTGCGGCCTGGAATGACTGGCGACGGCTGTGGGGACGGGGCGTCCCGGTTGCCGGGCGGCGGCCGCCGGGGCAGGCCCCCGGCTGCGGAGGCGCCTTGAGGGGGCGGACGGCCGGCTTTTCCCGGAACCTGCGGCATGGATCCCCGGCAAGGCGAACACGACATCGCCAGGGGTGCAGGGTGCCGATATCGTAGGGCTCACGGCCGTAGGAGCCGGAGGCCGAACCGACCCCTCCCCCGGACGCTACATCCCGCGGTATCGGGAGAGATCGGAGCCACGGGGGCGTAGCGTCCTGGTTGCCGGCGGCCACAACCCTACCGCCGACGGATTCGCCCGGCAAAGGGAGGGGCCGGGACTGCCCACGACTTTATTATAGCGGCGGATGGTTCTCTTTATTCCAACTTAGCCTAAACAAGCTGATAATACTCAACCGGAATCGGCGGGGAGAATGCCGCGGAGCCCGCCAAACGGGTTTTTCCCTAAGAAGCACGATACGGCGTCCGTTCCGGAAAAGTTTTTACCAGGACAATTATTTATTATATATTATATAATATTTGTTAAGCGCTAATATTAGATGTGCTGTACTCAAATATCCGGGATAAATCCCGACCACTCGAGCATCACGATAGCCTGTCCCACCGACCGGAATGGATCGACCCCGGACGCCCCACCCCGGCAACGGCAGCTGTCATGTTTCGCGGTTCCGGGCTGCCTCATAATATGCCGAATTATCAGGGGCCGGCGGGCAGGGACAGGGCTGGGGCGCGGGGCGCCGCGGCGGCGGGCGCACATTCCGTCCCAATCGGCATATCTTCATGCATCCCCCGGGGCGACGGGGCATCCCACCGCGCGCCTGGAGCGGGGGGCGAGGGGATGCCCCGCAGCGGCCCGTTTCCGTCCGATGTCCTTGCCTGTCAAGGGCCCTGGAGAACCGCTTCCCCTTCCGGCGCGCCGCGCGGCATGCCGCGCGCGGCGCCCTTGATCATCATGCCCGCCGCGGAGATCAGACAGAAATGCTTGCAGGGCAAGGAAAATTGCGACAGATGGCGGGAGCGGTGAGCGGCTGCGGGCAAGATAGGCGACCGTCTCCTGGTTGATAAAAAAACCCTCACCCGAGTCTGGCATCCTGCAATATCCTATGCCGTGCAACGCTTTGCCGCTCAAACTACCTTCATTTCTGCCAAAAAAAAATATTGCATTCCGCCGGCCTGCCGGGGTATAAGCTGGTACTCCCGAAAGGCGCCCGCTGGAAAGACAGCGGCACGGCCGCCCTTCCCTCCAAGGGGGAGGCCCGGCGCCCGGGACACCGGGTGCGCCTTAAGCCCCCGCAGGCCTGAAAGCCCCCCGCCCCCGCCGCGACAAGCCGCAGGACGTGGGGCGCATGAAGATCTTCCCGCGCTGCTCCCGCCCGCCGGGAGCAGCGCGGCACCGGCAGACAACCATCGTCCTTCCCCTCCGGGGCCCTCGCCCCGCAGGGGAAGACCCCGGGCCTGAAGCCCGGCCGGCCTGGCTGCCGCCCCCCGGCGGGGCCCTGGCCCCCGCCCGCCGCGGGCCGGTACTCCCGGCCCGTCCCGGCGGGGCCCTGCCCGCAGACCGCCGCTGGCCGGTAGTCCCGGCCCGCCCCGGCAGAGCCCTGCCCGCCGACCGCCGCAGGCCGGTAGTCCCGGCCCGTCCCGGCGGAGCCCTGCCCGCAGACCGCCGCGGGCCGGTAGTCCCGGCCCGTCCCGGCGAAGCCCTGCCCGCCGACCGCCGCTGGCCGGAAGCCCCGGCCCGTCCCGGCGGAGCCCTGCCCGCCGACCGTTCCCGTCGCTAATCACCGGCCCCGGCGGACTCTGCCGGACGCGGCCGCGGCTCAGGCTCGAAGCGCCGCGGCACCTGAGGCCCCGCCTCACGCCCGTGCACGTCCCCCTCGTCAGATGATAGGCCCCCTGAATCCCAGGCACCATCCCTTGCCGCGAGCGCCCCCCCCGCGCCTTCCCGCGCGCGGTCGCGGGCTACCCTGCGGCATCGCCCCGGAGCCTTCCCCGGCCCCGGTCGCGACCGCGCCTCACGCTGGAGGCGCCCCGGCGGTGCAAGCCGCCACGCTCACGCGTCCGGCCGTCTGCGGCCCGCCGCGTCCCGTCCGCACACTTCACACTCTGCTGCCGCACCCATGACCTGACTGGCGCCCTGAGACGTCCCCTCCCCCCGGCCTTCCCCCTCCGGCAAGGCCGTTCCACCGCCCGCAGGCCCGGCCCCGCCCCATCCCATCCGGGGCGCGGCCGGGCCGCCCTGAGCGCGGCTGCCCGGCACGGGCAGCCGCGGCGCGACCCTCCGCGGCTGTTCCGCCCGCGTCCCGCTGGCCCCGCGCCCGTCCGGCGCGGGCGGGCAACGCCGCCCTTGCCCTTGCCCCGCGCGCCCTGCGGCCATCCGTAAAACGATGGCCGCCCGGCCGCTCCATCCGCCCGGCCCGGCGCCACGCCGCGGCCCCCCTCTGCCCTAGGTGCGCCCCCCGCCGGCGTTTCCGTGCCCGCCAGGGCCGGAAGCGCCGGCGGGGGGCCTCACCGACCGCGGGAGAAAGGGCCCTCCCCGCGGCAACCCTCTCTCCCGGGGCCTGCCACCTACACCGCGCCTCCCCGCGACGCCCCGGGTGCCCGGGCCGACCTGCGCGAGGCGGCCGCCGAGAGCGGCACCTCCCCCACTACCCGCATTCCCGCCGCCCCCGCCCCGTGGAAGGGGCCGGCGCGACCCCTGAGGGCCGCGCCGGCCCCGGACTCCGCCGCGCGAGGGGCGGACCCGGCTCCGCGATCACTGGAGCGCTCCCGCAGCGCCGCGTACCGGAGGGCCGCGAGGCCCGCATAAGTCCAGTGCCCGTGAGGTCCAGAACCACCATGACCGTATCCCTCGACACAGGCGGCCTGCTGACGGCAGTCTTCCGCTTCATAAGGCGGACCGGCGTCCTGCTGCTGCTCCTGGACGCGATCCTCTCCCTCGCCGCCCTCGCGGCGGCCCTGCTCCTCCTGGCCGCACTCGCCAAGGCGGATGATCATACCTACCTGGGGGGCTTCTCCTTCGACTCCGAGAACGGCTACCCTGCGGAATCCCCCCGCTTCGGCGGCTCCTACGGCTCCGGCTTCGATCTGATCTGGGACGGCAAGCCTTACGGCGACGCCGTCTTCACCCTCGGCTGGGGATATGACACTTACATCAAGACCATCGCGGATCCCGGCCTCCCGACCGGCCGCCGGGTCCGCGTGACGGCCGCGCCGGCAGACGCCATGATCTACGGGGGGATGGCGCACTCGCTGACTGGCGGTCACCTGACCGCCGCAGGTAACCTCCTCGTGGTCGCCCCCGGGCCGGGCCCGCCGCTCCTGTACGACGGCCACACGACCGAAGGCGGCCCGGCCGGGGGCGCGGTCTACCACGCGGGTGGGGACGACAGCTCCGTGGCCGAGGCTCTCTATAACACACTGATCGTCGACAACGCCGGGAGCAGCGATGACGAGTACTACGGGGGCCTGGTCGAGATGCTCAGCCCCGGCAAGGCCCGCGCCGAGGGTAACACTGCCGTCCTCCTGGACGTGGTGGAGCCCGCCCAGCCGAACGTCATCGCCACCTTCCCCTGGGCGGCCGGCGGACTGGTGGACTTCATAGCCGAAGTCCCGCTGAGCGGGGAAGGAGTCGCCAACAACAACACGATTCACGCCGAGAGGAGCAAGGTGTTCTACCTCATGGGGGGGAACGTCACCTTCTCCCTCTCCGCAAACGCCGAGCAGCGGCTCGAGGCTTCCGGCAACCGCGTGATCGCGTACGACACCGAAGTCAAGCGGCACGTCTACGGGGGCTTCCTCGGCTATTCGACGGCCGGGCAGGCGGCCACCCGCGCGGAGCGCAACACGGTGACCCTGATGGGTGCCACCAGCGTGGGCAGCGACGTGGCAGGCGCCGTGGTCAGCGCCAATGAATTCGACCCCGGCAACCTCTTCCTCGGGAACACCCTGAACGTGTCGCTGCCCG
This sequence comes from Deltaproteobacteria bacterium, assembly GCA_031281735.1. Classification (GTDB taxonomy): domain Bacteria; phylum Desulfobacterota; class Desulfarculia; order Adiutricales; family Adiutricaceae; genus JAIRZX01. The sequence goes on along the minus strand of JAITEZ010000308.1, from coordinate 2,517 downwards.
GCCCCGAGGGAATCCGGGTCGGCGGGTACGTGAGGAACTTCCAGACGGTGAACTTCCTGCTCTCCCCCGACCGGGACGCGTCGGTTCCCGCGCTCAGGGCCGGCACCGCCATAATACTCTACGAGCCTGACATGGACAGGGTCTCCCCCCTCCGTGATCCCGGAAGCGGGGCCGTCCGGGAGACCGGCGTGGGGAGGATCGACATGGCCCAGGGCGCGGGAGGGCCTCCGGAACCGGGGGATACGTACGTACTCATGGAGGCGGGCCCGGCGGAGCCGGGGCCCCAGGAGGGCATCCTCACCTCCGACGGGGAGCCCTTCGCCCAGGAGACGGCCTCCGGCATCTACGGCGGCACCCTGGCGCTGACCTTCGCGCTCTCGGCCGACGCCCGGACGATCACCGCCACCCTTCAGAAGGTCGAGCCCCTGGCCGAGAAGCCGGATGCCGGCCAACCGTCCGCCCCGGAACAGGGGGCGGGGGACGGCGCGGACGGGACCGGGCCCGCCCCGGGCGAAGGCGGGACAGGGGCCTCCCCTGGCACCGGCGGGACAGGGGCCTCCCCGGGCACCGGCGGGATCGCTCCCGGCACCGGCGGGGCCGTGGCCGCCCCGGGGCCCTGGCGGCCCGACCCGGCGATCCCCGCGGCCGCCCTGGCGGCGGCAGCCGCGGCAGGGCCCGGCTCCCTGGCCTTCCTGGGCCAGGGTCTCGATCTTCTCTCCGACTCGCTTCTCGAACTCATAGCCTCGGAAGGCCGGCGTGCCGACAGCTCCCGGGGCTACCCAACGGCCTGCCCCCGGCCCGGCTTCACCCTGTCGGCAGGGGCCTCGGGCCTGCGGGGCCATGGGCGCTACCGCTCCGGCGGCTACGCCGGCCTCTTCTCGCTCTCCTGCTCCCGCGAGCTCGGGGGCGGGACGTCGGCGATAGGGGTCTTCCTCGAGGGGGGGGAGGGCCGCTACAGGTACGCGGCCGCCGGCCCTCTCCCCGCCCGCGATCCCGTGTCCGTCGGGGGCGACCTTTCCTACCGGGCGGCGGGCATCTTCACCCGCCACGACTTCCCCCAGATCCGCCCCGGCCATCTCTACGTCCAGGGGGCGGTCATGGCCGGCAAGGCCAGGACAACCTCCGAGCGGCGTGACCGCCCCGAGCCCGGCGCGTCCTTCACGATCGGCCGCCGTTTCACGGGCGGGACGCTGGGGGCGGGCTTCGTGGCCTGGCTGGGCTGGAACGACACCCTGGACATCTCGGCCAGATACATCCGGATCCGCATGAGGGGAGGCTCCTTCCAGACCGACGCCGGCGACCGGATCGACCTCGACGACGCGGTGTCCAGCCGGGTGCGGGCGGGCCTCGCCTGGTCGCGGGCCCTCACCGCTCGCGCGGCCATGCGGCTGGGCATCGCGGCCGACTTGGAGTTCCTCGGCAGGAGCCGGGCCCGGAGCCTGGGGGCCGAGCTCCCCTCCCCCTCCCTGCGGGGAGTCACCGGGATCCTCGAGGCAGGCTTCGATTTCAAGCCCGAGATCGGGAGCCCCCTCACCTTCTACCTCTCGGCCCAGGGCTTCGCCGGCGTCAGGCGCGGAGGCACCGGCCGGGCGGGCTTCTCCTACTCGTTCTGATGTGCAGGCCGGCCGCCGCCCCAACCGGCCCGGCACCCGGCGGGCAACCGCCGGGTGCCGGGCCGGTTGAAGCGGCGAAAGCCGGAAACCCGCATCCCCGGAGCCGGGTTCCTCCCGGCTCCAGGATCATCCCCGTCCCCGGAGTACTGGCGATCCCGCCCCCCGGCCAGCCGGCGGACGGCCGGAAGCCCTACTGGGCCGGGATCTCCCAGCGATGCCCGGCAGGCTTTGCGGGCAGGGAAGCCGCAGGCCGGGCGGGGGGCCGGGGACGCCTGAACCGCAGGCTCGCGGACGCACAGGCCCGCTCCTCCCTTGCCGCCGCCCGGCGGGCGGACGCGGGGCGCGCGGCGCCCTGCGCCGGCGGGCCATGCGGCGTCGGGACGGGCAGGCAGGACGAAATACGCAGGAAAGAAAGGAACAGATATGGACGAAACGGCGATAATCACGGACGGCGGAGACAGTGACGGCGGCCAGGAACTGCTGACCGCGAGAAGGCTCGAGAGGCCGATCAGGCCCTTCAGGCACTGGCTGAACTTCCGCACGGGGAGTGCCATCGCCCCGGCGGAAGAGGATGTGGCCATACCCGCCTCGGGAGACCACGGCTCCGCAGCCGCCATATGCTTCATGATGCACGGCTTCTTCGGCTACGCGCGCGAGGTCTACGGCCTCCGGCCCGAGGACTACGAGGTATGGTTCGTGGACCGACTTGAGAGAACATTCATGCGCCTCAAGGCTTTCGGGGCCGAGGAGGTCGACCCCGGCGAGAGGTTCCACGTGCCCTGGTGGGGGCGCGTCCCCGCCGAGTGGCCCACGCGGGATGGCGACCCCGATGCAGGGGCGGGCCCTCCGGCCGGAGGGCACCGCGCCCCTTTCAGGAACCCGGGGGAGATCCGGGATGTCCGGG
>JAITEZ010000287.1 GCA_031281735.1 Deltaproteobacteria bacterium | reverse complement strand
CGGCGGGGGGGGCCTTCCCCCCGCCCCGCGCCTCGGCCGGCGATCTCGGCGAGCCGGGGGCGGCGCACACCGACTTCCAGCTTCCCTCCCGGCCCCGCATCTGCGGCGAGGCAATCCCCGCCGACCGCCCCTCCGTCCGCGAGAGGCTTGAGTACGAGTTCCTCACCGCCGTGCACCATCCGGCCCAGGTGGAGCTCTGGCGCAGGCGGGCCCTCCGCTACTTCCCCCTCATCGAATCCTCGCTCAGGCAGGCCGGCCTTCCCGACGACCTCAAGTACCTGGCGGTCGCGGAAAGCGATCTGCGCCCGCAGGTGGTCTCCCCGGCGGGGGCCTCCGGGCTCTGGCAGTTCATGCCCGCCACGGCACGCCGTTTCGGGGTGAGCGTCTCGGCCCGCGAGGATCAGAGGCTGCTGCCGGAACTCCTGCTCCCCGCAGGGATCAGGTACCTCTCCCAGCTCCGGGAGCGCTTCGGGAGCTGGCCCCTGGCCATGGCCGCCTACAACGCCGGCGAGGCCAGGATCTCCTCCGCCCTGTCCTCCCAAGGCGCGCGGGACTATTTCGAACTCAACCTCCCCAGGGAGACCGAGCGGTACGTCTACCGCATAGCGGCCATCAAGATGGTCATGGAAGGCGCCGCCGCCTACGGCTTAAACGCGAGCCCCCCCGCGGGCCTCTATTCACCCGCCTCCTACGCGGAGGAGAGGCTCACCTTCTCGCCCGGCACCACCTGGGCCTCCCTCGCCGCCCGCTACGGCTGCGGCTACAAGGAACTCAAGCTTCTCAACCCGCACCTGGCCGCCCGGACGGCCTTGGAAGGCGGCCCCTACCTGTTCCGTGTCCCCAGGAAAACTGTCTGATTTTTGTTCGAGACTGGCCCATGTTTTGCAAGATACATCTCCATAAGGCCTTCCCAGGTCGGCTACCGACTCAAAGGGCCGAAGGGGAGGTCGGCGGGCCGGGGACGTTCCCCGGACGCTGAAAGCCCCCCGCGGCTATACAGCTTGCGGGAGCTCCTTTTGATCTTCCTTGCGAAGAAGGAAGGTGGAAAATGGCAACGGATCTGACACTCAATAACCGCATGTTCAACGAGGACAAGCGAAAGGACAGCGGGATCGCGTGCGGCAGCGCCCCCTACTGTTGCTGGTATGAGACCGTAGGCGAGAACAGCAGGGTCTGCACGAACCGCACCGATCTCGTCTGCCAGCTCAGGAGGGAGGAGGTCTTCCGCGCCGAGGCGGAAAGCTCCGGCTTCGACGGGAAGGCCGCCGCAGGCGCGGGCAGATGATTCCCCGCGGTTCCCCCCCGACGCCCCGGCGCCTGCGGGAGGGGAGCCGCGATAACGGATACCTCGACGATTCCGAGCCGGCCTGCCGCCCCTGACCGGCCGCGGTTCCCCGCCCGTCCAGGCGGGCGGGTAAACCCCGCCACTCCGGGAGGGGCGAAAAAGCCACAGTCATCCGCCGCCGCTTGGCGCCGCCCCGTACCGGGGCACGATTCACCGGAATCCGCCTAGGCGGGACAGGCCGCCGGGCGACCGGGCGGCTCACGGGCCCCTGCCCTTCCGCCTCTCCGTCGTCCCCGGACGCCGCCGCATCTCCGCCAGGACGCGCCCCGTCCCCACGCCTCAGATCCCCGCATCCCGCCCCCGAAAGGCCTTTCCCGCAGGGCCGCCCGGCCGTCAGGTCGCGGCGCTGTCCCGGGGGGAGCCGGTACCGGCCGCCCCGCAGGGCGGGATCTTCCGGAAACCTGCACCGCCTCTAAATTCAGTTCCGGGTGACAGACATTAACTCACCGCCCCCAGAAAGGGCCGTTGTCGGCCGGTCGGAGGTTCCCCCCCCCGCCCCGGCGCCCCAGCCCAGGCTCTGGGTGATGGACTTCGACGGGACCCTGAAGCCCTTCGGGGGGGCCGTCTCGCCCGAGGACACGGAGACCCTGGATCTCCTGGGCCGTGCCGGTGCCGTGCGGGCCGTGGCCACGGGCCGGAGCATCAGCGTCTTCGAGCGGGATCGGGAGCCCGCCTTCCACATCGACTATCTCATCAGCTCCTCTGGGCTCGCCACCTCCCGTTACGGACCGGAGGGCCCCGGGGAGCTGATCCGGAGCCGCTCCTTCACGGGTGAGGAGACGCGCCTCGCGGTGGAGCTCGCCCTCCGGACGGGACTGGGCCTCGTCCTGGCGCTGGCGCCCCCCGAGAACCACCGGTTCCTCTTCCGGCCCCCCTCTTCCGGCCCCCCCCTCCCCGGCTTCGCGGCCCGCGTCCGCAACGCCGGGGACGACGCCCGCCCCTGGGACGGGCGCCCCGAGGGGTCGTTCGCCCAGCTGATAGCCATGGGGGAGCCCGCCTTCATCCGCGAGACCATGGCGGCCTTCAACCGGGAGGCCCCGGGCCTCTCCACCGTCCTAAGCAGCTCCCCCTACCTGGACGGCTCCCTGTGGCTGGAGGTCTTCCCGGCCGGGGTCTCCAAGGGGCTGGCCGCGGCCGAGCTCGCGGCCTCCCTGGGCCTGGGCCCGGGGGACGCGGTGGCCCTGGGCAACGACTACAACGACGAGGATCTCCTGCGCTGGGCCGGCAGGGCCTACGTGAGTTCCGAGGCGCCGGAGGAACTGCGCTCCCTCTTCCCCAACATGCCGCCGGCGGGGCAGGCCCCCCTCGCCCACGTGGCGGGGAGGCTGATCCCGGGCATCCGGGGCCTCTGACGGGCGCCCGCCTGCCGGTGGTCCGGG
>JAITEZ010000276.1 GCA_031281735.1 Deltaproteobacteria bacterium | reverse complement strand
GCCTTGAGGCGCTTCTGGCCCTTGCCCCCTATCTCCCTGAGGATGATGTTGCGGGAGTAGCGCTCCAGCTCTGGGAGCGACAGGGTGGCCCCGCCCCCGGCGCCCCGTCCCGCCCCGTGCCCGTTCTCGCCCTCAGCCACGTCCGCCACCCATGAAGTACAGGAACTCCACCGAGTCGCCGTCCTTGAGCCGGGTGGAGGAGATCCCGTCCCCCTCCACGAAGCCGTCGTTGAGGGCCACCGTGACGTACTCGGGGGTCTCCACCTTCTCGAGGCGGATGAGATCGCCCACGCTCAGGTCCTCCGGGTATTGCTTCTTCACCCCCCGCACGGTTATCTCCATGCCGTTCTCTCCTTTCGTAAGCCGCGGCCGGGCGCGGCCCGTTCCCTGCGGCCGGGCGCCGGCCGCAGGCCGCGGCGCGGCGAGGGCGGCGACGGGTCAGGCGCCGAGGCCCCCGGGCGGGGACGGGCGGGCCCCCCGCGCCACCGCAGGGGCAGTCAGGGGCCGTCCGCCCCCTCCGTCTTCCGGACGATGAGGTCGTAGGTGCCGTCCCCGTTGTCCACGAGCTTGAGGATCTTGTGGCCCTCCTCCTTGATGCTCCTGGGCACGTTGGCGAGGGCCTCGCCCTCGCTGAGCCGCACGGCGACGACCTCGCCGTCCTCCAGATCGTCCAGGGCCATCTTGGCCAGCACGAAGGTCATGGGGCACCTGGCCCCGGTGGTGTCCACCACGCGCGGGGGGCCTCCCCCGCCGTCCTTCCCGGTCATGGCGTCGCCCCCCCCACGCGCTCCCGGAGGGGCCCCCAGCCCGTGCGGCCGATGACCGACCGGAACCGCTCGCCGGGCCTACCGTGCTCCACGAAGAAGCCCACCGCCGCGTCCGCCGCCCGGAAGAGCTCCTCCCGTGTCCGCAGGAGCGGGAGCAGGGCCTCCCCCAGGCCGGGGCTGTTGCCGAGGCTCCCCCCGAAGTACAGCCGGTACCCGGGCGTCCCCTTCCAGGCGTCGGCCGGGCAGGCCCGCACGCAGCGGCCGCAGTTGTTGCAGAGCGAGGGATCGAGCGACGCCGGCCCGTCCTCCCCCGCGAGGGAGAGCGCCCCGTCCCGGCAGATCTTGACGCAGACCCCGCACCCGGTGCAGGCACCGGGATCGAGCTCCAGGAAGAGCCCCCCCTTGACGCCCAGGTCGTTCTCCTCGGCCTTGAGGCAGTTGTTGACGCAGCCGGTCACCCCGAACTTGAACTTGTGGGGGAGCTCGCGGCCGAAGTAGCGCTCGGAGATCTCGCCCGCGAGCCCGGGGGCGTCGATGCAGGCGCTGGGGCAGACCGAGTCCCCCTGGCAGGCGGTGACCGTGCGCACGCGGGGCCCGCAGACGCCGACCGGCACCCCGCCCTCGGCCAGGAAGGCCTTCACCGCCCCGGTGTCCCTGAGATCCACGAAGGGTATCTCCACCCCCTGGCGCGAGGTGAGATGGACCCTCCCCGCCCCGAACCTGTCCGCGGCCTCGGCGACGACCCGCAGCTGGCCCGCCGTGAGGTTGCCGCCCACGACCTTGAGGCGCAGCGAGAACTTGTTCCTCTGCCTCTGCCGCATGAAGCCCCCGTTCTTGAGGGCCTTGTAGTCCACTTCCATCCTGACCGTTCACCTCTCTTTCGATGCCCAGCGCCCCGCGGGGCGGCGCGGGCGCCGGACGGGCCCCGCAGGGGGGCCGCCCGGAAACCCCGGCCTGTCCGTGCCGGGACGCTGGCGTCCCGCCGGGCTCAGCGGCCGCCGCCGGGCCGGGCCCCCGGCTGGAGCCCCCCCCCCTCGGGCGGATCCTCCCAGCCGGGCGCGCCCTGGACGTCCGCGGCCCCCTCCCCGCCCGGCCCGGCGAGCGGCCCCGCGAGGGCTATCCGGCGGTAGGCGTTGAAGTCCAGCCAGCGGGCGGCCGGATCCGGCTCCCCGCCCGAGGCGCCCCGGGTGAAGGCGTCCAGGAGCCCGCGCCACTCGGCCTCCGAGGAGACCCTGAGGGCGAAGCCCCTGCCGTTGACGGAGGGGACGCCGCTCCAGGCGTAGGCGGAGAGCGGGAGCACCTCGGCGACCCTGCCCTGCCGGATGCGCACGGCCGCGCGGTCCCGGAAGACCACGACGTCCAGGTCCGGCGGGTAGCCGAAGGAGCGGCCGGCGAGCGGCACCTCGTCCCCGACGGCATAGACGGCGGGGTCGGGCTCGCGGATGGCCACGGCCCCGTCCTCCAGGCTGTAGGAGTACTCCTCCAGGAGGGCGGCCCGGGCGAAGACGCCCCCGGCCGCGAAGCCCGCCCCCCGCGCGGGCGGGGCGCCCACCCCGGTCACGATGCCCCCGCCCGCCACGTCGTAGCCGTCCACGAGGACGAAGCGCCCGGTCACCCGGTGCCTCGCGAAAAGGTCCAGGGCCACGGGGCGCGCGAGCTCTATCTGCGCCTCGGCCACCTCGCCGGGCCCCAGCTCGTCCGCGGTGCCGGTGGGGGCCAGGGTCTCGGAGTCGATGCGGTTGAAGATGGCCGTGACCCGGCACTCGCAGGAGTCGGTCGCGAGCTTGAGCCGGTAGCGGCGGTCCCGCGCGAGGGGGTTCTTCCCCATCCAGAAGACCGAGGCCTTGAAGGAGGATGCCGTCTCAGGCGGGTCGCCTGGGAGCGAGATGACCTCGCCGCGCCTGTTGAAGAACTCGTCCGCCACCGTCAGGCCCGTCGATTCCCCCGCCGAGGCCTCCCGGACGCCCCCCTCCCGGGGCGGCCAGGACTCTATCGTCACGCAGCGGGTGCGGCGGCCGCCCGGGCTGATGAGGATCTCGTCCCCGGCCCGTAAACGCCCGCTCTCCATGCGGCCCGCGACGATGCGCCGGGCGTCGAACTTGTAGACGTCCTGGATGGGGAGCCGCAGGCCCTCCTCGCGGGAGGGCTTCTCGAGCGCGTCCAGGGCGGCTATGAGGGTCGGCCCCCGGAACCAGGGCATGTTCGGGGAGGGGGCGAGGATGTTCTCCCCCCGGAGGGCCGAGAGCGGCAGGAAGGGCCCGGCATCCAGGCCGAGGTTCCACAGGTAGGCCGAGAGCTCGGCCTTCACGGCCTCGAAGGCCGCCTCGGCATAGCCCGCGAGATCCATCTTGTTGACCAGCACCCCCACCCGCCCCACGCCCAGCAGCGACAGCATCTGGGCGTGCCTGCGGCTCTGCTCCTCCGCCCCGCGGGCCGCGTCCACCACCAGGAAGGCCGCCTCCGCGTCCGAGGCCCCGGAGATCATGTTCTTCAGGAACTCCTTGTGGCCGGGGGCGTCGATGATGAGGTAGTCCCTCCTCGGCGTCCGGAACTGGAGCCGCGTGGTGTCTATCGTGATGCCCTGCTTGCGCTCCTCCTCGAAGGCGTCCAGGAGGAACGCGAACTCGAAGGGCTGGCCGGTCTCCCTGGAGATCTCGCGCACCCTGTCTATCGCCCCCCGGGGGAGCGAGCCGGTGTCGTAAAGGAGCCTGCCGATCACCGTGGACTTGCCGTGATCCACGTGGCCGGTCACCACCAGGGAGAGCTTCTCCCGCCCGCCGGCCGCCCCCTCCCGCCCCTCCGGATCCGCCGCCCGCTCGTTCTCAGTCATCTCTGCCGCCTTTCCTCCCTGGACGTCCCTGCCGCGTCCGGCCGCCTCTGCGGTGGGACATGCGGCCCTCCCGTTCCCCCCGGCCCTCTCGCCGCGCGCGGTCAGCGCGGGCGCCGCCGCGTCCCCTGCGCCCGCGGGCCCCGCCCGGCACCGTCACATGTAGCCGTCCTTCCTGAGCTTCTGCATGGCATAGGCGTCCTCGCGGTCCTGGGCGCGGCCCGCCCTCTCGCTCTCGGTCGTGTTCTCGAGCTCGCGGACTATCTCGGCCACGGTGGAGGCCTCCGACTTCACCCTGCCGGTGCAGGGGGCGCACCCCAGGCTCCGGTAGCGCTCGCCCCCCCTGGAGAAGTAGAGGTCGATGACGGGTATGCCCTCGCGCTCGATGTAGCGCCAGATGTCGATCTCGTTCCATTCCAGGAGCGGGTGCACCCTGATGTGGCGGCCCCGCGGGAAGTCCGTCTTGAACTGCCCCCAGAGCTCCGGGGGCTGGTTGGCGTAGTCCCAGCGGTCGTCCTCGCCCCGCTCGGAGAAGACGCGCTCCTTGGAGCGCGAGCCCTCCTCATCGCGGCGCACCCCCACTATCAGCCCCTCGAAGCCGTAGGTGCGCGTCATGTCGGCCAGGGCGTCGGTCTTCAGTGCCTTGCAGCACTCCAGCCTGCCCGCCCCGGGCCCCATGCCGGACGCGAGCGCGGCCTCGTTGCGGTGGACGATGAGCTCCAGGCCCAGCTCGCGGGCCACCCTGTCCCGGTACGTTATCATCTCGGGGATCTTGTAGGAGGTGTCCACGTGGATGAAGGGGAACGGCGAGTGGCCGAAGAAGGCCTTCTTGGCCAGCCAAAGCAGGACCGTGGAGTCCTTGCCGATGGACCACAGGAGGCCCAGCTTGCCAAGGTTGCTGCGGGCCTCCCGCAGGATGTAGACGCTTTGGGCCTCCAGGGCCGAGAGGTGATCCATGGCGGGATCCTCCGTGAGATCATCCCGGGCCGCCCTGACGGCGGCGGCGGGCTTCCCGCCGCGGGCGGGCGGCGCCGGGGGGGCCGGGCTGCCGCGGGGGCGGGGCAGGGGGAAGGCGGGGCATGGGGGGGGCCGCGAGGGCGGCGGGGCGCCGGGGCGCCGGCACGCCGCGGGGCAGGGGGGAGGCGGGGGACGGCGGCGGCCGCGCCCCGGCGGGGCCGCGTCCGGGCCGCCGGGGGCCGCCGGCCTAGTAGTCGCCCTCCCCCTCCGGCTCCCAGGGGAACGGCACCGGGTCGCGGCCTGGCCGCTCGAGGCGCCAGACGGCGCGGCCGCCCTCCGTGCCGTAGGAAAGCAGGCCGCCCCGGCCGCCCAGCGCCGGGGGGAGATAGAGCCTGACCGCCCGCGCGGGGCAGGCCTTGAGGCAGGAGGCGCAACCCCAGCAGTCGCCCGGGTACAAGATGCGGGCGGGGGCCCCGTCCCCGGCGGCGATGAGGGTCCCGGGGCAGGCAGCGGCGCAGGCGCCGCAGGAGACGCAGAGCGACGGATCGAAAGTCACGGACATCGGGTGGCCCCCCTTCCCCCGCCGGGGGCGGGCAGGACGCGGCCGTCCGCGAGCGAGCGCCTGAGCGTCACGGGCGGGTGATCAGCGAGATCCTCCGGGGGGAGCAGGGGAGGGTCGGCGAGGCGGGAGTTCACGAAACTGAGCTCCCTCTCGTCCTCGCCGGGGTGCTCCGCGTACTCCCCGAAGCCCGGCCAGCGGGTCTCCCGCCGCTCGGCGAGGTGGGCGACGAGCGACCGGGCCACCACCAGCCTCTCCCTGAGCTCCCAGATCTTGGAGAGCCCCTTGAGGGTGTCCGCCCTGAGGGCGCCGGAGAGCCGCCAGATCCCCAGGATCCTCGCCTCGGCCTCCCGGAGGCCGGGAAGCCCGTAGCGGTACCCCGAGCCGCGGCCGCCGGCGTAGGCGTCCATGGCCTTCTGCATGGCCTCCTCGAGATCCGCCTCCGAGTAGACCGGCCCGGGCCCCGACAGGAAGCGCTCGGCCAGGGAGCGCACGGCCTCGGCGGCCTCCCCGGCGGCGGGTCCCGCGTCCCCTCCGCCCGCCCCCTGATGCCCGCCAGGGGCGGCCGCGATCCGCGCCCCGCCCGAGGCGGCCAGCAGGGCCGCGGCGCTCTCGGCGGCTATCCACCCCTCGGCTATGGCGCCCGAGACGTATTTCTGGGGGGCCCCGCCCGCGGCGTCCCCGCAGGCGAACAGGCCCGGCAGGGTGGTGGCCCGGGCGGCGTCCACCTGGAGGCCGCTCGCCGTGTGGCCGCCGATGACGTACGGCTCGGTCCCCTCGATCTGGACGGCGGTGTCCCGGGGGGCCTCCCCTTCCCCGCCGTCGGCCAGGGCGGCCTCGCCTTCCAGGAACCGCAGGGCCTGCAGGGGGCTCATGTGCAGATAGGATCTCACGATGGCCCGCCGGGCGGGCCCCCCGAGGTAGCCCGCCCGCATGACGCAGGGGCCCCGCCCGGCCTCGGTCTCCCGGCGCCAGGCCAGAACCCTCTGCGAGGTGGTGTTGCCGTAGCGGTACTCGTAGTCCTCGCCCAGGGCGTTCTCCTGGCGGGCCCCCTGGCCCACGGCCAGCGTCCCGGTGGGGGCGGCGGTGTCCTGGAGGCGCAGCGCCACGAAGCGCATCTCGAGGGTGGTCATCTCCGCCCCCGCGAGGATGCCCATGGCCCAGCCCCCCCCGGTGTTGAAGGGGGGGTACCACATCTTGTGACCGGACAGGCCGGGGTTGTTGGGGCGGTAGATGCCGGCGGCGCCGCCCGCGGCGCAGACGACGGCCCCGGCCTCCACCGTCACGAGTTCCGGGCGGTCGAGGCGCAGCCCCACGCACCCGACGACCCGGCGGACCCCCGGGGACGCCCCGGGGGCGGGGGCCGCGATGAGGGAGAGGGCGTGGACGCGCTCCAGCACCGTCACCGCGGGCCTGCCCTTGATGCAGGCGGCGAGGAGGGGCTTGATGTCCCCCCCGTTGATCTTGAGGTTGCGCCAGGAGCGGGAGGCCCAGGAGCCGTCCGGGTTCCTGTGGAAGGGCACCCCCAGCCGCTCGAGGAAGAGCGCCGCCTCGCCGAGCCTTTCCGCCATCGTCAGGAGGAGCTCCCGGGACCCGATGCCGTGGGCGTCGGCCAGCGCGTACTCCACGTAGTCGGCGGGGCCCTTCCCCGGGCCCGTCCAGGCGTTGATGGCGTTGACCCCCGCCGCGAGGCAGCCGCTGCGGTCCACCGCCGCCTTCTCCATGACCGTCACCCGGAGGCCCTTCCCGGCTAGCAGCCAGGCGGCGGCGCAGCCCGCGGTCCCGCCTCCTATCACGAGGACGTCCGTCCGGTGGCATACCGTTTCCAGGGTGGTGGCGGACATGTCTCTAGGCTATCCTGTTTCTCCCCGGCGGGCGGCGGGGGCCGCCCGCGGGGCGGCTTGCGGGGCGCGGCCGGTGGGGCCGGGCCGGGGCGGGGGGGCGCCGGGCCTGGACGTTCGCGTGGCTGCGGGCCCCGGGCGGGGGAGCGGGCCCGCGCGGGGCGGGGTCGCGCCGCAGGGCCGGAGGGCGGGGAGAATCAACTTAAATCCCCCGGTCTCCCGATGTCAATCGGCCGTGCGGGGCCGGGGAGGGGCCGGGCCGTCCCAGGCCGGGGGCCCGTGGCCCGCCGGGGCCATGCCGGGCGCGGGAAGCCTCCCGCGACCGGTGCACCGGCCCCCGGCGGGGGGGGAGAGGGACAATAATTTAAATTTACAACTCCCGGACACTAAACTGCGCCCTTCCCCATCCCCGGCGCCGTCCCGCCACCCCCTGCGGGGCCGCCGGATGGGGGGCCGGGGAGGATCCGGCGAGGCCCCGTGGATCCCTGCGGGCGGCCGCCGGCTCCGGGCACGCGGCGGCCCGGGCGGGCCGCGGGAGCCCCCGGCTCAGATGACGAAGTTGTAGCCGTTGCCCTGGCTCGCCAGCCGCGAGTTGTTGACGAGGCGGGCCTTCCCCCCCTCAAAGGCGTAGACTCGGTAGACGAGCAGCTTGACCCGGTCGCCCGGCGACACGGGGGGGTTCTCCAGGGAGTAGAAAGCGGTGAGGGAGAAGCCCTTGACCCGCAGCCCCACCTCCAGGGACGCCCCCCGGAAGGACACGGACTCGACCTCGCCGTCCTCGGCGCTGTTCCCGAACTGCACCGGCTGCCCCGGGGGGCAGATGTGCACGAACTCGGGGCGCAGGGCGCAGGCGGCGCCCAGCGGGGCGTCCTCGAAGCCGATGAGCCTCCCGTAGTTCTCCAGTATGAGGCTCTCCCCCACGAAGCGGGCCACGAAGGGGGTGGCCGGATCCCGGTAGAGCTCCACCGGGGTGCCGGTCTGCTCGATGCGGCCCTCGTTGGTGATGATGACCAGGTCGGCCACCTCGATGGCCTCGGCCTGGTCGTGCGTAACGAAGATGCTGGTGATCCGGAGCCTGATTATCATCTCCCGGAGCCAGCTCCGCAGCTCCTTCCGGACCTTCGCGTCGATGGCCGCGAAGGGCTCGTCGAGCAGGAGGAGGCGCGGGCTGGGCGCGAGGGCCCGGGCGAAGGCCACCCGCTGGCGCTGCCCACCCGAGAGCTGGCCCGGGTAGCGCCCCTCCAGCCCCTCCATGGCGATCAGGGACAGCAGCTCCCCCACGCGCTCCCGGATGCGGGCCTTGGGGGTCTTCTGTGTCTTGAGCCCGAAGGCTATGTTGTCGAAGACGGTCATGTACCGGAAGAGCGCGTAGTTCTGGAACACGAAGCCTATGCCCCGGCGCGAGGGGTGGACGTCGTTGACCCGGGCCCCCCCGATGAGGATGTCCCCCGAGTCAGGGGTCTCCAGGCCGGCAATCATCCGGAGGATGGTGGTCTTCCCGGAGCCGCTGGGCCCCAGGAGGGCGCCCAGGGTCCCCTCCGGGAGCCCGAAGGAGACGTCCCTGGCCGCCTGGAAGTCACCGAAGGCCTTGTTCACCCCCTCCACCCGCACGTGGGCGGGGGGCCGGCTTGGGGCGGGCGGGGCGGCGGCGGGCCGTCCGGGGGCGGGAGGGGCGGCTTCGGGCGGGCGGGGCCCCGCGGGCGCCGCCCCGGGGCCGTCCTCTCCCTTCTTGAAGTTAACGCACATAGTAGTCCGCGTCCTTGCGGGAGACCCCCTCCACCACGTTGCGGGCCACCAGGATCAGGACCGCCGCCGCGACCAGGATGGCCGCGCAGGAGAACGACTCGAGGGTGTGGTACTCCCGGAAGAGTATCTCGATGTGCAGCGGCAGCGTGTTGGTGCGCCCGCGCAGGTGGCCCGAGACCACGGAGACGGCCCCGAACTCGCCCATGGCTCGGGCGGTGCAGAGGATGACCCCGTACAGGAGGGCCCAGCGGATGTGGGGGAAGGTGACCCTCCGGAAGGTCTGGAGGAGGCCCGCGCCCATCAGCACCGCGGCCTCCTCCTCGTCCGTGCCCCGGGCGGTGAGCACCGGTATGATCTCCCGTGCGACGAAGGGGAAGGTCACGAAGATGGTGGCGAGCACGAGCCCCGGCACCGCGAAGACCACCTTGATGTCGTGCTCGCTCAGGAACGGGTAGGCCCAGCCCAGCCGTCCGAAGGTCATGATGAAGACCAGCCCCGCGATGACCGGGGACACCGCGAAGGGCACGTCGATGAGGGTTATGAGGAGGCCCTTGCCCCGGAAGGAGAAGCGGGTCAGGGCCCAGGCGGCGCAGATCCCGAAGGAGGTGTTGCAGGCTACCGCGAGGGCGGTCGTCAGGAGCGAGAGATGCAGGGCCTTGATGGCGTACTGGTCGGAGACGGACCGCCAGAAGGGCGCGACGCCGAACTCGAAGGCCTTCCAGAGCACCTGGCAGAGCGGCAGCACCAGCATCACCGAGATGAAGGCGAAGCAGAAGGCGATGAGGAGGAACCGGAGCGCCCGGTTCCTCCCGCGCCAGTCGCGCGCCGCGGCCGCGCCGCCCCCACTGCGCATGTCACTTCTCCCCTGCGAAGGACGCCGCCCGAACCTGGATGCGGTTGACGATGAACATGATGACGAACGAGGCCACGAGCATGACGAGGGCGACGGCCGTCGCCTCGTCGTAGTTGAACTGCTCGAGCTTGCTCATGATGACGAGGGGGGCAATCTCCGTCCGGAAGGGGATGTTCCCCGCGATGAAGATGACCGACCCGTACTCGCCGAGGCCGCGGGCGAAGGCGAGCGAGAAGCCCGTCAGGAGCGCCGGGAGGATCTCGGGGAGGATTATCCGGAGGAACACCGTCGACGGCCCCGCCCCGAGGATGAGGCCCGCCTCCTCGTAGTCGGGGCTCAGCTGCTCAAGCACCGGCTGCACCGTGCGCACCACGAACGGGATGGTGATGAAGGTGATGGCGGTGACGATGCCGAGCTGGGTGTAGGCGATCTTCAGGCCGAGCAGCTCGAAGAGCGGCCTGCCCACCCAGCCCTTGTCGGTGGTGAGCACCGTGAGGGAGATGCCCGCGACGGCGGTCGGGAGCGCGAAGGGCAGCTCGATCAGCCCGTCGATGAAGCGCCGCAGGGGGAAGCGGTAGCGCACGAGCACCCAGGCCAGCACGAGCCCCGCCACGGCGTTTATGAGCGCCCCCGCGAGCGAGCACAGGAAGCTCACCTTGAGCGACACGAGCGTCCTGGCGTCGGTCACCACGCGCCACAGCCCGGCCAGCCCCAGGTCCCTCGACGTCGCGGCCAGGGAGGCCATGGGGATGAGGACGATGAGGGACGCGTAGGTCAGCGTGACGCCCATGGTGATCCCGAAGCCCGGGAGCGTCTTCTTCTTGGTCTTCCCTCTCGGCAAGGCGGTTTCCCTGGGACGGCGCCCCGGACGGGCGGGGCGGCCGGGCGACGGCCGTGGGCCGGCCGCAGCGCGGGCTGGTGGCATGGGGGCAGGGCGGCGGGGGGCCAGGGCGGGGCACCGCCGCGGAGGGCCGGGTCAGCGGGCCGCCCGGGAGAGCGGGGACGGCGGCCCGCGCGGGCGGGAAGGGCGGAGGGCCGCCGGGGGGGGGCCGGGGCCGCGGTCGGGAACACCCGTCCGCCGGGCGGGCCCGGGCCCCAGCGGGGCCCCCGCCCCGGGGGGCCCCCCCCCCCGGCCCCCCC
>JAITEZ010000353.1 GCA_031281735.1 Deltaproteobacteria bacterium | reverse complement strand
GGGGCCGCCAGGATCCGCCTGCGGGCGGGGCGGGGCGGCCACCGCAGGCGCCGGGGTTGACCGTGTGCTGTGGTTAAGGGTAAGCACGGTTTCCAGCGATTCAAGGTGGAGTATAGATTTTTTTTAGCTGGGCTGCCAGTTGACGGCGGGGGGGCGCCGGGTCACGCTTTCCACGGGGGCGGCTGGCTCCCCGGGCGGCGGATCCGCGCCTTCCGCGGCGGCGGCCCCGGCCACGGTCAGGGCGGGGACGGGGCCGGAAAGGCAACCTGCCGCAGACGGCATGCGGGAAGGGCCGCCCCAGGCGGGGGGGGACAGACCTCGCGCTGGAGAGAGAGGCGGGAGAGGTTTCCGCAGAAGGAGAGAGGCGGGAGAGGCGCGGGTGACAGTCCCCAGTAGGCGGGCAGAGGGAAGCGTTTCCGGGGGATGAGGCTATTATCCCCTGAACTGCTGTCTCCGGAACTACGGTCCTTTTCGGGCTGGGGTAGCTATTGCCTGGAAGGGGCAGGATGCGGAGGGAAGGGGCAGGATATAAAGGGAAAGTGCCGTTTCGGACAATCCCCGCCAGATTCGAAATGAAATGGCACCGGTTGAGAACCAGGGCTTTTCTTGACGATCCGTTTTGTACCTCCGGGGAACATAAGTGGGCCCGGGAAAAGTGATAATAGCGGTATGCGTGGCGTTCCTGGCTACCGATCCGGCGGTTTACTGCCGGGGAGGCTGGCGGCGGCTCCACCACGAGGTGAATTATTTCAACGAATACAGATAGTTGCTTGATAACGGCATGTCAAGATATTAGTTGTCAGGGCGGACGCCTGATGCTAATATGCCGCAACGGCGGCTATTTTGCGCCCGCCGCCAGGAGGCCCCACTGGGTCCCACCGCAGGGCGGCCCGTCCCGAGAGGCCGCCACCCCACCCATCCTCCCGTCTGCTCAGGGCCGTCCGCGTCCATCTGCGGCGTCCCGGCCCGCCGGCGGGGGAATCCTTCCCCCGATCCGCGCAACGGGCGCCCCGCCTGCCTGCCTCAGTGCCGGCCAGGCCGTTCAAGGTCTTATCATCAGGAGTTAGGTTGTATGTCACCGCTCAAGAACAACGACGCTCTGGGAGTCGCGAACCGCGGGAACCCTGCGGAGTCCGGCCTCTGCACCCTCTGCCAGGCCGACTGCGCCGGCCGTTGCGAGGTATGGCTCAGCTGCCTCAAGGGAAGGGAGCTTCTGTACCCCCGCGACTTCGGGGCCATCACGGCGGGCGCCGGGAACCTCCGGAGCACGGGGATCTCCTACGACACCGTGAGGATCATGGGATCGCTGTACGGGGCCCAGGACGGACCCCCCTCCGCAGAGAGGGGGGACGCCCTCTTCACCGAGGTGGACCTGACGACCTCCTTCGGCAGGGGGACCAAGACCCGCTGCCGGCTCCCGTTCATGGCGGGGGCCCTGGGTTCCACCTTCATCGCCGCCAAGTACTGGGATGCCATGGCGGCGGGCTGCGCCGTGTGCGGGGTGCCCATCGTCATCGGCGAGAACGTCGTGGGCGTGGACCGCCAGTCGGTGATGGCGAACGGGCGCATCGAGAAGAGCCCGGAGATGGAGCGCAGGCTCGGGTCGTACCTCAGGTACTTCGACGGCTACGGGGCGGCCATAGTGCAGCTGAACGTGGAGGACGCCCGCAACGGCGTGGCCGAGTACCTCGCCCGCAACTACCTGGACAAGGTCGTGGTGGAGCTCAAGTGGGGCCAGGGCGCCAAGGACATCGGGGGCGAGATCCAGGTCCGCGACATAGACTACGCTGATTTCCTCAAGGCCCGTGGCTATCTCGTGGATCCCGACTGCTCCAGGCCGGAGGTGCGCGCGGCCTACGAGAGCAAGGCCATCGACGGCTTCGCGCGGCACAGCAGGCTCGGCTACACCAACCTCGGGGGCTGGGAGGAGGTCAGGGGCAACTTCCTCGCCGCCGTGAAGGAACTCCGCGACCTCGGCTTCCAGCGCATATCGCTCAAGACCGGGGCCTACGGGATGGAGGCGCTGGCCCTCGCCATCCGGCTCTCAGCCGAGGCGGGCCTCGACCTCCTGACCATCGACGGCGCGGGCGGCGGCACCGGCATGAGCCCGTGGGACATGATGGAGCACTGGGGCGTGCCCCCCCTGCTGCTCCACGCCAAGGCCCGCGAGTACGCGGCGCTGCTCTCCGAGGGAGGCACAGTGCCCTGCGACATGTCCTTCGCTGGCGGGTTCGCCAAGTCCAGCACCATCTTCAAGGGGCTGGCCCTGGGGGCACCCTGGACCCGGATGATCTGCATGGGCCGCGCCATGATGATCCCCGGCTTCCTGGGCTCCAACATCGAGGGCGTGCTCCGGCCGGAGAACAAGGCCAAGGTCAACGGCAACTGGGCCCAGCTCCCCAAGACGGTCTCCGACCACGGCGGGACCGCCGAGGCCATCTTCGCCGCCTGGCACGACGTGAAGAACCGCCTGGGCGCGGACGCCATGAAGGAGATCCCCTTCGGCGCCGTCGCCATGTGGGGCATGCTCGACAAGCTCGGCGCGGGGCTCCAGCAGCTCATGGCGGGCCAGCGCAAGTTCACCCTCCGGGCCCTCGACCGCAACGACATCGCGGCCGCCAACCGCGAGACCGCCCGGGAGACGGGGCTCTCCTTCATCACCGAGATCGGGGACGAGAGGGCGCGCGAGATCCTCACCAAGAGGCTCTAGCCCCCTCCTTTCGCTCCCCCCGCCCCCGCGACCGCCAATGCGGGGCTCCCCCGATGCGGGCGGGGATCCTGTCGGCCTTCCCCCCAGGCGCCTTCCCGGGATCTTCCGGGGGGGCGCCTTTCTTTGGCCCCGGCACGGGCGCTGGCAGGGAGGGGAAGCCCCCCGCGGGCTCCGCGGCATGGATCATCGGCCGGCGGCCAGGGGAAGGCAGCGGGTGGCCCGGCGAGAATCTCCGGGAAGGCCTCGGTCAGGCCGCGCGGCGGGGGGGGGGCCGCTGGACATGGGGGGCCGCGTCTGCGGGCTTTCCTTGCGACTGCCTTCGAGATCTCCGCCGGGGGCGGGGGCGCCCGGGCTCTCCGTGGGCGGCGGAGCCGCCCCGTCCGGGCTCTTGGCCGAGGCCCCGCCTGAATCGGTGGACTTAACCGCCGCCGGCGGCGCGGATGCCGGCGGCGGCACGGATGCCGGCGGCGGCACCCGCGTGTCCTCCTGCGGCCGGGCGTGGCTCGCAGCCTGGCAGAGGGTCGGGGCGGAGGAAATCACGCCCGCGCGTCACGCCGAAGGCCCCCCCCCAGCTCGTCTTCCGCGCGGAGAGGCGGGATCTCGCGGGCACCCGCGGCACCGCGGCGACGCGTGAAAACGACGCGCCCGGCAGGAAGGGAGAGGCCGGCGCGGCCTCTCACCGCTACCGGTGACGGCTAGCCCCCCAGCGGAGTATTCGCCGGGCGGGTCTCCCTCGCGAACGGCGGCGGCGAGGGGGAGACCTGCTGCGGCTCGAGGACCTGATCGGCGGGATCGCCTTCGGCTCGCCCCGCTCCCCGGTCCTCGTGTCAGAGGGGTTCGGGAAGCTGTTCCCTGACAGAGGCGTGGTGCCGGACGTCCAGGGCGGCGCAGGGCTGACCGGATCCCTCCTCCACGCCGGGAACACCGGATACCTGCTGGGGACGGAGGCCCCGAACAGCACCCGCGCCGGCGGGAAGCTCTCCGGCCCCGCCGGCTTCGACTGCGAGGCCGAGTCGGGGGACGGCACCCTGTGGCGTCCCTTCGGGCCCGGGACGGGGCCCGGCAGCGCCATTTCCGCGACCCGCCTCGGCTACCGCGCCTCCAGCCTCGTGAAGGGGCTCGCCGGGGGCCAGGACGCCGCGGCCGCCCTCGTCGGCACCGGCTCCGGCCTGGGGGCCGGGAAGGCATCGCGAACGCCGTCCCCTCCTCTTCAGCGCCGACTCCTACGGCTCGTCCCGGTACGGGACAGGTTCCCCTTCGGCGTCAAGCGCCTCTCCCCGCTCCCTGGCGGCATCTCGGCCACGACGCCCGGTCCCCTCCCGGGCCGTCTTCACCCCGGGCGCCTTCCTCGGGCCCGTGAAAGGCTCCTGAGGATCCTCCAGCTGCTGCGAGCGGCAGCGCGCTGGGGCGAGGATCCGGGTCGAGCGGCACGGGTACGGAGTCCTCAGGTGCGACGGCGGCGTCCTTGCCCGCCACGGCTCCACCGGCAGCCACGCGGAGTTCACGGCCCGCGCCGGAGGGTTCTCGGCTGAGCACTCGTCCGGCGCCTGGGCCCTTGACCCGGCCTGGCAGGGCCCGGATACGGCGCCGCACGGTACGGCATGCACCTGGGCTGCGGCCGCGTCTTCCAGCCGACGGACGCCCTCCCCAGATCTCGGCCTCAGGTGGCTCTCCACCCACCAGGGCGGCACCGGCATCCTGACCCTGCGGGACGGCAGGATCGGCCTGGAGGCGTGGAGTCGCACGGGCTCCGCCTAGGCGGCAGGCTCTCCGTAGCGGCCGCCGAGGGCCCGATGGTCGGCGTGGGCGTGCCGGGCTTTGTCGGGATCCGCCGCAGCCTCCCTGGCACCCTCAGCATCGCCCGCGCCTTCTGAGGTTCTTCCCTGTCTCCGTCCTGCCGGCTTTGCCCCTCCGGCCTCGCCCGGCCCTCTCCCCTCTCCATGGCAGGCAGGGCATGGTAACGCCTGATGTACGCCGGGAGCGCTCCCGCGCCCAGCGGACTGGAACTTGCCTCTGGCCAGGCGGCTGCGGCACGGAGGAGGCGGGACGGGAGGGCGTTCGGGGAAGGGGGGTGTGGCGGCTGGGTCGGAGGGGGCAGGAACGGGCAGGAACGGGCAGGAACGAGGCGGAACGGATGGTCCGACTGAAGGCTCCGTGAACCCGTGTCCCGGCTGCTGACGAGGCGGGCCTTGACAGGACTGGCAGCCCGGCTAAGATCGGTCAGGTGCGGGCGGGATGCCGCCCTGTCAGTCCCGGCCCTTTCGTCCTCCCGCGCCGGCCGTCGTCATCGTTCTCCGCCCAGGGGTGCCTCATGAGATTGCCGCCCGTCCTGCTCGCCTTCCTGCTCCTCCTGGGCTCCCTCGCCATGGTCGGGGGCAGTGCCTTCGCGGAGAGCGCGAGGTGCAGGGAGAGGGCCTCCTCCGGGGATCCCAGCTGTCATGAGGATCGCCGCCTCGCCGCAAGGGACGGGAAAGACGCTGACGGCGGTGCCCGCTATTACGACGGCAAGGGCCGGCTGACCGGGCGCTCACGGGAGGCTGCCAGCGGGGACACCCGCTATTACGATGCCAAGGGCCGGCTGACCGGGCGCTCACGGGAGGGCGCCAGCGGGGACACCCGCTATTACGATGCCAAGGGCCGGCTGACCGGGCGCTCCCGGGAGGATACCGGCGGGGACACCCGCTATTACGACGGGAAGGGACGGCTGACCGGGCGCTCCCGTGAGGATGCCGGCGGGGACACCCGCTATTACGACGGGAAGGGACGGCTGACCGGGCGCTCCCGGGAGGATGCCGGCGGGGACACCCGCTATTACGACGGGAAGGGCCGGCTGACCGGGCGCTCCCGGGAGGATACCGGCGGGGATACTTAGAACCCATTAGAAAATAACTGTTGGTTTTTCATTAAAAGCTTCATCTGTTGATTATCCATATTTTGGTTATATTTAGCAAGAAATGGGTTTGCTTATGGTTTCTCAACAACTATTCTTGTCAGATGATAGGACAACACGACATAAGCCTCCTAATAGGAAACGTAGTGGCTATCTTAACCAATAAGGTTGATTCCACTGTAAAATCCTCCTCCAGGACAGTCTGAGGGGTTTTTGCGCGAGAGGGCTGATAAAGCCTAATTTGGGACACTTCAGAAAGATGTGTAACTTCTAATCGCGTGCAACTCTCCTGTTGCTGACCTCTTTCATGTCGGTCAGCCCTGTTGTCCCGACTGTCTCCCATTGTCCTGTCGTCCTCCCTACTGTCAGGTTTCTGTCGGGGCGGACGATCCGGCTGTCCGGAAACCCGCCCCTGCGGGAGCCTCATGACGGCTCGCGGAATCTCCTGCGCCCAATGACGAGGTTAAAGACACTCCTGATGTTCATGCCAGGTATCATGAGGTAGTTCGCGCCGGAGACACTGAGGGTGCCCCGGATTCTCAGGCGGCCTGTCCCCTCACAACCCTTTAACCCCGCTCATGGCACCCCCCGGTGCCGTTGCGCCGCCTGGCCTCCGCGGCGTTCCCTGGCGTCCCGTCCCGTTCAGGGCGCGGTTCCTCGAGGCTGGAAAGGCCGTGCCTCAACGAGGCGCCCCGCGTTGTGCGTCTCACGGGGCACTGGCCTTGCACGGGCAGGCCCCGCGGACGTCCCTGTCAAGGGGCGCGGTGCAGGCGTCGCCGAGCCGGCTCACGGGCGTCCGGCCGCCTGTCCGGGGGGCACCCGGCCAGGGCTCCCTTCCCATCGGTCTTGCGGCCCGCAGGCGTGAACCCGGGCTAGCCCGCCTCCGCCCCGGATCCCGGGGGATCCTTCAGGCAACCATGCCGCGGGATGACGATTCCGGCGCCGATCGCCCCTGCGGGCGCCCGGTTGCGCCCGGTGTTGCAAGTGTTGTCGCCGTGGATGGCTATAACGCCGATATTACCCTCTTCAGGTATCGACTAGGCCGTCGATGGCATCGGAACCGCTCCCGTGCGCACCTTCGGCCTCGGCATAAATCGCGAGATTATGCGCCGGGGCCATGGGCCCGCCCTTCACGGTTGGGTTGCACACCTCAGCGGCCTGGAGCTTGCGGCCCTTCATCCTCTCTGCCCCGCTGCAGGCCGCTCCGGTGTCATGCGGGCTCTGGACACTGTCAGCGGCGGCGTCCCTGGGATCCCTGAGCCGGAACGGGCCCCCCCCCTCTTCCGCCCGTGACCGCGCCGCGCTGTTCACGCGCGGGCCTTCGCCGGAAGCCTGAAAGACTGTCGGCATTGAGGCGCGGGCCGTGCCGTAACCGCCCGGCGATGGCCGCGGGCATGAGGCACCTCCTCTCCGGGCCGGCCTGGCCGCAAGGGCCGCAACCGTGCTTCCTGGACTCGCCGTGCCTGTCCCCGATCCCCCGGCCAGGCACGGCGATCCACCGCGGGCTCTTTCATGAACTCCCCCGGAAGAGGGAGACGGTCTCCCGGAAAGGCCGCCCCCGGGGAGGGTCTTGATACAGGAGCGGACGCGGGCTGAGTCGGTGCGGGCGACGGAGGCGTCCGCGTCGACGGTCCGCCTGAAGGAGATCGACATTTGCACGTTAACGGATTCCGGCCCTCCTGCACCCATGAACCTATGGTCAAGAGTAACTCACGGGCACCATAAAGGGCGGTATAGTTCTGGGCGCCGTAACAACGACAACGATTGATATTTCAATCGTGGTTTGCCCGGACACTCCGCCGCATCAAACCAGATTTTGAAACAAGAATACGCGCTTTCCGAAATATTGGCATTATTATTGCCAATATGATGCAAAGAGGCGGTGATAACTAGAACTCTGGGTCAAACGCTGACTGCAGACGTTCAGAAAAACGGGCGGAAGAAGTATCTGGGCTTTAACCCATGTGAAACATGCTCCGTCCCCCGAACTTCAGCTCAACAACTCCTTGCCGTATCGCCAGACAAGTAACAGATTCGTATCTTACGAGCCTGCTCTATCCTCCAGGGAAGCCATGGCAGACCCAGAACTCGCCCGGTCCAATGCAAGGCTCGCGCGACTAGACTAACTAATGGAACCAGTTCCGCCTATACACTGTGACAACCACGCTCGTACATTTCAGGGTATCCGTAACACTGTCTCTCGGTGACATCATCTCCAGCATCACCGTGCAAGGTCCGGCTGAGCGATGGCTTCTGCCTCCTGACTTCCGCAGGTGGTCCATGTCCGACAGGAACGGCCGGACAGTAGCCCACGAGGCAGCTAGATTAGGGGTGTTGCCCGTTGGGTTCGATCACTGGGATCTTACGGACAAATTCGGCCGGACCGTGGCCGATGAGGCTGCGTGACACGGCGGGTTACCGGCTGGTTTCGATCGGTGGGATCTGGCAGGAAGATTCGGGTGGACGGTGGCCCATGAAGCCGCCCGGCAAGGCACTCTCCCGCCGGTTTTCGACCAGTGGGAGCTGAAATACGACTGGGACGATTCAGTGGCCAGTGTCGCTGCCAGAGCAGGAAGGCTTCCGCCGGGTTTGACCGGTGGGAGCTGGCCGACTGTTTCGGCAATACGGTAGCCCATGCGGCAACTGCCTTCGGAATTGCCCGGCGATTATACCAAGTGGAATCTCGCGAACAACGATGGCTGGACAGTGGCACATGAGGCGGCAAAAGCCGGCAGGCTGCCGGAAGGATTCGACCGCTGGGATCTCGGCGGTGATGGAGACAAGACGGTCGCCCATGTGGCCATAGAATACGGTCGTCTGCCGGAATGGTTCGATCGGTGGGACATTTCCAACAAACACGGATGGACAGCCGCTCATTCAGCTGCATCGTGCGGTCGACTCCCCGAAGGATTCGACCGCTGGGAAATGGCCAACAATGACGGGTGGACGGTAGCCCACCAGGCGGCCAAGCATGGCCATCTGCCCAAGGATTTTTCACTCTGGTTTCTCATGGACAAATTAGGCAATACGGTAGCCCATACCGCCGCCGAATTCGGCAACCTGCCAAACAGCTTCGAGTTGTGGGACCTCACAAATAATATCGGGCGAACCGTCCGGGATGTGGTCTCCAGCCAGACAACGGAACCGAGGGTTATGCTGCATTAGGCTCTTTTATAATCAGCGGGTTGTATTTATATTATATATATTGGAAATCCTCTTGCCCTATAGGGACGGGAATTCCCTCCGGATACAGGGCCTTACCCTGTCTGCCAGGACGGGAGGGAGGGGTCAGGCAGGTGAATGTCCGGCTTACCCCTAGCGATTAACCAAAAAAATGGTTCTTCGAGGAAAAGCGATCGTCAGGGGCGCCGAGAGGGGGGCTACCCAGCGATGCCGAGTTGTGCGATGCCTTCAAAATGCCTGTAATTCAGGCACTTCGTGAGACTCGTCTTGAAAATTGCGCCATGCCA
>JAITEZ010000346.1 GCA_031281735.1 Deltaproteobacteria bacterium | reverse complement strand
GGGGAGGATCCGCGGGGCCGCGCGGGCGGCGCCGCTACAGTGGCTGTCGTGTCTGTCATCTGGGCAGGGCCTTCCTCGGGTGTCCCCGGCATCGCCCCGGCGATCCCTCCCGGCCCGGGGCCGGCGCGGCCGCGCCGGGGGCACCCGTGCGGACGTCCGCGCGGTCTCGTGCGTTTCCTGGGGAGTGAGGAAGACCCGGCGGCGGAAGCCGCGGGGAGCCCCGCGGCCCGGGAAGGGTGCGCCGCAGGGGGGAGGCGGCGAGGCCCCGGCCGGGATCCCGCCGGGAGCGCGGGGGGCCGCCGGGAGCCACGGGGCGGCCGCCGCCCGAGGGCGGGTAAGCGCCCGCGAATGGGGATGATATAACCGACTGGCCAGCCTCCCGTCAACCGCGCGGCCGCGCCGGGGCGTCCCGGCGCGGCCGCCGTGTCACTCCTCCCCGCGCCTGTGCGGATCGAGGAGGTAGCTCACAATCTCCCTGGCCACCTCGTCGAAGACGTAGCGCCAGGCCCCCACGGTGAAGATCCCCCCCGCGCGTATGGTGCGCTCGGCGGGTATCCTGGCGGCCTCCACGCCGTGGAGGCGGTCGATCACGCGGGCCTCGATGCCGAGCCTGGTCTTCCCGATGACGACCGGGAGGAGCCAGCGCTGGAAGGCGTTGCCGGGCGCGTACTCGACCAGGGTGGCCTCCACGATCCACCTGCCGCTGCCCAGCGCCCCCCTCTCCTCCAGGGCCCTGGTGAGCGCCTCCGCCATGGCCTCCTCCAGCACCAGCGGCGGCTCCTCCCCCGGGGGGAACTCGAAGCCGGTGGCGTCCGTCACCTGGCCCACGGAGAAGAGCGAGACCGGGTCGACGCGCTCCGCGCCGGGCGCGGGGACGTAGCCCCCCCTGACGCCGCAGGACGTGGCGAGAAGCGTCAGGAGCGGCAGGAAGGGGAGGATGCCGATTCTCATCATCTGCGGCCCTTGAGGGTTGGCGGACACCCGGCCGGAACGGGGCCGCCGCGAGGCCGGCGGATCCCCGCCGGTCAGCGGGCCGGTCCCGGGGGCGGAGCGCCGGGGCCGCCGCGAGAGGCCCGGCGCGGAACTCGGGGAGCGCCGGCCCGGCGATCCCTGTTCAGCCGGGGGGCGGAACGGAAAAGGAGATGGAAAGCAAAGGCAAGGAAAGTCGGGATAAGGAGCAGGCCAAGGAAAAAAAGGCCAAGCAAGGGCGGGAAAGGGAAGGCGATGGAAAGGCGAAGCAAGGGCGGGGGAGATGGCACCCGGCGCCCTCCCCGTCCCCAGGGAAGCGGGGCGGCGGCATGCCCGGCGGACCGCACCGCAGGCCGGACACCTAGCGCCGGACCCTGGCCCTCCGGCACCTCTCCGCCGCCCTGGAAAGCGGGAGCAGGGCCACGAGCAACGCGGAGCCCCAGACCAGTCCCGCGCCCGCGCTGGCGAGGGCGCCAGTGAGGCCGGCGAGGTGCCCGAACCCTCCGGGGAGGGGGAGCCCGTGAAGCATGATGCCGCCCCCCACGAGGAACATGGCGGCGGTGCCTATCACCCCGAGGGCCCTCACGAAATGCGGCGCCGCCCCCACCAGCGCCCGGCCCGCGAGATCCCGGAGCCTCCCACGCCCCTCCTGGCGGAGCAGGTAAAACCCCAGGTCGTCGAACTTCAGCAGCGCCCCCACGAATCCGTACACCCCGAAGGTCATGGCGAGGCCGATGATGGCAAGCACCCAGGCCCGCTGCAGGAGATCCGTGCCCGCCGGGATGGATCCCAGGGCAATGATGATGATCTCGGCGGAGAGCACGAGGTCGGTGCGCACGGCGCCCTTGATCTTGCGTCTCTCCATGACCGCCAGGTAGTCCCGGAGCTCGGCCCCTGAGAGGCCCTCCAATAGCATGCGCTTGAGGTTCTCGTCCTGGACGGCGTTGGCCGCGGCGAGAACCTTGGGCGAAGGGCCCCCTTCCCGGACCGCCGCCCCTCCCTCCCGCCCAGGGCCCTCGGGAGGCCGCGCGGGGGGGGCGGCCGCAAGGGCCGCGTCCTCCCCGCCGCGGTGTTCCGCCGGCCCCGCCGGCCCGGAGGCCTGGCCGCCGCGGCGGGCCGCCGCCGGGACGCCGGGGCCGCAGGATGCGGATCCCCCTTCTCCGCCGGCGGTCCCGGCGGCTGGGGGGGGCGGGGCACCTTCGGCGGCGGGGGGGGCCGCCGAGTCCCCCGGGGGGGTCCCCCCGGAACCCGCCGCCGGCAACGGTTCGGCCGCCGCCGGGGAGGGCATGCCGCCCTCCACCTCCCCGCCCGTCGACGCAGGCGGGGGGGCCCCGCAGCCTTCACGCCTTCTCGCCAGGCGGCCGGCCAGGTTGCGGAAGATCTTCTCCGCCCCCTCGTGGCAGAGATAGGAGCCGCCCAGCATGAGGACGGGGGTGATCGCCCCGGGGCTGAGCGAGCTCAGGGCCAGGGCGAAGGGGATTATGAAGGCCTTGTTGAGGAGGGAACCCTTGGTGACCGCCCAGACCACCGGAAGCTCCCTGGCGGACGAGAACCCTGAGAGCTGCTCGGCGGTCAGGGCCAGATCGTCCCCCACCACGCCCACGGTCTTCTGGGCGGCCAGCTTGGCCAGCACGGTCACATCGTCCAGGACGGTGGTGATGTCGTCCAGGAGGGCTAGAAGCGAGAAGCCTGCCAAACTGACACCTCCCTGGGCGGCACAATGACCGGGCCTGCCCATGAACGGCTCGGAAGGCACCATTTTGACCGAGGCGGCGCGGCAAGTAAAGGCATTCCCGGCTGAGGCAGGCGTTCCCCCGGTCTGCCCCCCGCGCCCGGTTCGTCCGGAAGCGGCCGGCAGTGAAAGAAAGGGGGAGGGAGTGAGGCAAAGGGTATAGGCTAGGGAATGAAAAACCCGGAAAGACCGCCGAAAGCGGAGCCAGAGGGCTCGGAAGACCGTCAGGGAGGCCGCGGCTAGGCCCGGGAGGGCCCCCGCCAGGGAGGGGCGGCACGCGGAGCCGCCGTGGGACTGGCAGCCGCTAGGGACGCCTCCCGGGACCGGTTACGGACGCGGAAGCGGCAGGGCGCGGGGCGTCCCGCACGTCTCGGCAGGCGGGGGGGTTGACCTCGGGAGGGGATCGCCAGGCGGAAGCCCGGCTGCCGCCGGGCGCCGCGGGCGCGCGGCGGGCGGGCAACCCCCGGTTCCCCGCAAACCGGTTGCGCGCGGGGGGGGCGGCCCGAGGGGCACGGCCTTGGCGTCTGCAAATAAATTAATGTGGCAGGGACAAAGAAATTTTTAACCGTGTTGCACACTTAATTCCGCAACAGTCCGCAGCCACCGGACGCCGGGAGGAAACCCGCCGTCTCTGGCGGGTTTGCGCCGCCGCGGCGCCTCCGCCGCGGCGGCCCCCCCCCCGCAGGCCGGGACAGGCACTGCCCCAGCCGGGGCCGCGGATGGCCGGCGGGCCGCGGAAAGGTG
>JAITEZ010000063.1 GCA_031281735.1 Deltaproteobacteria bacterium | reverse complement strand
CCGTCTGAGGCAATCCCGACGCGGCAGGCGACCGGCCGGGGACTCCCTCCCGCCGTGCTGAAGGGGGCTGGTATCTGCCGCAGGATAAGGCCGGATCCCGCCGGCCTCCGCGCGGCCGCCGAGGGGATCCGGACCGTCCGCGGGGCGGAAACGTCAGCGCGCCCCCCCCGCCCGGAATGGAAGAGGCGCACGCCCCCCCATGCCGGCGCATGTGTCCTTACGGACGCGCCCGCCCTGGCGGACACCCGGCGCCGTCCGCGGATCCGGAACGGGACACGAGGGTCCCGAAGCGGTCCCGCCCGTCCCTCGGACGGCCGCGCTTCCCGTTCAGGACAGGGGCAGACGGGCCCAGGCGGCTGACCTTGCCTCCCGAGGGAAATACTCAGCGGGTCATCATCCGAACCGGATCATGCTGACAAATGCGTTTTCACGCGAGACGAGCCGGCTTAAGGCCTGTCCGATGATCATCCCGTTGCCGCCGGCTGATCCGGGGAAGGCGGGATTACCTGGCCCGCGGGCGGCGGAGGCCGCACAGGCGGGCCCCGTCCCCGGCCGCCGGGGCCGCCGCGGGCGGGACGGGGCGACGCGGGCGGACGATCCCGATTCCCGGAGAATCCCCGGGGAAACGGATCACCGGCGACTCCCCCCCGGAACGGGCCGCCGGATACAGCCGCGTGAAATGGGCATCCGGCAACCGCTCATCAAGACGGATCATCCGGCAGTGACCCGCTGGAAACGGATCAACGGCCAGCGCCGGATTCCGCCGTCCGCCCGGACGTTCGCACGGCGGCCCGGCCCCGACGGCGGAACCCGCGCGGCTGACGCCGGGCGCCCACGCCGCCGCGGCTGCGTCGTACCGCGCCCGCGCGCGGAGGGGCGGGGCATGCGTGGGGCGGCTCCCCGCCCGTTCACGGGGGCCTGCGCACCGCCTCCCGCCTGCGTATCCGCGAGTCTTCCGAGATTGACAGGGCACCGGGTAGCGGGTAGTATCATGCGCAAGGCGGTGCGACATGAGCCCTGACACTCCGCAGTCCAACACCGTGATAGACCTTCAGGTCTTCCTGGAGGCGCTGGCTTTCGGTCCCGAGCAGCTGAAGCTCATCTTCGACAATTTCCCCCTGGGGGTCATCGTGACCGACACCTCGGGGAGGGTAATCTACTACAACGACGCGCACGCGAGGATCGACGGCATAGGCATCGAGGAGATGCTGGGGCGCAAGGAGATAGAGGCGCTGGCGCCCATCACCGGCCCCAACGTGATGTCCATATGCCAGAAGACGGGCAAGCCCATCCTGGGATACATCTACCCGTACAGGACCTTCAAGGGCCGGGTCGTGAACGCCGCCTACTGGGTCTTCCCGGTGAAGAGGGGCAGGGAGGTCACGGCCTCCCTCTGCTTCACCCAGCCCCTCCTGAGCGAGTACAACCCGACCCGCCCCTACACCAACCCCCCCGTCCAGTGGCCCGGGACCACCCCCATCAGGGTCCGCACGACGAACATCGTGGGCAGGAACCCGGAGTTCCTGAAGGCCGTCTACTCCGTCAAGAGCAACGCGGCCAACCACTTCCCCGTGCTCATCTCCGGCGAGACCGGCTCCGGCAAGGAGCTGCTGGCCAAGCTGACCCACCAGGCCTCGCCCAGAAGGAGCAAGCCCTACCTCGCCATCAACTGCTCGGCCATCCCCTCCAACCTCCTGGAAGGCCTCCTGTTCGGCACCGCCAAGGGGAGCTTCACCGGGGCCATCGACCGGCCGGGGATGCTGGCCGAGGCCAACGGGGGGACGCTCTACCTGGACGAGCTCGACTCCATGCCCATGGAGCTGCAGCCAAAGCTCCTCCGCGCCATCCAGGAGATGCGCACCTACCGCATCGGCTCCACCGTCCCGGTGGACCTGGATCTCAAGCTGGTGGTCTCCATAGGATCCTCCCCGCACGTGGCCCTGAGCTCCGGGAGGCTCAGGCCGGATCTCTTCTACCGGGTCGCGGTGGTGCTGGTGAACATCCCCCCCCTGCGCCAGCGGCTGGACGACCTGGAGCCCCTCTCGGACTTCTTCATCAACAAGTACAACAACATCCTCGGCAAGCAGGCGCTGAAGATAGACGCCCCCCTGTGGGAGGTCATGCGGAAGTACCACTGGCCGGGCAACGTCCGCGAGCTCGAGCACATGCTGGCAGGCTCCATCGCCCAGGTGTCGGACGAGATAGTGATAGGGCTCCAGCACGTGCACGAGCACTACCTGCACGCCTTCTCCGCCGTCCCGGCGCCGGAGGCGGGTCCCGCAGCCGGGGCCATGATCCCCCCAGACGGCAACGGCGCCCTGCTGGCGTTCACGCCGCCGGATAGGGATCGCGGCGACTCCGGGTTCCTGGCCAGGCTGAGGGAGGAGGAGGAGAGGCTCAGGCACGCCCTCGGGAGGAACAGGGGCAACATCACGGCGGCTGCGAGGGAGCTGAAGATCTCCCGCCAGCTCATGGGCTACCGGCTCAGGAAATTCGGGATCAGGGCCAAGGATTACCGCTAGAGGCCGCCCGGCGCCGCCCCCCCGCCCTTCGCGGGGCGTGGCTGACCCCCGCCCTTCGCGGGGCGTGGCTGACCGCCGCCCCGCGGGGCGAGGCTGACCGCCGCCCTTCGCGGGGGGGCGCGGGCCCACGCCCGCCGCTTCACCCCCGGCCTCCGGACGCCTGCCGACCACCCCCGCGCGGCCGGGATCCGGCGCCCGGCGAGCCGCAAACGGGGATTTGCGGTTCGCGGCTGGCGAAAACATCCCCTTTCCCTTTTTTTGCGTTTCACCCCCGCCCGCGCGCCCGCCGCCCGCGCACGGGCGGCCTTGGCGCCCGTGAAACCCAGGCGGGGAGCCCCCCCCCGCCGCCCAGCGCGCGCGCCGTCCCGCGTGGCCCGCCGCTTGCAAAGCGACGGTCAGGCACCTCCACCGGGGGAAGACCCCGCGGCTGTCTCGCCCCCGGGACGGTTTCCGCGCTCAGGGGCGCCCGCCGCCGCGCGGCCGGGCGCCCGCGGTCCACACCATGCCGGCGGGGGGCGGCGCACACGCGCGACCCCTTCCCGGACGCACGCCGCCGGCCCGCCCGGCATCCCCTTCCAGGTCCCCGCGACGGTCCCCGGACCGCGCCATCGCCAGAAACACGCCACACCGCTACCGCAAAGGAGGTAAAAGTGCGACGAGACAGACACGCCGGCTTCACGGCCGGCGGAGGCTTCCGGCTGAGCCCCTTCACACGCGAGGAGCTCGACCAGATCAACCGCTCCACGCTCGAGGTCATGGAGCACCAGGGCATCTTCGTCCAGCACGACGAGGCCCTGGAGCTCTTCGACAAGGCGGGCGCCAGGATTAACCCCAAGACCAAGATCGTCAAGATCCCCCCCTTCATGGTCAGGGACGCCCTCGAGTCGGCGCCCGAGACGGTCGTCATGCACGCCCGCGACCCCAGGCGCGACGCCGTCATCGAGTCGAACCGCGTGGCCTTCACCAACTTCGGCGAGGCCCTGAACGTCTACGACATCAACACGGGCGTGCACAGGGAGACCTGCAAGCAGGACCTGGCCGACATGGCGACCATCATCGACAGCCTCGACGTGATCTCCGTGGTGGAGCAGCCGGCCGGCTCCCACGACATGCCCCAGGAGGTGGGGCACCTCCACGACTACGAAGCCCTGATGAACAACACCTCCAAGCACGTGGTCATGATGCCCCACAACATGGAGATCGCGGAGCTCCTGGTGAGGATGTCCGAGATCGCCGCCAGGGCCCACTTCCCGGACGATCCGGTCGAGGATCACCGCATCCTGTCCTTCCTCATCTGCCCCGTGAGCCCGCTAAGGCTTCTCGAGCCCACCTGCGACGTTATCATCGTGGCGGCCAGGAACAACTGCGTCTGCAACGTCCTTTCCATGGCCATGGCGGGCGGTTCCAGCTCCGTCCACCTGGCGGGCACGCTCGTTACCCACAACGCCGAGGTCCTGTCCGGCATAGTGCTGAGCCAGCTCGTGCGCCGCGGGGCCCCCGTCATATACGGCAGCTCCACCACCGCCTTCGACCTCCGCACCGGGGCCGCCGCGGTGGGCTCCCCGGAGCTCGGCATGATCGGGGCCGCGGTCGGCGCCATGGCCCAGTACTACAACCTGCCCAGCTGGACCGCCGGCGGGTAGGCTGACTCCAAGGTACCCGACGCCCAGGCGGCTTACGAGTGCACCATCACCGCGCTCTACCCGGCCCTCGCCGGCGTCAACCTCATCTACGGGCTGGGCATGCTGGAACTGGGGGTCACCTTCGACTACTCCCAGCTCCTCATCGGCTCCGACATAGCCGAAATCATTCTTTACAGCCTGAAGGGGATCCCCGTCACGGACGAGACTCTGGCGGTCGAGGACATCAAGGAGGTAGGATCCTTCAGAGATTTCCTCACCCACAAGAGCACCATGAAGCACCTGCGGTCCCAGTCATTCGCCCCCAGCTCCGACCGCCGCATGCGCCACAACTGGCTCAAGTCCGGCGGCCAGGACATGACCCAGAGGACCCTCGAGAAGGCCCGGCAGATCCTGGCCTCCCACAAGCCCCTCCCCATCCCCGAGGACGCCAGGAAAGCCATCCGCGACCTCATCAACCGCGAGGAGAAGGCCCGCGGCCTGACCCTTTCCGCCGCCTGATGCGCGGGCGCCATCCCGGCCGCCGGGCCGGCCCGGGCGGCGTGCCCGCGAGGAGCGGGCGGCGCCCCCGGGCGCCCGGGGCGGGGAGACCGCGCCGCGGGAAGGCAGCCGAAGGGCCGGCGGGAGCCGCCCCCTTGCATGCCGCAAGCCCGCAGGGGCCCGCGCCGCGAGCGGCGCGGGCCCCTGCCCCCCCCGCCCCGCCGGGGCGGGGAAGCGCGGACGCCGCGGCCCGGCCCCCCCGGGAAGGCCCCGTCGCGCCGAAAGGAGCCCCCCCGTGAACTGGACGGCCGAACAGTCGAGGCGCCTCGCCGAGCTCGGGGCGGGCGCGGAGGAGCTGGCCCTGGAGTTCGCCGACGGGAGGGCCGCCAACGCCGCCTTCCAGAAGCTGGAGAAGAGGCTGAACCGGATAGCGGCGGAGGGGATCAGGAGGCACCTCGCCGAGGCGGGCCGCCCGGAGGGCACGGAGCTCCGGGAGGGGCTCTCCCGGGCCCTGCGGGGGGCCGGCTTCACGGAGGTGCGGACGCCCCTGACGGTCACCCGGAACCTCCTGGAGCGCATGGGGCTCGACGGGGACCACGCCCTCCAGAGCCAGATCTTCTGGCTGGACCGGAACAGGGCCGTCCGGCCCATGCTGGCCCCCAACCTCTACTACCTGATGGTGGATCTCCTCCGCGTGGCGCCCAGGCCCGTCTCCATCTTCGAGATCGGGACCTGCATGAGGCGGGAGAGCCACGGGGAGAGGCACGGCGAGGAGTTCACCATGCTCAACGTCGTGGAGATGGGCCTCCCCCTGGAAAGCCGCCAGGGGCGCGTCCTGGAGCTGGCCCGCCTGGTGATCGACGCGGCGGGGCTCCCCTTCGCGGAATGCCGGCTGGAGGCCGAGGAGTCGGCCGTGTACGCGGAGACGCTGGACGTGGTGAGCCCCGGCGGCCTGGAGCTGGCCTCCACCGCCATGGGGCCGCACCCCCTGGACGCGCCATGGAAGATAGACGTGCCCTGGGTAGGCCTGGGCTTCGGGATCGAGCGGCTGGCCATGGCCCGCCGGATCGCCCGCGGCGAGACCGCCAACCTGGCCCGCGTCTCGGGAAGCCTGTCGTACCTGGCCGGCTTCCGCCTGAACATACCCTAAGACGAGGCCCGCGTGACCAGACTCTCAGAACAGGACTTGACAAGGGGCTTCACGCCCCGCGCCTTCGCCGGCTACCTGGCGGGCGAGCTCCGGACGGACGTCCGCAGGCTGGCCGCCCGCGCCTGGGACGCCGATCCCGACGCCCTGGCCGCCGCCCTGCGCGGCAAAAGGGTCGCGGCCGTGACCGTCACCTCCGGCGAGGGGGCCATCGGCGGCTTCGCGAGGGCCCTCGCGGACACGGGGGAGCTCATGGGGGCGGAGGCCAGGGTCATGGAGAGCGCCGACGGGCCGGGCTTCGCGGAGGCCGACCGCTGGGGCGCGGACATCGTGGTCTTCTCGGACGACAGCGACTTCGTCGCCGCGGACAGGAACACCGGCCGCGTCGTCCACAACAACCCCGCCACCGCCCGCGTCTTCGTGGCGGCGCTGGAGCTCCTGAACGGCGGGAGCCTCAAGGGCGAGGGCGTGACGGTCCTGGGCCTGGGGCCCGTGGGGTTCTTCGCGGCGGAAAGGCTCATGGAGCTGGGCGCCCGCCCCGCGGCCCGCGACGTTGACCGGGGCCGCCTCTTCACGGCCGGCAGGATGCTTCCCGGACTGGACACGCTGCCGGGCGAGGAAGACCTGGCCCGGGCGCTCGCCCGCTCCGCGACGCCGCTGATCTTCGAGGCGGTGCCCTGCGAGAGGGCGCTGCCGGACGCCCTGTACGAAAGGCTCCTGGGCGGCCCCGCCCCCGTGGTCTCGGCCCCGGGGGTGCCGCTCTCCTGGCCCGCCGCCTGGCTGGGCGGGGAGGGCGGCAGGCTGTTCCACGAGCCCCTGATGGCCGGCACGGCCTCCATGCTGGCGGGCCTCTTCGCGGAACGCTACGACGAGAGGTTTTCCCGCGCCTTCCCCTGAGGCGCGGCGGGGCCCGGTTCCTTCCGGTGCCCCATCCCCATCGGCCCGCGGTCACGCGGGCGCGGCGGGCTTCACGGGCTTCCGGGCCCGGCGGGCGCAACGCCCGGCGGGCCCGGCGAATACGGAGAGCGGATCGGCACATGATCACGCGGACTCTAAATCCGCGCAGCCGGGCGAGACACCCGGGCTCTCCGCCATTACGGGCGGACCATGCTAGAGAACGCCAACACCAAGCGGACGGCCAAGAGGTACTACCGCAAGAAGAACGACCTTTTCAGCCTCCTGGAGAAGATGAAGCTCTGGCCCTCCCGCTCCGGGCGGCTGCACGGGCTCAAGAGCGTGGAGCTGAGGGGCGAGGCGGTCCTCCTCACCACCCACTGCGGGGAGACCTACGCGGTCCGCAACTCGCGCAACAGCAGGGCGGCGCGCTGGCTCCGCAACAAGTACTACGCCTCCGCCTGCGGCAGGTGCGCCGTCCCCGACTGGAAGCTCGCCAAGTACGGGCAGACCGTCTTCAGCCGGGGGCACGGCGCGTTCCTCAAGAGGGGCCAGCGGGAGGACGGCAATGCGGCCTGAGTACCTTTACTGCCTGGAGAAGGCCGGCGCGGCGGGGCCCCTGGACGCGGCGGAGATCGCGACGCTCCTCTCCCCCGCCTGCGCCGGGGAGAGGGAGAGGCTCCGCGAGGAGGCGCGGCGGGCGCGGGACGCCCGGGGGGGCGGGCTCGTCTACACCTACGGCTTCGTGTACCTCTCGACCTTCTGCCGCAACGACTGCAGCTTCTGCTCCTGGCGCAGGTCGAACCGGGAGCCGCGGCGGTACCGCAAGACGGCCGCCGAGGTCGTGGAGGCGGCGGCGTCCCTGGCCGCCCAGGGCGTGGATCTCATCGATCTCACCATGGGCGAGGATCCGGAGGTCGAGACGCGGGGCTACCTGGAGGCCACGGCGGAGCTCATCCGCGCCGTGCGCGAGGCCTCGGGGCTCCCGGTCATGATCTCCCCGGGCCTCGTCCCCGCCGAGGGCCTGGGACTCTTCCGCGAGGCCGGCGCCCTCTGGTACGCCTGCTACCAGGAGACCCACAGCCCCTCCCTCTTCGGTGTCCTGCGCCCCGGCCAGAGCTACGGCGCCCGGTGGGGCGCCAAGCGGGAGGCGAGGAGGGCCGGGCTCCTGGTGGAAGAGGGCGTGCTGTGCGGGGTGGGCGAAAGCCCCCTGGATCTGGCGCGCTCCGTCCTCGCCATGGGGGAGCTGGGCGCGGCGCAGGTGCGGGCCATGGCCTTCGTGCCCCCGCAGGAGGCGGGCGGGCGGGCGCGGGGCCGGCCTGGGCCGTCCCCCCTCGCGCGGGACAGGGAGCTCGACATGATAGCCGTCCTGCGCCTCTCCTTCCCCGAGGCCCTCATCCCCGCCTCGCTGGACGTGGAGGGGCTCGCCGGGCTCCCCGGGCGCCTTGACGCCGGGGCCAACCTGGTGACCTCCCTCGTCCCGGCGGAGCTGGGGCTGGCCGGGGTGGCCCAGGACGAGCTGGACATCGAGAACGACGGCCGGTCGCTTTCCGCCGTCCTCCCCCTCCTGGAGGGCATGGGGCTCCGGGCCGCCACGCCCGGCGAATACCTGGAGAAGGCGGGGGCGCTCGCGTGAGTTTCAGGCTGGGCATACTTGGCGGGGGCCTGCAGGGCCTCGAGGCGGCCGCCGTGGCGCGGCTTTCCGGATGGGAGACGGTCCTCATGGACGGGAGGCCTGGGGCGCCCGCCGCCGGGATCGCCTCCCGCTTCGTCGCCCGGACGGCGCGGACGGCCGCCGATCTGGATCTCGCCTTCGGGTCCTGCGACGCCGTGCTCCCCGCGAACGAGAACCTGGCCACGCTGGAGCTCGTCGACGCCTGGGCCCGCACCCCGTGCGCCCCGCCCGTCGCCTTCGACCTGGCGTCCTTCCGGATCTCCCGCGACAAGCTGGAATCCAAGCGCCTGTTCGCCGCGTCGGGCGCGCCCGCCCCCCTGCCCTACCCCGCCTCCGGCTTCCCGATCATAGCGAAGCCGGGGGACCGGTCCGGCAGCCGGGGGGTGCGGCTCGTCTCCTCCCGGGAGGAGCTGGACGCCCTCTTCCCGGCGGGCGTCCCCGCGGGGCACGTGCTGGAGGAATACTGCCCCGGCCCCTCCTACTCCCTCGAGGCGACGGGCAGGCCGGGCGGCCACCGCGCCTGGACGGTGACCGGGCTCCTGATGGACGGGTCCTTCGACTGCCGCGGCGTCAGGTCACCGGCCCGGCTCGACCCCTCCCTCGAGGCCGCGTTCAGGAGGATGACCCTGGACGTCGCCGGGAACCTCAGCCTCAAGGGCCTCATGGACATCGAGGTGATGAGCACCCCCCGCGGCCTGAGGGCCCTCGAGATAGACGCGCGCTTCCCCAGCCAGACCCCGCTGGCGGTCCTGCTCTCCTCGGGGGAGAACCTGCTGTACCGCCTCCTGTCGATCTTCGGCCCCGTCCCCGAGCCGTCGAGGGGGGCGCCCCGCCACGCCCTGCTGGAGCACCTCGACGTGTCCGGGGGCAGGATGTCCCTGACCGGCGAGCGCAGGATGGCCCTGGCGGGCCCGCTGGACCTGAAGGAGGGCTTCCACGGCGCCGATCTGGCGCTCACCGACGCGTCGCCGGGGAGGACGTCCTGGGCGGCCACCCTCATGCTCCAGGCCGGCAGCGAGGAAGGGCTCCTCCTCAAGAGGGCGGACATGTACGCGCGCCTTTCCGCGCACCTGGGCGCCCCCCCGCCCCCGGAAAGCCTGGAAGGCGCGTTCCCCTGACTCCGGGAGGCGGGGATCCTCCCCCGGCGCAGCCCTCCACCCGCCCCGGGGCCCCGGACGCGCCGTGGCCCTCCCGGAGGGGCCCCCGGGCGCACCTCCTCAGGAGCCGCACTTCCCCCCCGCCCCCCGGGCCCCGGACGCGCCGTGACCCTCCCGGAGGGCCCCCTGGGCGCGCCTCCTCAGGAGCCGCACTTCCCCCCCACGCCCCGGGCCCCTGACGCGCCGCGGGCCTCCCGGAGTTACCCTGGGGGCGCCTCCGCGGGAGCCGCCGCTCCTCCTCCCTACCCCCCGGACCCGGACGCGCCGCGGGCCTCCCGGAGGGCCCCCCGGGCGCGCCTCAGCGGGAGCCCTTGCCGTAACCTGGCGGGACGGGCCTCCCCACGGTCCCCGCTCCCCCTGCGGCAAGCGCTACTCCGCCCTACCCGCAGCCTGCCCCGCGGGGAGGACGTGTCTCCCGCCGCGCAACAGACCGCCCCGCGCCTGCGGACTGACTGCGGCCGGGGCCGCCCCCGCCGTGACCGGGAACCCGGTCCTGAGGCATGGAACTCCTCCGGCGGGGGCGGCCGGGAGCGCGAGGCGCAGGACTCAGGGACGGGCACGGGAGAGCCAGACCCCGGCCCCCTCGGAATAGGGGCGCGAGGCCAGGCGGCGGGCGGGAAGCCAGATCCCGGCAGTGAAGGCGAGCCACTCCAGGGCCAAGGCGGCCAGGGCCGCGTGGCCCCGGATCTCGATCCCCATGAAGATCCACGGCGAACAGCTCCCGCCGAGGGCTATCCGCGCCAGCCCGGCGGGATCCCGGCCGAGCCGGAGGGCGCCTTGCGCCGCCAGCGCGAAGGCCTCCCGGAGGCCGCCCTCCGGGGCCCCCGCCGCGCAGATGCCCGCCCAGCCCGCGAGGGAGAGGTAAAACCCCCAGGCCCCCCCCAGTGACGAGAGCGCCGCGGCGAGACCCGGGGCCCTCGCGCGGGAGGCTCGCACGGCCCAGACGGAGAGGACCCCGGAGGCGAGGCCGTAGGCCCACGCGAGACCCAGGCAGACTGGCGCGAGCCCCGCCCGGGACGCCGCGGCGGCGAAGAGGGGCGCGAGAAGGGCCGACGCGAGCGCCGACGCCCCCGGTACCAGGACGAGCGCCTCTACCCGGAAGCCGCCGGAGGGGAGGCGCACCCCGGCTGCCCCGGGGGGTTCGGGGGGGGCGCCCATTTCAGGGCCCCGGAACCTGGGGAGGGGGATCACGGGGCGGGAGCGCGAGGGCCTCCTCCGGCGGCGCGGAATCCGGCCCCGGCGGCCGGGGCCCCGCGACGGGCACGGGCGCCGGGACTGCGGCGGGCCCCGGCCGCGGCCCGGCCAGCCGCCAGGCCGCGAGGAGCGCGAGTTCCCTGGGGATCGCCGCCCGGCGCACCAGGAGCTCCTGTCTCGGCTTGCCTTCAACGCGCCGCCTCAGCCATACCGTGGCCACGGCATCGGGCGCCGATCCCGCCGCCCAGATCTCGAGCGTCAGACAGGGCGAGGAACGCGCGGACACCACGGGCGCCCGCGCCAGGTACCACAGATCGCCCCCGCATATCGCCGAGAGGACGTCCTCCGGGCCCTCCGCGCGGGACAGGCCTGGGCCGCCGCCGATGGCGGCCTCCCCGGGCCCTGGCGCGCCGCCCCCTCCGGCCTGCGGCGCACCGCCCACCGCCGGGGCGGCCGCCGGCGGCCCTCCCCCGCTGCCCCCGGCGGAAACGTCCCCTGCGGAACGGCCGGGCGCCGCGCCTCCGGCTCCCCGGCCGGCGGGGAAAGCCTCCGGGAGATCCTCCTGGAGATCCTCAGGGATGCCGTCGGGGAGGCCAGCGGCGCGTCCCCTGAGGTTGAGCCGCACCAGCCAGACCCCGGCACTCTCCGAGAAGGGGCTCGCGGCGGCGTCGCGGGCGCTGATGAACACGGCTGCCGAGAGAAGGGAGAAGCAGAACGACCAGAGGACGCACAGGGAGGTCCCGGTGAGCGCGAGCCCGTGCACGGGGTAAAGGCTCCCGCCGGCGTCGGCCCGGATGAGGCCCAGCAGGAGCCGCGGCCCGGGAGGCCGGTAGTAAAGGGCGGAGAGGCCGTCGCGGAGGAGCCGTTCCGTGAAGGAGTAAAGGTTCCAGCCGAAGCCCAGGTCGAGCTCCAGCCTGGCCGCCCAGCCCGCGTAGACCCCCCACCAGGCGCCCGCGAGGGAGGCGAGCCCGGCGGCGGAAGGGCGGCGGAGGCGGAGCGCCGAGACGCCCCAGGCGGCGAAGGAGGCCGCCCCCGAGACCCACAGCAGGGACGCCAGCGCCCGGAACCAGGCGGGGGTGAACAGCCAGGTCGCCGCGGCGTGGAAATGCCCCAGGACGGTCCCCACGGCGGCCGAAAGCAGGGCGGCAGAGGCGAGGGCCAGCGGACGGCCGCGACCGGGGGGCTCTGGGTTCCTGGGCATCGTGGCTCCGGAGGCCGGTGGCGCGGCGGGCGGCGGGCAGGGGGGCCCGCGCCCCGGCGCCGTCAGGACAGGCGGGCCTTCAGCGAATGGATGTAGGACAGGGGCACGACGAGGTTCTTCACCACCTCCTTCCTGTTCTGCTTCTTGCCGGCGACCGTCACCTCCTCCACCTTGACGGTGCCCCAGGAGGAGGCGTCCGAGGTGTGGAAGGTCAGGAACAGCCCCGGCCCCCCGCCCTCCGCGGGCGGCGCCTGGTTGAAGTAGCCCAGGTCGCCGGAAGCCAACGCGCCCAGCAGCGCCGAGCGCTGCTGGGGATCCTCCGGCGCGGCGAACCCGCGGCCTGCGACCTTCAACTCGGGCAGGAAGCCACGGGCCTCCTCGGAATAGGGCTCGGCGACGGCCGCGGCCCCCTTGACGGCGGTCACCACGGAGTAGATCCCGAACTCGGCCACCCAGACGAGCAGCAGCAGAGTGCCCTTGACCGGGGTCGCGTGCCCCCTGCCCAGGCCCCAGACGCCCTCCCCGTTCACCTCCTTCGCGAAGCCGTACAGGTCCTCGGGGTGCAGGGCCAGATAGCTCCAGGCCTCCGGCGTCTTCAGGTACTCCATGAGCCGGCCGAAGCCCGGGAAGCTCACGTCTTGGAAGAAGAAGATCAGCCCCAGCCAGGCGCTCCAGGAGAGGCAGAAGCCGGCCCAGGAGCCCAGGACCGCGAGGAGGGCCGTGACGGGCGGGTTGAGTGTGCGGGTGAGCCTCCCGGCGGCCCCCGCCGCCTTGCCCACGACTATGGCGTAGAAGAGGAGGCAGGCGACGTTCAGGTACACTAGGGGGATGTAGAGCGTGCCTGCCGCGTACAGGGGCGCGAGCGCGCAGGAGACGGCGGCGGCCGCCACCAGGACGAGCGGGGCGCCCGGGGACACGCGCCCGGAGGGCTTGTAGAACTGTGCCATGGTGTGCCTACTGCTGTAGCATGTCTTCCGTGGCCCGGCGCCGGCCGCCGGGGGCGCCGCCTCAGGCTTTCGCCTCCAGGGAGCGCATGGCCTCTATGGTCTTGTGGATGAGCTCGTCGAGATCCCAGCCCAGCATCTCGGCGCCCCTGGCTATGACGTCGCGCGAGCAGCCAGCGGCGAAACTCGGGGTCTTGAACTTCTTCCTGACCGACTTCACCTCCAGGTCCATGACGCTCTTGGACGGGCGGATCAGCGCCGAGGCCCAGACGAGGCCGGTCAGCTCGTCCACGGCGTAGAGGACCTTCTCCATGACGTGCTCGGGCTTCACGTCGGTCACGATGCCGTAGCCGTGGCTCACGACGCTCCGGATGACGTCCTCGCCCACGCCCCCCTCGCGGAGGAGTTCTGGGGCCTTGATGCAGTGCTGGTCGGGGTACAGCTCGAAGTCCACGTCGTGGAGGAGCCCCACCACACCCCAGTACTCGCGGTCCTCCGAGAAGCCGAGGGCGTCCGCGAACCATTTCATGACGCCCTCCACGGTCTCGGCGTGCTGGAGGTGGAAGGGCTCCTTGTTGTGCCTCGTGAGGATCTCCCAGGCCGCTTCGCGGCTGACTGTCTCCATCGGTGTCACCTTGAGGGGCGGCGCGCCGCCCGGGAGGGCTCCGCGCCGCGGCTTCCGGGAATGATGCCGGGGCGGGATACGGGCGTGGAGGGGCCGCGGCAGGATCAGCCCCGGGGCGCCCGCGGGCCGGGCCGTTCGCGAAACGACCAGGCCCGGCGGGGGGAGAGCCGCCTTGCCATCACCGTGGCGGGCGCCGGTGCACCTGAAAGGGACGAGGGACGCGCGGCCGGCCGCGGGGGCCGCCCGCGCCGGGAGGCGGCGCCGCCGCCGGGGCGGGAAGTGATCATGGGTGGCGAGAACCGGGCCATTGTAGCCCAAAGCTCTCCCCTTCGGCAACTTCCGGCGGCGGCCGGCCGCCCCGCGGCCGGAAAGGCGGGGCGCCGCGGCGGCGGGTGCCGCCCCGCGCAGCCCGCCGGGGCTGCACCCCTCAGTCCCCGTCCAGGTACTCCAGGAAGTGCCGCACGGCCCCCACGGGGCCGAGGGTCTTCACCTTGAGGTTGAAGCGGGGCACGAAGAGCTCGCCGCCGGGGGAGAGGGTGATGCGCCGCACCGGATCGCCCGCCAGCTCCACCAGCTTGTCGAGGACGGACGCCCGGGCGTTCCGCCGGTCGTTGAAGAAGGTCACGCTGAGGCCGGTGTCGCCGATCTCGAGGCGGCGGGCGCGCACGGATTTCACGAGGATCTTGAGCCCCGAGAGATCGAGCAGGTTCTCGGCCTCGGGGGGGAGTGGCCCGAAGCGGTCCTTGAGCTCGTCCTCTATCTCGGCTATCTCCTCGTCCGAGGAGGCCTTGGACAGCCTGCGGTAGAGCATGATGCGCGCGCGGGTGTCGGGAGCGTAGGAGTCGGGGAGGAAGGCCGGCGCCCCCAGGACGATCTCCGGCTCGTAGTCGTCCGGCAGCGGCTCGTCCTTCAGCTCGGCCACGGCCTCCTCGACCAGCCGCGAGTACATCTCGTAGCCGACGAGCGAGGCCTGCCCGTGCTGGGCCGAGCCCAGGACCGACCCGGAGCCGCGGATCTGCAGGTCGTGGACTGCCACCTGGTACCCCGAGCCCAGCTCGGCGTTCTCCATGATGGCGAGGAGCCTCTTGCGGGCGTCGGCGGTGAGCGTGTCCGGGTCGTCCACCATGAGGTAGCAGTAGGCCTGCTCCCAGCTCCGCCCCACCCTCCCCCTCAGCTGGTACAGCTGGGCGAGGCCCAGGCGGTCGGCCTGGTCGATCACGATGGTGTTGGCGTCCGGGAAGTCGAGCCCGGACTCGACTATGGTGGTGGTCACCCAGACGTCTATCTCGCGCCGCCAGAAGCGGGCCATCATCTCCTCGAGCTCGGCGGGCTTCATCTGGCCGTGGCCCACGCCGAAGCGCACGAGGGGCAGCTGGGCCTGCAGGCGGTCCACCCAGAGGTGGATGTCGCCTATGCGGTTGTGGATGAAGTACACCTGGCCGCCCCTGGCGAGCTCGCGGTCTATGGCCTCGCACACGAGCGAGTCGTCGCGGCGGATGAGGGAGGTGATGACCGAGAGCCGGTCCACCGGCGGGGTCCGGATGATGGACATGTCCCGGATCCCGGACATGGACATGGCCAGGCTCCGGGGGATGGGGGTGGCGCTCATGGACAGCACGTCCACGTTGGCGCGGAGCTTCTTGAGCCTCTCCTTGTCCTTGACCCCGAAGCGGTGCTCCTCGTCCACCACCAGGAGCCCCAGGTCCTTGAAGGCCACGTCCTTCTGGAGTATGCGGTGCGTGCCTATCAGTATGTCGAGTGAGCCGATCCTCAGGGCCTCCAGGATGGCCCTCTGCTCAGCGGGCCTCTGGAAGCGGGTGAGGGAGGCCACGTTCACCGGCCAGTCCCGGAGCCTCTCCCGGAAGCTCCTCTCGTGCTGCTCGGCGAGGATGGTGGTGGGAACCAGGACGACGGCCTGCCTGCCGTCCGCCACCACGCGGTAGGCCGCGCGGATGGCCACCTCGGTCTTCCCGAAGCCCACGTCCCCGCAGACCAGCCGGTCCATGGGGAAGGGCCGCTCGAGATCGCGCATCACGTCCTCGATGGCCCGGGCCTGGTCCGGTGTCTCCTCGTAGGGGAAGGCCGCCTCGAAGTTCAGGAAGTCCCCGTCCCGGTGGGGGCAGGCCCTGCCCTCGGAGGCCTTGCGGCGGGCGTAGAGATCCAGTAGCTCCTGGGCCACGGCCTTGACGTCCTCCTTGACCTTGGCCTTGATCCGCTCCCAGCTCCCGGATCCCAGCCGGTCGAGGGCGGGCGGCCGGTCGTCCGCGCCCACGTACTTGCTCACCACCCCGAAGCTCTCGACGGGCACGTAGAGCATGTCGCCGCCGCGGTAGGCTATGGAAAGGAAATCCCCCCGGTAGCCCGTGGACATGGTCAGCAGGGAGAGCCCGCTGTACTGGCCTATGCCGTGGACGGCGTGGACCACGTAGTCCCCGGGGGAGAGATCGGAGAGGCTCCCGTAGCCGCGGAACTCCTCGGTGGCCCTGGCCCTCCTCACCCTCCGGACCGCGAAGATCTCCTCCTCGGAGATGAA
This sequence comes from Deltaproteobacteria bacterium, assembly GCA_031281735.1. GTDB lineage: Bacteria > Desulfobacterota > Desulfarculia > Adiutricales > Adiutricaceae > JAIRZX01. The sequence goes on along the minus strand of JAITEZ010000063.1, from coordinate 1,729 downwards.
GGCCTCGAAGTCGTAGGGCGCGACGAAGCTCCCCGAGAGCTGCCCCACGGCGAAGGAGAGGCCGCCGCCGCCCTTCCGGGAGGGCCTGCCGGGCCCCGTCCACACGGCGGGGGCCGGGCCCCCGTCCCGGCCGAAGGCGCCCGTGAGCGGCGACTCCGGCGGGGCCTTGCCCCTCGGGGCCTCGGCGGGCGAGAGGTCGTGCTCGTAGAGCAGCTCGACCAGCCTGCGCTTCTGCTCGGGGTTCTTGAGGACCAGCGTGATCCGGAACCCCCGCCCCAGGAGCGAGCGGATCTTGCCGACCAGGGGGTCCAGGAAGCCCGCGCGCCTCCCCGCCAGGCCGGGGAGGTTCTTGAGGATGCCCGGCGACTCGGTGTCGAAGACGACGAGCCGCCCCCCCGCCCCGGCGGAGGAGCCCGGCTCGCCCGGCTCGCCCGGCAGGGGGGACTCCCTGGCGGCGAGGATCCCCGCGGGGAGCCCCGCTATGCCCCGGAGGAACGCCTCCGGCTCCTCGTAGAGGGCCCCGAGGGGCAGGTGCGGCCGCTCGTCCGCGGCGAGCCGCGAGAAGTGGTTCGTGAGCCCCAGCCAGGCGGCCTCCCCGGCGTCCCTGAGCCGCCCCGGGTCGTAGAGGACCGGGACGGCGCCCGTCCCGGCCAGGAACCCCGAGAAGCCCACCAGGTTGTCGGCGAACAGGGGCGACCAGTTCTCGAAGTCGGCGGCCAGGCTCCCCTCCAGGAACCCGCTGGCCACCGGCTCCCACAGGAGGTCCAGCCAGCCGTTCCTCCCGGCGAGCCCGCGCAGGCCCTCGTAGGCCCGGAGCGCCGCGTCCTCGTTCACCGGCGCCTGGGAGACGGGCGTGATATCCACCGACTCGAGCCTCCCCGAGGACTTCTGGTCCTCCACGCGGAAGCTGCGGATGGAATCCACGTAGTCCCCCAGGAACTCGAGCCGGACGGGCGAGCCCCGGCCGGCCGGGAAGACGTCCAGGATGCCGCCGCGCACGGAGAAGTCGCCCGCGCCCTCCACCTGGTCCACCCGCCGGTAGCCCCCCTCCGCCAGGAACCCGGCGAGCCAGGCGAAGTCCAGCTCCTCCCCCGCGGAGATCTCGACCGACCTCTCCTCGATCTCCTCGGCGGCGGGGAGCCTCCTTATGGCCGCGGGCACGGAGGTCACGAGCACCAGGGGCCCCTCCCCCGCCAGCCTGCGGGCGGCGATCATCCTCTCGCCCGCCAGGGCCACCCCCGTGAACTTCTGCATGAAGGGGTTGCGGTCGAAGCCGGGCAGGAGTACCGTCTCTCCCCCCGGCCAGAAGAACCTGAGATCGCCCAGGAAGTCCTCCGCCTCCACGGGCGTGGGGGTGAGCACCGCGAGCTTCCCTCCCCTGAGGGGCCCCTCCATCAGGAGGGCGATCTGGCGCGCGAGGGCGGCGAGCGGCAGCCCGCACAGCTCCAGGCGGCTTCCCCTGGGGTCGAGATCCGTCAGGCGTCCCGAGTAGCGCTGCATGGAAGGTCTATCTCACCTCGCGGTCTGGCGCCGCCTCCGGCAGGCCCGGCGGCGCGGGGCCCGGCGGCGCGCGGGGCCGGAAACCCGGCTGCCAGGGGGCGGGGAGGCGGGGCCCGCGCGCCGCCCCGGCAGCCCGACCGGCGGCAAAGCGCGGGCGCCGCCCGGACGGGACCAGGCAGGCGGGGCATGCCGGGCCGCGCCGGCCGTGCCGCCGCCAGGAGCCTGGGGG